>DAORIT010000033.1:0-1827 GCA_035438685.1 Parcubacteria group bacterium | reverse complement strand
CCCGACAAGGGGAGGGCTTGTCGTAAAACCGTGGATAAGTTATGAGTTTTGGGTATGATAAATGGAGACTTATCGAGGAGGTACTTTTGAGTGATTCTGATGTCGGTCCCACTGAGGATGAGACGAGAGCCTTTCTCATTGCTTTCGCTACTGCCGTGGGTTATATCTCACCCCTCGCAACTGACATGGAGTCAGTGAGACGGCGAGAGGAAGCCCTTCGCAAAGTACGAGCAGAGGTGGCTCCACTTATCGAAGCCTCAAGAAGGGCAGAGAGGATGACACAAGACGATCATCGAATTCTGATTGACCTTCATCCGTCATTCGGTATTGGTGGAGGCAGATAGCAAACCAGCCCCGTATGGGACTGGTTTTTTCTTTATTTTAGTTTTGATCTCCTAAGGAATGAGGGGACTGCACCCCAATCATCTTCGTCGTCGTTCACAACCACTGGCTCAACCTTCTTTGCTGGAGCAGCTGGAGCGGGTGTTGGGATGATTACTGGCTCAGGTGATTTCTCTGGCTTAGGAGATGAGGTAAAGCTACCAAATATCTTGTTCTTGCCCTTGTCTTCGTCCTCCATGACCTCTCTGTTTTGGAAGAGGGAGGTAACCTTCTTCTGTACATTCTCAGGGAAGCTTGAGGCGATAACTGTGATCTTGACCTCACCCTTCTTCAACTTGTCGTCATGTACTGTACCGAAGATAATGCGGGCGTTAGGGTCAACTGACTCAGTAATAACCTTGGCCGCGTCTTGGATCTCGAACATTGTAAGATCGTCGCCTCCAGCGATAGAGAAGAGGACACCCTTAGCACCATTAATAGAGATCTCAAGAAGTGGAGAGGAGATAGCGGCACGAGCGGCATCCTCGGCACGCTTGTCTCCCTGACCTAGTCCTATACCCATGAGAGCGGCACCAGCGTCTTGCATGACTGCTCTGATGTCGGCGAAGTCGATGTTGATAATACCTGGCATAGTGATGAGGTCGGAGATACCCTCTACCGCCTCCTTAAGTATGTTGTCGCAGATGGCGAAGGCGTTCCTGGCACTAGTGTCCTTGTCTATTGTAGAGAGGAGTCGGTCGTTGGGGATGATGATGATGGCGTCTACCACCTGCTTCAACTCCTCGATACCTTGCTCGGCAATACGCATGCGCTGAACACCCTCGAAGTAGAATGGCTTGGTAACGACAGCGACGGTGAGTATGCCATTCTCCTTAGCGGTACGAGCGATGACAGGGGCTGCACCTGTGCCGGTACCTCCTCCCATACCACCAGCGATGAAGACCATGTCTGCACCTTTGATGACTTCTTGTATTTCTTCCTTTGTTTCTTCTACTGCCTTGCGACCGAGTTCTGGGTTCATACCAGCACCAAGACCTCGAGTGAGGTTCTTGCCGATATGCACCTTTTTCTTAGCGAGAGAGTTGTGCAGATCTTGTGCATCAGTGTTCACTGCGACGAAATCAACTCCACGAACTTTCGAGTTGATCATGTGGTTCACTGCGTTCTTACCGGAACCACCAACACCGATGACCTTGATACGTGCAAATGATTCTATCTCTGGTTTGACTTGTGGCATAAGTATGTTTTTGTGAGAATTGTGCCTCTAAGATTTGAGGTGCAAACATAGTACATGAGCATTGGGGAAAAATAAACAGTTGACACTCGCATAAAACAGGTTGGATTATTCTTCGAAAAGAATAGTCTTCAAATATGTTGAATTGAGGCTGAAATATATTGTGTTTGAGCCAGGAAAATGTGTTTGACTTACTTATTCAGAATGTTTTATTCAGAAAATTATATTTTGGAAATTAAAATCCCCACCAA
>DAORIT010000032.1:0-2926 GCA_035438685.1 Parcubacteria group bacterium | reverse complement strand
TTTTTTAGACCTTCTAACTTTTCTAAAAGTTCTTGGTAGGCACCGCGCGAGTGGATCATCAGAGGTTTGTCGTATTCGAGTGCGAACTCGATTTGTGTATCAAAAAGTTTTTCTTGCCTCTCATAATCTTCCTCCTTCTTGGCATGGAAAAAATCGAACCCACACTCACCCACAGCAACCACTTTTTTGTTCTTAATTAATTCTTTAAATCCCTCGTCATCGAATACCCTAGTCGGATTATCCACTGGGTGCACGCCAATACATGCATATATTTCTTCATACTTCTCCGCCAACTCTACTGCCCATTTAGAAGATTCATAATCAGTACCGACGACTATGGTGTGTGTATCAGTGTCTCTTAATCTTTGTATTACAGCATCAAGATCTCCTTCAAAATCCTTGAAGTTAAGATGCGAGTGAATGTCGAAATACTTAGGCATCTATACGAGGGAATAAACCAGTCTCAATCTTGTTATTAGAAATTGCCTCAACAATCTTCTTAGAAGTTTCTGGCATGAAAGGCATAAGTGAGTGACCAATATGCGAGAGCTTTGTGACCATCTCTGCAATAACCTTCTTATCCTTTGTCTCCCAGGGCTTCTTCTCCTGGATAAATTGGTCAAGCTCACCAATCTCCCCCCAAATATGATTCATCGCCTTCTGGATCTCAAACTTTTCTAAAAGATCTTTGATCGTGTTGTGGAACTTGTGCTCTACAACTACCGGGCCATCCAAATAGGTTTCAGCAAGCTTCATGGTACGAGACACAAGATTACCGAGGCCATTCGCAAGGTTAGCATTATAAGACTCTCTAAACCTCTCAACGGTAAAGGGGCTGTCCTCGAAGGTTGAGATCTCTCGGCAGACGAAGTAGCGGAGAGCTTCAGCACCAAACTTATGTGAAAGCTCTACTGGGTCAACAACATTGCCGAGTGACTTACTCATCTTTACCCCACCTTCGCCTGTAACGAAGCCATTAACCACTATCTTCTTACTGTTTGGTAGACCTGCTGCTATAAGCATCGCCTGCCACATAGCTCCTTGGAACCTGGTGTTGTCCTTACCACAGAACTGTATTGGCTCTCCCTCAACCCAAAACTTATTGAAAGCATCAGTGTCTTCTGGCCAGCCAAGGGTGGAGATGTAATTAACCAAGGCGTCGAACCACACATACATAACATGCTTATCATCCCCCGGTACTGGTACACCCCACTGCATCTTCTCCCGCAGTCTAGATATAGAGAAGTCCTCAAGACCCCGCTTCACAAACTCTTTGGTTTCGTTCAATCTAGAATCTGGAATAATAAAATCGTCTTTGTATAGCTCAAGAAGTCTATCGCCGAAAGCACTGAATTTGAAGAAGTAATTCTCCTCTTCTATAACCTCGAGCTCCAGGTTGGTATGTATAGCACACTTGCCATCTACTATCTCTGAGTCCGTCTTCTCCGACTCGCAACCAACACAGTACTTGGTCTTATAACTCTTCTTATATATAAACCCGTTGTCATTCACCCTCTTCCAGAACTCTTGTGCAGCCTGCATGTGCTTTGGATCTGTTGTACGGACAAAATGAATATCGTCACTAATATTTAAAAGCGGTAGAAGTGCCTTAAACTCCAAAGCAAATTTGTCGACATACTCTTGTACGCCCATATTAGCGGACCCTGCTGCGGTAAAAATCTTTTGACCATGCTCGTCGGTACCGGTGTTAAAGTAAACTTCGTTACCTAATTTTTTTTTCCACCTGGCGATTGCGTCTGCACGAATAAATTCCAGGGCATGTCCCATATGAGGCTTAGAGTTAACATACGGCAGAGTGGTCGTAATATATTGAGCTTTGTTTCTACTCATTGGTTTAAAACTATTTGGCAACTTATTTGTTACCTTGAGCGATCTTAGCCTTTTCCATATCTGAGATAAGCTCAATAAATATAGCAGCAAGAGGAACAGAGATAAGCATACCTAGAAATCCTGCAAGCTTGGCACCTATAAGAAGAGCAAGAATCGATACCATTGGTGGCACGCCTATAACCTTCTTTACCACCAGTGGGTAGATAAGTTGGTTCTCAAACTGCTGGATGATAATGAAGAGTCCAGCCACGAGTAAAGCAATGCTTGTGCCACCTGTGGTAAAGCCAATGATAACCGCAGGGATAGCTGCAAGTATTGGACCGAAGAGTGGAATGATCTCGAAGAGTCCTGCACCAACAGCCAAGAGCAAGGCGTTCGGAATCCCAAGAAGCAATAGACCTAGGTACGCAAGTACGGCAATGATGACGGACATCAAGAGTTGTCCCTGCATCCAGAGACCAATCTTTTGTCTCGAACGATTCCATAGATCAAGAATATATTTCTCCCTATTTAGAGGAGTTACGATGCGCAAGAACTTACCAACTCCATCATCTTGCACCGCGAGGTAGAAAGAGAGGATAACAATAAGCACAAAACTAGTTATACCTCCGAAGAGAAGTGTGGCCGAGGAGATCACACCCTGCGAGAGCGAGAGGAGGATGGTATTCAACTTCTCTCCAAGGTTACTAATATTTAAAGAGTTACCAAGACTGGAGTTTGCAGAGAATGAGTCCGCGTAGCCAGAGAAGCCCGAGATAAAGCCCGATACCTCACCCAAGAGTGGCAAGAACAAGAAGTAGAAGAGACCTGCGAAGAGTATTGCCAAGATAACATAGACCGAGAGAATAGTAGGGAGTCTAGGTATACCCTTCGACTTGGCCCAATGAGCAGCAGGCTCAAGGGCTGAGGCTATAACAATAGAGGCAATAATAACGAGGAAGATGTCCTTAATTAGGTATGCGGCATAAGCCAAGACAAGTACAAGCACTGCCTTAACCCAGCTAGAGAAGGAAATATTGACTATATTGCCATTAGATTGATCCATGGGACAATCATAACACCAAGAGTTTCTTCA
>DAORIT010000031.1:0-3022 GCA_035438685.1 Parcubacteria group bacterium | reverse complement strand
GCGGCATAGGATCCCGCTTCTATAAGTTTGTCGTAGGCCACAACCTCAGCACGGATAAACTTCTCTTGAAAATCAGTATGTATAGACTTCCCCGCTTCTGGTGCAGTTGCATTCCTCTTGGTTGTCCATGCACGAGACTCCTTCTCTCCTGTAGTTAGAAAGGTAATGAGGTTCAAAAGGTCGTAACTCGCTTTAATAAGTTGGTCGAGTCCGGTGCCAAAGATGGCGTCTACCTCTATATATGGTCCTGGAATTTTATCTAAAATATCTCGCTTGTTCTCTGCGACTTCGGAGGTGTTGACCACATAAAGCACAGGCTTCTTGATACCCGCAGCTTCTAGCTCCATGTTGATCACCTCAATATCGAAAAGTGGATCCACCTTGTCATGCACGTGGATAATGTCTTTGTCCTCAAAGATTCTTACTACTTGTATAATCGCGTCCACCTCACGAATGTTCTGTAGGAATTTGTTGCCAAGTCCTGCACCCTCAGAGGCTCCCTTAACAAGTCCTGCAATGTCTACGAACTCAACCACGGCAGGGATGATCTTCTTCGACTTACTCATCTCACCCAACCTATCCAATCTCTCATCTGGCACAGGCACAATACCCACAGAAGGGTCTATGGTGCAGAAGGGGTAGTTCTCTGCGGGCACGCTCTTCTTTGTAAGCGCGTTGAAGAGAGTCGACTTCCCCACATTTGGCAAACCAACGATACCAATTGACAGACTCATGTTGAGTCAGTATTGTAGCTGAAGAACCGCACACACACAAGGAGTAAGAATGTTCACGCCTCAGATAATTATCGCGAGCATTATTCTGACTCTAATCCTCCTCCTAATCGCTCGGATATTTGATCAATCCATCAAGGCAGGAGCAAGAACTGCACAGATACTCTATGAATCACGAATCATCAACTCGACAAAAGATTGGGTGATGTGGTACCTCAAGAAGTTGAGAGATCCGTATCTCATACTCTTCAAAATTTTGACGGTGACAGCCCTAGTGATGATTCAAGCTCACCGCTCATTTATCGCAATTTATATACTGCTCATTTTCTGCTTTCACCTAGCAAGAATTGGAGGTGGAAAACAGTACCTTAATGAGTCGGCTCACCGATCGCAGTCTAGTTAACTGCGATTTTATTTTGCTTTTTTCCCGAGATTATTGACCTTCCTCTTCATTCTCTCACTTTGCCACATACCAAAGTGCTTGAGATATCCAAATTTGTACACTCTTACTGGAGAGAAGCCAGAGAATCCCAAAATACCCTTCCTAAGCTCGTTGGTAGTATCACCAAACATGATTCTTTGGATTATTGGCATTGTGTCTGATGTCACAACCATAGTAGCTGAGCGCCCCTTGAGGAGCTTCTGCCACCAATTGCCGTTGTGAGTGAAGTGATATGCAAAGCCTGGTAACCAAACTCGATCCATAAGACCCTTAAGCAATGCAGGCATAGTAGACCACCAAGATGGGTAGAAGATGACGAAGTGGTCAGCCCACTTAACATTCTCTTGGAATATCTTTAGATCTGGCTCGAGTTCTTGTATGGTCTTGTACCCTTTGTGGAGTATAGGATCGAACTGCATATCCCCAAGGTTCATCCTCCTGGTTTCGTGTCCAGCCTCCTCTGCACCTCGCTCATACTCGCTAGCTAGAGTGCCATTTAGTGTGTCCTTGTCTGGGTGACCAAGTAGTATAAAAATCTTTTTCTTCTTCATCTATTGCATCATTAAGCTTTGTAACTCCTTCTGATTCTCTCGCATGACAGCCATGGTAGCCTCGATCTCGGACTGACCGCTCTTCTTCCTCTTCTCTATCTCATCTCCAATCTTCTTGAAGAAGTCCGGGTTCTTCTCTACAGCACCAATAATGGCATTTCTTTGTGCTTCGGGCAGGCTCTTTAGCTTATGCTCAAGAACCTTCTTCATCATGAAGTTTTGTATTTTACCCATTTGCTTTAGGAGTTAGGCTGCTGACTTTGGGAGAATCTTGTACATACCAGTACCGCAAACAGAGCAAGTGCCCTTAGCTGCTGGGCGACCTGGCTTTATCTCAACTTTCTGTACATCCTTCATCTCACGCTTATCTTTACACTTAACACAGTATCCAATGACTTTTTCGTCCATGTGGTTATATTATTCTATTACCCTCCTATTATACCACCTTTTAGGCTCAAATTGTGCTAGTCTGGGTATAGACCACCATCTTGAGGAGAAAACAGTGACGAGACCAATCCAACCGACCCCAACAGTAAGGGGCAAGGATGCGATCGAGATCTTGAGGGAGATAAGGGCGGGTACGCCTCTCACTCCAGAGAGGGCAGAACTCTTCAGGAGGGCTGATGAGATCTTTCGCAACTCTGGGCATGCATTCCGTATCAACCGCGAACCAAAGTAGTTCGCGGTTTTATTTGGCATGAAAAAACCAGCTTTTGTTTAGCTGGTGATGAAACCTAATCGCGAAGCTCGTCTTGCTTCGCATTCTCATTCTTTGCAAGACGGGTGACCTTTTCGGCGACAGCGGGCACATCAATGCGTGCAATATCCATGCACTCCCAAGCATTATCTGGCTTCGCAGAGACCTCATCGAAATGAGCAAGCGCCTGCCTGTCGCAATCCTCGACAGTCTCTCCCTCAAACTCTGGAGTGGAGTGGGTGGTCGAGCGCACATCAAACCTCCACGATGTGATGCGATACATCTGTTTCAAAAGAACCTCCCGTGGTTAATTGACATTCAATTCTGACCAGATACCACTGTGGACCCTATCGGATTCGAACCGATGACCTCCTCATTGCAAATGAGGCGCTCTACCAACTAAGCTAAGGGCCCTACAAGGCACAATATTACCCAACAAGGCCGAGAAAATCAACAGACGCTTGACATCACTTGTCACCTGTGATTATGTGGGAGATGGCAACAGGACATGAATTGATCGTATTGTCCTGGAGGACTGGAGCTCGCTCCAGAGTTGCGGGGCAGGACGGACCTTCCGAGACCTTGCTAACGACATAAGCCA
>DAORIT010000030.1:0-3272 GCA_035438685.1 Parcubacteria group bacterium | reverse complement strand
ATGTACGACGACGGTCTGATTTATCGTGGTAGTCGAATAGTTAACTGGGACCCCAAGGGTCAAACAGTGATCTCGGACGACGAAATTGTATACGAGGAAGAGAAGTCTACGCTTTATTACTTGAAGTACGGGCCCTTCACTATTGCCACAGCCAGACCGGAAACAAAATTTGGTGACAAATATGTTGTTATGCATCCAGAAGACGCCCGCTACAAAGAGTATGAGCATGGTCAGAAGATCGAACTTGAGTGGATAAATGGACCTATAACAGCTACCGTCATTAAGGATGAATCTATCGATATGGATTTCGGTACTGGAGTGATGACTATTACCCCCTGGCACGATGTTACTGACTTCGAGATCGCCGAGAGACACTCTTTGGATAAAGAACAGATTATAGATAAGTTCGGCAAGTTACTGCCTGTTGCCGGTGACTTCGCCGGCCTAAAGATTAATGACGCAAGAGAGAGAATTGTTGAGAGATTGAGAGAGAAGGGTCTCCTCATCAAGGATGAGCCTTATACTCACAATATAGCCACAGCAGAACGCACCGGTGGCAGGATCGAACCACAGATAATGAAGCAGTGGTTCATCAATGTGAACAAGCCAATAGAAGCCCGCGGAGGCAAGAGTTTGAAGGAACTTATGAGAGAACCCGTGGAAAATGATGACATTAAGATACTTCCAGAATACTTCGACAAAACTTACTTCCACTGGATAGATAACCTTCGTGATTGGTGCATCTCAAGACAAATCTGGTACGGCCACAGAATTCCTGTTTGGTATAAGGGAGAGGAAATATATTCTGGCATTGAGGCACCTGAAGGTGATGGTTGGATGCAGGACGAAGACACCTTGGACACATGGTTCTCTTCAGGGCTTTGGACTTTCTCTACCTTGGGCTGGCCTGAGAAAACTAAAGACTTGGAGACTTTCCACCCTACAGATGTACTCGAGACTGGTCACGAAATCCTCTTCTTCTGGGTAGCAAGAATGATCCTTATGACCAAGTATGTCATTGGTGAGAACCCATTTAAGGTAGTGTACCTGCACGGCACAGTACGTGATGGACAGGGCAAGAAGATGAGCAAATCCTTGGGAAACGGCATAGACCCTCTTGATGTGGCTAAGGAATTTGGTGCAGATGCTGGCAGAATGGCTCTAGTTGTAGGCAATACTCCCGGGACCGACACCCGTATTTCTAATGACAAGATCAAAGCATACAAGAACTTCGCTAATAAGATTTGGAACATTACTCGATTTGTTCTGACGCAGGAAAACAAGGGCGAACTTAAGACTGACTTGATTAATGAGTTCAATGCTTTGGTAAAGGAGACAACACTCGATATGGACAACTACCGCTTCTACCTCGCAGCAGAAAAGATCTATGCGTATGTATGGCATCGCTTCGCAGATGAGATCATAGAGGAGAGTAAGGGTAAGGAAGACTATAGTGCTACTCTTTATTACATACTAAACAACTCTCTTAAGCTCTTGCACCCATTTATGCCATTCGTTACCGAAGAGATCTGGCAAACACTTTATAATGGGGAGAGAATCCTAATGGTGGAACCTTGGCCAACAACAAATGACAAATAGCATCGTCACCTTCGAATCTGTTATGTACGCCTTCTTAGGAGGTGTGCTCCCCGCCATACTCTGGCTACTCTTCTGGCTAAGAGAAGACGCGAAAAGACCAGAACCAAAGGGTAGGATAATAGAGACCTTCATTGCTGGCATGCTTTCAGTCTTGGTCGTTCTTTACTTACAAAGAGAGATTTTCTATTTCTCATACTATGGAGTGTTTCCCTTCCTCGTTTGGGGGACCCTCGAAGAGTTGGTCAAACTTGGAAGTGCTTACTCCACAGCTCTAAGAAGTAAAGATGATAACGAACCTATAGATCCACTAATCTACATGATTACAGCCGCTCTTGGTTTCGTCGCACTTGAAAACACTCTCTTTATATTGAACCCACTCATAAACGAAGGTCTTATTCTCGCTGAGCAGAGTGTACCTATAGCGGTGAACACTGGTGCAACCAGATTCCTCGGTGCGAGTCTCCTCCACATCTTGGCCTCTGGCGCCATCGGTGTTGCCCTTTCACTTGCCTTCTATAAGAGTCGCAGCAAGAAAATACTATACGGATTTATTGGACTACTGGTAGCCATGGCTATACACACAACATTCAACGCCTTCGTCTACAAATATTTCGATACTCACAGCTTAGTTATCTTTGGCAGCGTTTGGTTCGGTGTAGCGGTGCTCCTACTAATTTTCGAAAAGATTAAATCAATTGCACCATAGCAATATAGAGATATAATTAAACCTATGACAAAAAGATCTTTTTTTGAACGATTGACTGGTGCGGTTAAGCTCGATGAGGAAACATACGAGAGCGAACTTCCTGCCACCCAAACACAGAAGCAAAATATTTTCGAAGATGAGGAAGAAGAGGGTCAGCTAACTGTCGATGTGTACGAGACACCTACTGAGATCGTCCTTAAAACCATGGTAGCCGGTGTTAAGCCTGAAGACTTAGATGTGGCTATCAGCCGTGAGGCAGTAACCATCCGAGGTAAACGCGAAGAAGACAGAACTGTGGCAAAGGAGGACTACTTCCACCGAGAGCTATATTGGGGCACCTTCTCTCGCACTGTTGTGCTCCCTGCAGAGATCGATGTGGACGAAGCAGATGCTATAGAAAAGTATGGTCTACTCATACTTCGCCTCCCCAAGCTCGACAAGAACCGACAAACCAAGCTAAAGGTTAAGGGCAACTAATTTATTGAGTTTTAGCCACTTTCTGGTAGAATCTCCCCATGAATCCCGAGGAAAAGCATCAGTTCGAAAGACTCCTTAAGCTAACAGAGGAGAATAACGAGATGCTCCGTAAGATCCGTCGAAATACCAAATGGACCTTCGTCTGGGGAATCGTAAAGATTGCAGTCTTCGTAGTTCCGTTCTTTATTGCCTACTTCTATCTTGAGCCTTATCTTGGCACATTTGGTGACACGCTAAAGCAGGCTCAAGACTTGATTAAGGGAGTTTAATGCTTGGGTAGCTCAGTTGGTAGAGCATTCCCCTGAAGAGGGAAGGGTCACCAGTTCGAACCTGGTCCCAAGCACATTTGTGGATAAACCTGTGGAAAACGTGTGGAATGCTGTGGATAGAAAGTCAGTGTGCTATATTGTCCTCAAGCTCTCATAGCTCAATGGATAGAGCAAATCCGTCCTAAGGATGAGATGTAGGTTCGATTCCTACTGAGAGCACC
>DAORIT010000029.1:0-3320 GCA_035438685.1 Parcubacteria group bacterium | reverse complement strand
AAAAACCGGTTATAATGCGGGCAATTATGCAGGAAAACGATGATATTCAGATAGATTCTGAGTCGGATTTGGACGACTCCGTGCTAGCCGAAGAGCATCAAGGTGACACTATTAAGAAACTGAGGGAGAAGCTCAAGCTAGCCGAGGAGAAGGCCAAAGAATACTTAAATGAACTGCAGCGTGCCAAGGCCGACTTCGTCAACCTGCGTAAGAGAGACGAGGACGATAGGGTCGAGTTCATCAAGTTTGCGAAAAGTGACGTAGTGAGCGAGCTCATCCCAGTGCTCGATAGCTTCACCCTCGCTGAGGCTCATGGAGACGAAGGATCCAAACCAATACACAAGCAACTTCTAAAGATCCTCAAGACCCACGGCCTAGAGGAGGTGAATCCGCTCCACGAGGTCTTCGACCCGAAGCATCATGAAGCGATAGGGGTGGTAGAGACAGAGAATCCCGAGGAAGATAATCAGATTCTTGAAGTAGTGCAGAAAGGTTATATACTATCAGGCAAAACTCTCCGTCCCGCTATTGTAAAAACTGGAGAGTACAAGATTAATAGATACTAACAACACAACCATGGCTAAAATAATCGGCATCGACTTAGGTACAACCTTCTCAGCAGTCGCAGTTATGGAAGCTGGGAGTCCAAAAATAATGGAGAACAGCGAGGGTGCTCGTACTACACCCTCTATTGTTGCTGTGTCTAAGACCGGAGAGAGACTCGTCGGTCTACTCGCGAAGAGGCAGGCAGTAACCAATCCTAAAAACACAGTCTTTGGTATCAAGCGCTTCATCGGTCACACCTTCGCAGAACCTTCTACTCAGAAGGATAAAGCTGTTGTGCCTTACGAGGTTAAGGAGGGTCCTCAAGGAGGAGTGCTCGTTAAGATGAATGACAAGGACTACCGCCCAGAGGAGATCTCGGCCATGATACTCCAGAAGATTAAGACCGACGTAGAGGCAAGACTAGGAGAGAAGGTGACGGAAGCAGTGATCACTGTGCCAGCATACTTCAACGATGCACAGAGACAAGCTACTAAGGACGCTGGTCAGATTGCAGGCTTGGACGTGAAGCGCATCATCAACGAGCCTACTGCAGCTGCTCTTGCATATGGTCTAAACAAGAAGAAGAACGAGAAGATAGCAGTCTTCGACTTCGGAGGGGGCACATTCGATATTTCTATACTAGAAGTCGGTGACGATGTGGTTGAGGTTAAGTCTACAGACGGTGACAGCCACCTTGGAGGTAAGGACATCGACCAGAAGATCCTTAACTGGATCGCAGACGAGTACAAGAAGGAGTCTGGCATAGATGTCCGTGGAGACGCACTAGCACTCCAGCGCCTAGACGAAGCCGCAGAGAAAGCGAAGATCGAGCTCTCAAGTGCTGTAGAGACCGAGATCAACATCCCATTCATTACCTCAGATGCATCAGGTCCAAAGCACCTACTCCTCAAGATGAACAGAGCTAAGTTGGAGGAGCTTGCACAGGAGTTCGTCGACCGTGCTATGACCATCACTAAGCGCGCGGTCGAGTCGTCTCCATTCAAAGTTGGAGAGATCAACGAAGTGTTACTCGTGGGAGGTCAGACCAGGATGCCTAAGATCGCCGAGAGCGTGAAGAACTTCTTCGGTAAAGAGCCTAACAAATCAATCAACCCAGACGAGGTTGTGGCTCTAGGTGCTGCAGTGCAAGGAGGTATCATTGCAGGAGATGTGAAGGACATCCTACTACTCGATGTTATACCACTCTCATTTGGTATCGAGACTATGGGTGGAGTCGCTACCAAGTTGATCGAGAAAAACACCACCATCCCAGCTGCTAAGTCACAGATTTTCTCCACAGCAGCCGACAACCAACCATCAGTCGAGATCCACATCGTCCAAGGCGAGAGAGCAATGGCCTCTGACAACAAGTCTATTGGTCGCTTCGTCCTCGACGGCATACCACCAAGCCCTCGCGGTCTCCCACAGATCGAGGTTACCTTCGACATAGATGCAAACGGTATCCTACAAGTAAAGGCGAAGGATAAATCTACTGGCAAGGAGCAATCAATCCGTATTGAAGCATCAAGTGGACTCTCTAAGGAGGAGATCGAGAAGATGCAGAAGGACGCAGAGATGAATGCTGCGGAAGATGAGAAGAAGAAGAGTTTGGTGGATGCCAAGAACCTCTCAGAGCAACTCATCTATACAGCTGAGAAGGGTCTTAAGGACGCACCAACTCTACCCGAAGATATCAAGACGGGTGTTAATGGGAAGATCGAGGACTTAAAGAAAGTTAAGGATGGTACTGACCTAGAGGCTATCAAATCTGCTAGCGAGGCTCTTTCAACTGAGATGCAAAAGATTGGTGAGTACCTGAACAAAAATCAATCAGCACCAAATTCAAACGAACCAAAGACAGCAGAAAATACTGAAAACCCAGACATTAAGGATGCTGATACATCAGAAGCTAAATAATGTCTAAAGACTACTATAAGATTCTAGGAGTTGAGAGAGGTGCTTCAGAAGACGAGATCAAGAAAGCCTTTCGCAAACTCGCTCATCAATATCATCCAGATAAGAAGTCTGGCGACGAAGCTAAGTTCAAGGAATTGAACGAGGCCTACACAGTACTCTCTGACAAACAGAAGCGTGCTCAGTACGACAACTTCGGTAGTACTGGTGGCATGGGCGGGGGAGGACAAGGATTCAATCCAAACGACTTTGGGTTCGACTTCTCCAACTTCTCGCAAGGTGGATTCGAGGGTGGGGACTTGGGTGACATACTCTCATCAATTTTCGGCGGTAGACGAGTAAGGAGAGGCAGAGACATTGCAGTGGACATAGAACTCTCATTCCACGAATCAGTCTTTGGTGCGGACAGAAAGGTAGTGATCAACTCCAAGCTTGTAAAGCAGAAGGAAGTGGCTATAAGCGTGCCTCCAGGTATAGACGATGGTCAGATGATCCGCATGTCTGCTATGGGAGAGACTGTAGAAGGTGGAGTCCCTGGCGATTTGTATGTGAAGGTGCATGTGCGTCGCCACCCAACCCTAAAGAAAGAGGGCTACAACCTCCTTATGGACCTCCAAATCAAGCTCTCAGAGGCCCTACTAGGCGCCGAGCACCGCATAGCCACCCTAGATGGCGACATCATGCTAAAGGTGCCTCAAGGCACGAATACTGGCACAATCCTTAGGGTTAAGGGTAAAGGAGTACCTATGAGCAAGGATAAGCGTGGCGACCTCTATGTACGCGTCAAAGTAACCATCCCCGAGAAGCTCTCTAAGGACGCCAAGAAACTCATCGAAGAACTCAAAAAAGAAGGGATATAA
>DAORIT010000028.1:0-3610 GCA_035438685.1 Parcubacteria group bacterium | reverse complement strand
TACCACGACGCCCGTCGTGGTTTGGTAGAAATAGAAACTTTGCTCGAAAAAATTTTGCTCACACTCTGATGAAAAGAATCTTATTTGCCACAATACTTCTCGTAATTGGTTTTAATCATGTTAATGCACAAGAGGTCTTTAGTGAGTATCAGGGTACATGGAGAGCAGAAGTCCTTGATATTTTGAAGATAGAATCAAGAATAATTCCTGGTACTGAAAACAGCGAGAATATACAAACATTAAGCGCAAGAATTATAGATGGTCCAAAGAAGGGGGAAGTTGTTACGATAAAAAATGATTTCTTGGATCTCAAAAAGGGTAGCAAGTTCTATTTTAGTTACAACATTGATGTTGGTGGGGTTCGCAGCTATAACGCCCTGAGTGTAGACCGGAGAGGGTCTCTCATCTTTCTAATAGCAATTTTTAGTTTGGCGGTGGTAGTGTTTGGCGGTTTTCAGGGACTGAGATCTCTTTTGGCTCTGGCAGGGAGTTTTCTGGCAGTATTCTATATCCTCATACCTGGACTTCTTGATGGTTGGCATCCACTTATAGCGAGCTTCTCTGTGGCAGCGGGTATTTTGTTTGCAGCGATATTCTTCACTCATGGGCTGAATAAGGAATCACTCGTTGCATATACGGGCACAATGATCGCGGTTATTCTCACTAGCGTTTTTGCTCTCATTGCTGTGAAGATGACTAGTCTGACTGGCTTTGCAACTGATGAGGCTGTTTATCTTGATTTTGATACTAAGGGGGCCCTAGACTTTACATCCATACTTCTCGGAGCAATTATTATCGGAGTGCTCGGAGTGCTTGATGATATTGCTATTACTCAAGCTGCTGTTGTGACTGAGTTGTATGGGAGTAATCCAAGCCTTAGTAAGTTTGAGGTTTATAGGCGAGCAATCAGGATTGGTCGTGAACATGTTGGTGCCTTGGTAAACACACTTGTTTTGGCATATACAGGAGCCTCATTACCTCTTTTGCTTTACTTCAGTCTTTCTACATCAACACTTGGATCAATTATGAACACTGAGATAATTGCCACTGAGATAGTAAGGGCTGTGGTTGGGTCACTTGGACTTATATTAACCGTACCGATAGTGACACTTCTAGCGGTCTTTTATCTTAAGGATTACAAGGGGAGTCATAGTCACCACCACTGAGCTCATTATTAAGATCGAAATGGTCTTAGTGACCAGTTGTCACGACTCTCACCGCGAGCTGGCTGAGATTGAGGTGCTGACCAAGAAGAATTTTTTACTTTATTGTGTGCTCCCACATGGAATCGAACCATGATCAATTGCTTAAAAGGCAACTGCTCTACCACTGAGCTATGGGAGCTTAGGTCTTTAAAATACAATAATTCTCGCTCTAAAGCTAGGATTTTAGAGAGGCAGGTCTTTGGCGTAAGCGCCTGCACCGGTGAGGAGGAGAGAGATGGAGATAGCGAGGACGAGAAGGTAGAAGACGATATCACGCTTGAGGACTGAAGCATCTTTGTACTCTATATAGAAGCTAATGCCACCAATAAGGATAAAGAGCATTGCCGCGTATTGTGTGTAGATGCCAAAAAAGAGCATTGCCGCGCCTATTATCTCTACTAGGCCGAGGATCTTCATGTTGCCTGACTTCTTCCAATTAAGGGTTCCAAGGTCTAGGTAGACCAAGCCGAGGACAATCCTAAGGATAAATGGCGCAAGCATCGAATAAATGAGCAGGTCTGGAAATGGATTTAACATAGTGTAATCTTAGCACCATGAACAAAACCTGTGTACTAGTCTTAGATAACATAAGAAGCGTAGAGAACGTAGGCTCGATCTTCCGCACCGCGGAAGGTCTTGGGGCATCCAAGCTATATCTTATTGGCACTACACCTACACCTCTAGACCGCTTTGGTCGTAAGCGCTCTGATATGGCCAAGGTTGCTCTAGGAGCAGAGGAGACACTTGAGTGGGAATATAGAGAAAATCTCGTTGAGGTCTTGGATGAGCTTAAGTCTCAAAACTTTCAAATTATTTCTCTCGAACAAAGTGAGAGGTCTAGTGACCTGAAATCTTTTAAGCCACAAGATGTGTTTGCATTAATTGTAGGTAACGAAGTAGACGGAGTATCGAAGGAAGTGTTAGAGATGTCCGATGATATTGTCGAGATCGAGATGAGAGGGGAGAAAGAGTCTCTGAATGTCTCAGTCTCTACTGGTATCGCGCTTTATCAATTACTGTCCTAAGGACTTTTGTTGAGCCTGTAGAAGTGCGATCAATTGTTGGAGAAGTTGAGCAATAAGATTCTGGAGTCTTATCATCTCTTGTTGTCTTTCCGCCTCGCTCATAACAGTGCCTGTGTATTTAGTTGTTTTGTCGTAAGTAGTGGTGGTCTTGGTTTTATCGTATGTAGCGGTTGTGGTGGTCTTGTCCTTCACCGGATAAGTTACTGTGGTGTTACCAGCAAAGCTTGCTACTGGGACTAGGAATAATATTGCGATAATTAATGTTTTCATATTTTTGTTGTTGTCTCTCAATTATAACTTATTCGTATTGAGTTTGATGCACAGGGCAGAAGTGGGCGCTACGGGTTCCAACTACTAGTCTTTGCATTATACCAATGCACCCGCGCTTAAAACATTTCTCTCCAGTACGTCTATATGCTTGATGATGCTCTTGGAATTTACCACTCTTGCCATCGATGTTCTTATAGTCGCTCATCGAGTCTCCGCCGAAGTCGATTCCTTTCTTCAAGACCTCTTTCATTGCCTTGAAGGCGAGAATCAGGTTCTTCTTCGGTATCGCTTTAGGTTTAGAGCTAGGGTGTATGCCGGCGCGCCAGAGGATCTCGTCAGAATAAATATTGCCAATCCCAGCAATGAGAGTCTGGTCCATCAGAACTGTTTTGATCGGCGTGTCTGCTCTCTTGTTTAATTGCTCGACGAATTTTACTAGTTGAAATTTTTTGTCTAACGGCTCGGGGCCCAAATGCGAGAGGTGAGGAGAGTGAGTGAGTTTGGAAGTTTCAATCAAGGTCACCTTGGCAAACTTTCTCATATCGGAAAAAGCGAGATGTTTGCCGTTATCTAACTCAAAGTTAAGTCGGATGAATTTAGCATCCGAAGGTGGATTGTAGAAGTAGAAGCCAGTCATCTTCATGTGGGTGAGGATTGTCTGACCATTATCCAAATGCATCAAAATATTTTTGGCTCTTCTCTCTGCCCTTAAAATCTTTTGTCCAATGACCTTACTTTTAAAGAGCTTGAAGAATTTAGGGTCTTTGATGTTGTCTTTATCCTTGTGGTAGGCACTCTTGTATACAGTGCTCACACTGACAATCTTCCTGCCTCGGACCGTCCTATTTAACCCCCTTACTGTTGTCTCAACCTCTGGTAGTTCTGGCATGAGGTTAGCTTATATTATTTGCAAAAATTTAATAGATAGGTAGTTTGTTTATAGACCTACCCACGCCCTTTCAAGGAGAGTTTTGTGTCAGGAAGCGAGCCCAAGACGACGGATGGAGGCAAGTTGCCCCCTCCGCCCACACCACCTCGTCCCACGAAGTTCCCTGATCCACCTGATCCTCGTAGGCAGGGCCCACCGCCCGGTGGTGACCCATTCAAACG
>DAORIT010000027.1:0-3669 GCA_035438685.1 Parcubacteria group bacterium | reverse complement strand
ATCCACCTGATCCTCGTAGGCAGGGCCCACCGCCCGGTGGTGACCCATTCAAACGTACACTGTGAGGAGAAAGTGGCCACAAATAATGATAAACCCAATTTTCAGGAACAATTTCATGGTGCCGCTTCCAGTTATGACCCTAGTACCATAGGGGCTAGTGATGTTCCATACACTGAAGCAGAAGCACAGAAAGTAAAGGAGGACAGTCTCCGTGCATACAAGGAGGAAGAAGCACGAGATCAGCAGAGGGCTGAAGAACAGAGTGATGCGTGGTGGGCAAATGAGATGGAAGATGCTCGCCGCAAAAGTGAAGAGTAGTTGAAAGTGACCCCCGCATGTATATTGTGCGGGTTTTTTATAAAGAAAATCCCACACAATGTGTTGTGTGGGATGGCCGTGTCTGGCTACTTCGTCTTGACCTCGGTGTGGTCCGAGGATCCGCGAGGGAACCCGGGGACATCGGTCGTGACGTGGAACCCCTGGCCGGGCACATGGCTGAAGTGGCTGTTGCCAGCCCCCTTGAAGACGGCTTCTCCGGAAGGGGTCGTGTGCACGATCGGGGCGATCTCGATTGGCTTCTGCTCCATCTTTCTCACCTCCTTTGTGTGCAACTGAATGCACGGTGGTAGTCTGTATTTACCTTGCCAAAATCATGGCTACACGTCAACGCTAATCTAAACTTGACTTTTGGGTGTTTAGTGTGGTACTATTATATGTAGATATAAGCACCAACACATTCAAGGAGGCGTTATGTTCGTCAGGGTTTCGGTCAAGTTTCGAAACAGAGAGATCAGTCCTCTCATGTTCGGACCGTTCAACACGAAGAGTGATGACGTGGAGCTGCTACGACTCAGTGTCATCACTGAGCGAGTGCAAAAACTGGTCGACAGGGTCAACAGGACCTCGGGCCTCATCACCAGCAAGAACCTCTTCGATCGGTTCAGGCTTGATGTCGAGCCGAGAGAGGATGAGGACCCTCTTCTTCCTGCGATCAGCGTTCGTCAGATCATGGTCGAGCAGTACCTCTTCCAGTTGGAAGAGAGTCTGTTCGCCTACGAGCCACCGCTTCCTCAGATCGACTTCAAGAAGAAACTCACACTCTGGGAGAGGGTGAAGAAGGGCTTCGCGTCCTTCGGACGCTTTCTCGATGACATGGGTCTCGAGATGGCAAAGAACCCGAACTCGCACACATGGGTCTAACACCGGACTAGCTGTGCCAACCGCGTAGATACTTACGCGGTTTTGTTTTGCAAAATTTTCTTTAGTTCTTCGCGCGCAATTTCATAATCGCTCCAAGGTAGTCTCTCGTTGTTCGCTAGCATTATGTATGGGTCAGTACCCTTACCGGTAATAAGCACTGCACTTTGAGCACTTGCGTTTTTGATTGCTGTGTTTATGGCCTGACGCCTATCCATAATAATTTTAGGATTGTTTTTCTTGAATCCTGGCAACATATCTTTAATGATCTGGTCTGGATCTTCGTCGTACGGGTCTTCATTGGTTAGAAACACTTGATCACAGTACTCATCGGCAACTTTGGCCATCTCGGGTCTCTTCCATTTATCTCTCCCGCCTCCGGTGTTACCAAGTACACAGATCTTTCTCTTGCCTTCAAAGGCTTTGTACAACTCTTTCAAAGAGTCAGATGTGTGTGCGTAATCAACGACCACATCAAAATTTTGTTTGTCACTTATCTTTACAAATTCTGCGCGACCCCTGATGACAGAAACATTCTCAATCCCTTTTTTTATATCACTCTCACTTATATCAAATGTCTTAGCCAGCGCTACAGAGGCCAAAATGTTTTTCTTATTAAAATCTCCAATCAAACTAGTTTTGTAGTCGAACTGGTCGCCCGTACTCCATTCAAAAGTCTTTTTATCCGTAGCTTGTTTGAAATGGATCGAGTTCTCATCATCTTTGTTTACCACGAGCACTCCCTTGTCTTTCAAATTCTTTACCAGACTTACTTTCGCATTTCGATACTTCTCAAACGAGCCATGACTCTCTATGTGCTCGGGTGCGAGGTTGGTGAAGACCAAAGCATCGAGGTATACAAACTTGTGTCTATACTGCTTAGCCGCCTCACTTGAGAGCTCTATAACCGCAGTATCGCATCCGGCCATTTGGGCTTTGCGGAGCATCATGTGGAGGAAGAAACGTCCAGGGACTGTCATCTTCATTTTGTTTGGTTTTGATGAGTCGCCAATTTTGAACCGAATAGTATTTAGAAGAGCAGTCTTATGTCCCGCTGCTTCGAAAATCGAATTAATAATCTCGGTGGTAGATGACTTTCCTTTAGTGCCTGTAACGGCAATCACAGTTAATTTCCTAGAAGGAAAGCCGAAGAGTACTGCACCCACCAGGGCGAGCGAGTAGTGGTAGATTGGAGAAAGTGCGTCAAAGAGACTTCGTGGTATGAACTTCTTTATAAAGTTTAGAGTCTTATCTAGCATTCGAATTTGTTAATTAGATAGGTTCTTTAGAGCGTACTTTACTTTGTCTTGGGTATTTTCAATATTCTTGGGCATTTTCTTCAGTATGTCTCGTATGTCTCGCTCGTTGTACCCAAGAGATATGAGTGCTTCCATTACATCACCCTCAGAGCGCATGTCACTGCTCTTGTCATCTGATCCAACGAGTAGTTTGCCACGGAGTTCTAACACAATCTTCTCGGCATTCTTTTTGCCGATGCCCGAGACTTTTACAAGGTAGCTGGTGTCTTCGTTTGCTACAGCCTTCCTAAGTATGGCAGGGGAGGCGACTGTGAGAATGCCAAGAGCAGTCTTGGGTCCAATACCAGATATACCAATGAGGAGTTCGAAGAGGTCTAGTGTCTCTTTATCAAGGAAACCGTACAAGTCGAGAGCGGTTTCCCTTACCGCAAGATGGGTCCAGAGGAAGCATGGATCACTCATTTTGAGCTCTAGAGCCGTATCCGCTGTGACAAAAACCTTATAACCCACACCGTTTACATCGACAAGGAGCATATTTGACTCTTTGTGCCTTATGGTGCCAGATATTGTGCCAATCATCTTGGTATGATAGCATCTCCCTCATGCCAATAACACGCGGTGCCAAGAAGGCTCTCCGACAATCGCTCAAGAAGCGCAATTTTAATCGTGCTAGGAAAGACGGTGTCTCAACCGCCGTTAAGTCTCTAAAGAAGCTCATCGAAGATGGCAAGAAGAAGGATGCTCAAAAAGCACTCAGTCTCGTGCAGAAGGCGCTAGACAAGGCGGTGAAGGGTAAGACCATCACCAAGAACACTGCATCTAGAAAGAAGTCTCGTCTTTCGAAGATGATCAAGAAGATAGCATAGGTTTGGGTTAGAATGGTTTGACGCTCCCATCGTTCAATGGATAGGACATGACTTTGCGGAAGTTAAAATGTAGGTTCGATTCCTACTGGGAGCACACTATAAAAAATTCCGCTTCTCGCGGAGTTTTTTATAGTGTTATTGGAATCGAACAGGAGAGGGGTCGGGAGAACACTCTGGTCTCCCGTGGAGGAAGGTTTCGGAAAACCATGGGTTTCCGAGGAGTGAGATAGCAAAGCGTCCTACTGGGAGCACAATCTAGAATCCTAAGTATTCCAAGAGTTTCTCTAGGAGGGGGAGTGAGTGATACTCTTCTTCTATATTTTTTACCATCATATTTCTGATTTCTT
>DAORIT010000026.1:0-3736 GCA_035438685.1 Parcubacteria group bacterium | reverse complement strand
CAGCTAGAGGAGGATAAAGGACAATTCAGCCAATTTGCTGCAGCAGTCTTCTCCTTCCCAGAAACTCTAAGGGACAAAATGCAATGTCTATATGAACTTGCGCTAATACTGTTTGTCCTTTATATCCTTGGGTCTATAGTTTCCGATGTCCTTTATAAAAAGGGTGTAGAAAAGTCCTTTAAGAAGTTTGCCTACAAGTGGACAACTATTGTACTCGGTTTAACTATCGCTATTATCCTAGCTTTTCTGCTCAAGGAGTTCTGTCTACTCCTACCCCTAATCATAGCGCTGGTACTTAGCCTGCTCTGGATTGCTATGTATCCAAAGCACGACACTGTAAGAACCAAACTCTCTAGCTTTAAGAAGAAGACTCATGTTACTGAGACTACAATCGATCTCCCTGGTGCATTTGAGATCAAAGAGGATGACAAGCTCGACTTCTAATTGGAATCTAAGCTGAGATTACCATTCGCGACTATTTTCTCAGGTATTGATATTCTCTCGGTTACAATCCTTATATAAGCAGCAACAGCGATCATTATGGCGTTGTCAGTGCTTAGGTCTGACTTGGGTAAATGTAGTGGCAAGCCGTACTCGTTGCTTAATGTCTTTAACTCACTTTGTAGATAGGTGTTTGCCGAGACTCCACCACCGAGGATAATACTTCCGACTCCAAATTCTTCTATAGCTGACTTAGTCTTGTACACAAGTGGTTCAATAGCTGCTTCCTCGAAGCCTCTAGCAATATCTTCTTTGGTCTCATTATTTATAGAATCTAATTTTTGTATAGCATAAAGTACCGAGGTCTTGAGTCCAGAGTAGGAGAAGTCGTAATCACTTGTCTTCATCATCGGACGAGGAAAGGTGAAAGTACCCTCCTTGCTCCTAGCTCTTGATCTGTTAGCAAGCTCCGAGATCTTGGGTCCTCCGGGGTAGGGTAGGTCGAGGAGGCGAGCCACTTTGTCGAAGGCTTCTCCCACAGCATCGTCCCTGGTGCGACCAATGATTCTAAATTTATCAAAGCTCTCTACTAATACGAGCTCGGTGTGACCACCAGAGACAAGTAGTGCGATAGCAGGGAGCTCGAGTGTGTCTGTATTCTGAAATATTGAGGAGAAGAGGTGTCCCTCCATGTGGTTGATGGGTATTACTTTCTTCCCCCATTTTTGGCTCAGCTCTTCAGCGAATACTATGCCGGTCCAAAGAGCTGGCTCGAGTCCGGGGCCCGAAGTGACAGCAATGTAGTCTATGTCGGGTTTGTTTGGATCCTCTCCAGCGTCCTTCAGAACCTTATCAAGAATGATGGGCAAGTTCTTCGTGTGCTCACGCTTGGCAAGCATGGGGAAGACGCCTCCAAACTCTTTGTGTATCTCAATTTGAGATATGAGCGAGTTCGCAATGACTTTGAAGGTAGGTGAAGGGAGTGAACCCGAACACTCTAAAAGGCATATTGCAGTCTCATCACACGAAGTCTCTATGGCAAGTATTTTCACTGTGCGCGATAGAGGATTCGAACCTCTGACCCTCCCCACGTCAAGGGGATGCTCTACCAACTGAGCTAACCGCGCAGTGTGACCCTACAGGGAGTCGAACCCTGCTTCCAAGCTTGAAAAGCTTGTGTCCTAACCGATAGACGATAGGGCCATAAACATGCGTTATAGTACCATTTTATGCCTAAAATGCTATATTTGGCCTAAGGAAGAGTGGCTGAGTGGTTGAAGGCACCGGTTTCGAAAACCGGCAGGCTCGTAAGGGTCTCGAGAGTTCAAATCTCTCCTCTTCCGCCTTTTTCTTTAGGCCTTTACAAGATAGATATTTTGTTATAGTATATACGTAGAACCCACAAACCACTTTTCGGAGGTAGGGATGTTCTCTCGTAATCTTCTTCTCGCAGTCCTCGCGTTCATGCCGATCGGCCTCGCGGCTCAGACGGCTACGAGTGCACCCAAGGACACTGGTAGCACGCAGTTCTGCAGGAACTTCGTGTACACGGTCCCGAACGACACGGCAGCCCGTCGCGACACCGCTCTTGTCTCGAGCCTGTTGCCGAAGACGAACTCGACCTGTCCGCAGAGCACGGCCTCACAGCCTCGCTCGACCGCTCGGCAGCAGTCGGTCGGTGCGCCTCGTACACCGCCTCGTGTGGTGCGTGCTCCGCAGCCTGCTCCTTCTCAGACCCAGCCGGTCCAGACGGAGTTGCCTCGCCAGAGCGGTGCGCCGGTGCAACACGTGACGCACATCACACATAGCGACACGACGGTCGTCAGGATCGACTACTCGGTTAACAACCGGGTGTCCACACTCGATCGATTCTTCACTCACGTGGGGAAGCACAAGAGGATCTACGGCGCGGTTGGAGTCGTACTCACGGCGTGGTGCATCGTCGAATGTGGTGGTGACAACACTCAGAGTACGACGGTTATCGTCAATCGCTGATCAGAAGAAGGTGGTATTAGTAAAGGGCGAGTCCTCACGGACCCGCCCTCTTCTTTTTATATTTTTTTGATTAACTACCTACCTGTCCTTATATACATGTATATATTCTCGAGTGCCCTCACAGCATCGCCTGATGCAATGTTGTTCTGGTGGTACATGGTGTCTGTTACATCTCCTGCGGCCCAGATACCTAGTGTTTCAGTCCTTCCAGTACGAGGGTCAGCAATGATCTGCTTGAACTCATTCATAGGCACAACTCCTTCTACAAAAGAGGTGTTCGGTACAAGACCTATCTCGACGAATACTCCTGATGCGGGGATCTCCACATTCTCTCCAGTCATTTTGTCGGTATAGACAACAGACTTAACGAATTTGTCACCCTTGATTTCGATTGGTAGAGCATTAAGAATGCCTTTCATCTTAGGATTACCGAGCACCTTCTCTACAGTCATCTCGTCGGCTCTGTATTTGTCTGCTCTGTGTAGGAGGGTCACTGATTTGGCGTATGAGAGTAGTTGTGCTGCTGTCTCGAACCCAGCATTACCTCCACCTATAACTACTGTATCCATATCGGCGAAGAGGGGACCGTCGCAAGATGCACAGTAGGTGATACCCTTGTTCTCAAACTCCTTCCCACCAGGGATGTCGAGCTTCCTCCTTGAGGATCCTGAGGTGATGAGTACTGTAGTCGCCTTTGCTGTCTCCTCTCCCATAGTTACAGAGAAGATGTTGTCGATCTTCTCAACCTTGCTTACTCTCACTCCTGTTTTTATCACCACAGAATCACTCTCGTAACTTCTTAGATGACTTTCGAGTTGCTTGGCCAAGTCTGGACCAGAAATCTTTTGGGTACCGATCCAATTCTCTATGCCCATTGAGTCTACCGATTGACCGCCGAAGCTCTCGGTAACAATGAGAGTCTTAAGTCTCTTCCTCGCTGCATACACACCCGCCGATATACCCGCTGGGCCTCCTCCAATGATGATCAAATCGTACATAGTGGAATAAGGATATCAGAAATTTTTTCATGATACAAAAAGCCCGCCAGAGTGGCGGACTAGAACTAATTTCTCTCCTTTTTGCCGAACCATGGTTCCTTGATGAGGAGTACCACGAGCATGAACGCACCGAGACAGAGGAGCATAAGATCGTACAAGAACTTGGATAACCCGCTAGGTTCCTTCTTCCTTTTTTCAGTCACCCGGTCTCCTGGTTAAGAACTTTGGCCATCATAGTACATACCCTCATATTTATCCATTATCCCGACAAGGGGAGGGCTTGTCGTAAAACCGTGGATAAG
>DAORIT010000025.1:0-6285 GCA_035438685.1 Parcubacteria group bacterium | reverse complement strand
GGGCGGGAAGTATGACATCTTCGACATCAAGTTGAAGAAATTCGTGATCAACCATGAGTACGACGATATCTCCCATCTCTCCGGCACCTTCTACTTGGTGCGGAAGGGTGCGAAGCAGGGCCTCTTCGACAGGAAGACTGGCGAAGTGGTCTGGAAGAAGGGGTAGATCGAGTTCTAGACTCGTCTTTAGTGCAAGGGCGCAGGTTCTACGGAACTTGCGCCTTTTTTTCTTACTAAAGTGAGTGGTTGTGGATAAGAATAGTAGGTATGTGGAGAGTGGTGGGATACAATGGTGTGTAGGTGGGATAAAGTGGTATGATAATAAAAACAAGCAATGTTTATAGGCGAGTATCTACACACAGTCGACGAGAAGAAACGAATCTCGTTACCAGCCAAATTTCGAAAGGAACTTGGTCAGAAAGTGGTACTCACCAGAGGCTTGGATAATTGTCTTTTCCTCTTTCCTCACAAGACGTGGAAGGCGATCTCGACTGAGATGGCTAAGCTCGGGATGATGCAGGCTGATACCCGCGGATTCTCGAGGTT
Organism: Parcubacteria group bacterium; assembly: GCA_035438685.1. Classification (GTDB taxonomy): domain Bacteria; phylum Patescibacteriota; class Minisyncoccia; order Phycocordibacterales; family Zambryskibacteraceae; genus JAIFWN01. The sequence goes on along the minus strand of DAORIT010000025.1, from coordinate 5,739 downwards.
CATGTTCTCAGGTGCATCTGAGGTTGAAGTAGATTCTTTGGGTAGAGTTCTTATCCCCGAGTTCTTGAAGGAATTCGCTGGGATAAAGAATCCAGTTATTTTCGCAGGTGTTCATGATCGTATCGAGATCTGGAACGACAAGCGCTGGCAAGACTACAAGAAGAGGATCGAAGCAGATGCAGAAGGCATGGCCGAGAAACTCGGCAGTGTCGGACTGAAATAACATGAAGCACGTACCTGTACTTTTACACGAGATCATAGACGGTTTAAATCTCAAAGATGGAGATATTTTTCTCGACGGGACACTCGGTAGTGCTGGACACACTCTAGCGGTAGCCGAGAGGTTCGGAGACAGTGTCGAAATCATTGGGATCGACAGAGACGAAGAAGCTCTAAGACGCAGTGAGGAAAGGTTGCGGACTTTTAATCACTCAGCATATTTAAAACTTTCGAGCTTTAGAAACTTGGATGATGTACTTCGTGACTTGGGTGTGAGAGAGGTTAATGCAATCTTACTTGACCTAGGAATATCCAGTGAGCAGATTGACGACTCGGGTAGGGGATTCACCTTCAAGAAGGATGAACCACTCAGTATGTCGATGGAGAAGGACCCAAAGGGAGTTACTGCCAAGGAAATCCTCAACCACTGGGACGAAGAGACTCTCGAGATAATTCTCCGAGGCTTCGGAGAAGAAAGATTCTCCAAGCGCATTGCCAAGGCCATTGTCGATAGAAGAGAGATCAAACCGTTTGAGACCACCTTCGACCTCCTTGAGGCGGTAGATGCTGCCCTACCTGCCTCTCTCAAGAATCGTGGTTATCAAAAGATCAATCCAGCAACGAAGACCTTTCAAGCCCTCCGTATTGCTGTTAATGAAGAACTCGCCTCTCTAGAAGAGGGTCTGACCAAGGCTTTCAACGCTTTGGGAGACAAGGGCAGGCTCGCTGTCATTTCCTTCCACAGCCTTGAGGACAGGATAGTGAAGAACTTTATGCGCGACCTAGCTAAATCAGGTCAAGCCAGGTTAATCACTAAAAAGCCCATTACCCCGAGTGACGAGGAGGTGGATGCGAACCCAAGATCTAGAAGCGCCAAACTAAGAATTATCGAAAAAAATGCAATCCAAAACTAAAACAATTTCAATAGATACACGAGTAAGAATGTTTTGGATATTTAGTATTACTATTTGTTTGTCACTAGGGGTGTATGGCTATGCGGTACTTGCCACTATTAATCACACTATTGCTAAGAAGAATATCGTTGAGTCTAGTAGCACCTTGGCAACTCGTGTGAGTGAGCTTGAGTTCGCTATGATTGGCGAGAAGAATGATGTTGATCTCGAGACTGCACTCTCGTACGGTTTCAAAGAGGTTCGTAATCCAATTTATATCTCTCGAATCAGTAATTCGCTTACACTTAATACAGAAGGACGATAGAATGTAGGTATGCACCAAGGGCGACTTAGATTTCTTTCTTTTCTAACTATCGGTTTCGCTTTGATACTTATAGGCAAACTTTATACTGTTCAGGTAGTTAATACTGAGACCTACAGAGCTAAGGCAGACCACCAGTATGTAGAGGGCACCAATTATTTTGACCGAGGGTCAATCTTTTTCACTACCAAGAGTGGAGATCTAGTACCGGGAGCATCGGTCAAAAGTGGTTACATCCTGGCTATTAACCCACAACTTTTTCGGCTACAAGGAGTTAATCCGGATTCGGTGTTCGAGAAGTTAAGCAAAGTTTATGAAATAGAGAAATCTTTTTGGGATTCCAAGGCTTCGAGAGACTACGACCCATACGAAGAGCTAGCGAAGAAGCTCCCCAGAGAGTCAGCAGAAATGATTCGCGACCTTAATATCCCAGGCCTTGATGTCTATAAGGAGGACTGGAGGATCTACCCAGGGGGTGAGATGTCTGCTCACGCACTTGGCTTTATGGGTTTCGGAGGCGAGAGCGGCAACGAGTATAAAGGTAGATATGGTCTAGAGAGGTCGTATGAGGAGGTGTTGGTAAGGAGTGGAGATAAAGCCTTTGTGAACTTTTTTGCCGAGGTTTTCTCTGATATCAAGAAGTCCATCACACCCGGTGTTAGTCCTGAGGGTAATATCATTACAACTATCGAGCCAACAGTTCAAGCTATGCTTGAGGAAGAGCTCGGTAACATTCAAGAAAAATATAATTCTGAGTTTACTGGAGGGATAATAGTTGATCCAAAGACTGGGGCCATTATTGGTATGGCACTTAACCCAACCTTCGATCCGAACACTCCTTCAAGTGCCTCATCGGTTGGAGTATTTTCAAATAAACTTGTTGAAGATAGGTATGAGATGGGATCTATCTTGAAGGCTCTCACTATGGCAGCAGGACTTGACTCAGGTGCAGTTACTAGGAAGACGACCTTCAACGATCCTGGGTGCAAGACTTTGGACAAGAAGACCTTTTGTAATTTCGACAAGAAGTCATATGGCACGAAAGTCCCTATGCAGTTAGTTTTGAGCAAGTCACTGAACACGGGGGCTGCGTTCGTAGTGGAGAAAATGGGTAACAGCAAGTTTAGAGACTATATGCTCTCATATGGCTTAGCATCTACTACTGGTATTGATTTACCTAATGAGGGTAAATCGCTTGTTGCTAACCTTAGTGTTCCAAGAGATCTAGAGTATGCTCAGGCCTCATTCGGTCAGGGAGTGGCGTATACACCCATACAGATGGTTCGGGCTCTTTCGGTATTAGCTAATGGTGGGTATCTCACTACTCCACATTTGGTAAGGAAGATAGATTATGAGCTTGGTATTACAAAAGATGTTACTCCACCTAAAGGCAAACAAATATTCAAGCCCGGCACTACAGAAGAAATCTCTAGAATGCTTACTGAGGTGGTCGACACCGCTCTTCGTGATGGCAAGGTTAGGCTCGACAAATATTCTGTAGCGGCAAAGACTGGTACCGCACAAATTGCGAACCCTAGCGGCGGTGGATACTATGCTGACCACTACTTACATTCATTCTTTGGATACTTCCCATCATATGACGCAAAATTTCTAGTATTCCTCTACACCTTCCACCCACAAGGTGTGCAATATGCATCTGAGACTCTTACAGATAGCTTTATAAACCTCACTAAATTTCTGATAAACTATTACAATATCCCGCCAGACAGAGAGATGCCACCTAAAGCTACCCTAGACTAAAATGAAAGAAATCCTCAAGCAGATTCTGGTTGTTGTGCTGCACAAACTATCTCATCTTGTTATAAAGAAATACAAACCAAAGATAATTGGTATTACTGGTACTGTAGGTAAGACCACCACCAAAGATGCTGTCTATACTGCACTTTCTAGGTTTGAAAGTGTCAGGAAGAGTCAAAAAAGTTTTAACAGTGAGCTTGGTATCCCGTTAACCATCTTAGACAGCGATAACCCAGGACGAGACATGTTGGGTTGGTTAAGGGTAATAGTTGATGGACTGGTGATGCTTTTTTTCAAGTCTCCGTACCCAAAGTGGCTGGTGTTAGAGGTTGGTACCGACAAACCAGGTGATATTGCCATGATTACCAAGTGGCTCAAAACCGATATAACTATCGTTACAAAGCTGTCCAAGGTACCTGTGCATGTTGAGGCTTTTGGTGCTCCTGAGTATCTCTTTGAGGAGAAGGGCAATCTGGTGAAGGCACTTAAACCAGGTGGCACACTTATACTCAATGCAGATGATTTGGATGTAATGGCGTACAAGAGTTTGTGTGAGGAGAAGATACTTCTTTTTGGTGAGAAGTTGGGTAGCGATATTCGCTCTAGTGATTATCAGATTCTTTATGATGAGCAGAAGCTTCCTCACGGTATAGAATTTAATGTATTGATAGGGGATACCGAGTCACACAGGATTACACTTGCAGATACTCTAGGCGAGCAAAATATTTCTCATGTTTTAGTGGCATTACTTGTTGTTAAGGATCTTGGCTTAGATGTAAGGTTGGCTGCCAGCTCATTTAAGTCAGAGCACCCTACGCCAGGTAGGATGAGGTTACTCGATGGTCTTAAGGGATCGCTCTTGATCGATGACTCATATAACTCCTCTCCAGTAGCACTAGAAGAAGCACTCAAGACTTTGAAGTCGATTAAGATAGGTCGAGGTCACAGAAAGATCGCAATTCTAGGCGACATGCTCGAGCTTGGTCGCTATACTGTCGACGAGCATAAGAAGATGGGTGAAAGAGCTTCTAAGTCAGCAACAATTTTAGTAACAGTTGGTATTCGCTCTCGATATGCGGCAGAGGCAGCATTGAGTGGTGGTATGAGCGAGAGCAAGGTGTTTCAATTTGATGACTCACTAGAGGCTGGTATGTTTATGAAAGATTTGATCAAATCCGGAGATGTCATCCTCATCAAGGGTTCTCAAGGAACCAGGATGGAGAAGTGCGTAGAGGAGCTTATGGCCAAGCCCGAGTACAAAGAAAAGCTTTTGGTCAGACAATCAACCGACTGGGCTGATAAATAATTAGTTACGAATTACAAACGAGGTGATGTTGTGACCTGTGCGGTCTGAAGATGTGTAAGAGAAGTCGGCTGTATAAGCAATGTGTCCGTCTTCGTACGACACTGTGCCTCTGCCATCAAGTACTTCAATGTCAGTCACGTAGAATTTGCCACCCAAAACTTCTTTGATGGGCGATAGCTCGGAGATATTCTGCGATACATAGCTCTCAACTGACATAAGCTTACCCTGGGGAGTATTGTCGTTTAAAGAATGATATTGACTCATCAAGCCTGGCCACCACATGTAACCAACTGCAAAAATTGATATCAAGATGATGATAATTGATATTTTTTTCATACCTTCATTCTAACCTAAATTTGTGACCCTACAGGGAGTCGAACCCTGCTTCCATCCTTGAGAAGGATGTGTCCTAGCCGATAGACGATAGGGCCGTAGCTAGAGAAGAATAGCAAAAGTCCAGATATTTTTCAAAGTTTAATTTATGTGTTATAAAATGCAAAGAACCGTATATAGGAGGCAGAATGCCTGCAAAGAAAAGGGCTGGGATCATTGGCGAAGAGCGGTGGTACATCCACTCAGACTCCAAGGGGTTCAAGGTTCTGTTTGGACATGTTTCCTTCGAGGAGCATGGGCAGATGGCACGAATGTGCACTGATGGGCGTCGTAGGGATTTCTCAGAGTTTGGCGATAAGGAGGAAACACTCCGCTTGGCGAAGGACCTGAGGGATCAGGGGTTCAAGGCTGAGGTCTTCTTCAACTTCGGGAATGGCATTAGGCCTTATGTGCATGAGGTCAAGCCGAAGGAGACGAGGGTGAGTCTCAGTGACTTGATCAAGAGGATTCTGGGTATGACACCCGCCACGAGTAAGTAACTCGTGGCTTTTTCTTTTATAATACTCACATGAATTTCAAAGATGCTGTTTATGCTGTGGTGAGAAAAATACCGAGAGGCGAGGTGATGACCTACAAAGAAGTGGCAAAGAAGGCTGGGAAGCCATTAGCCTTTCGCGCAGTAGGAAATATTCTAAACAAGAACACTGAGAAAGGTGTGCCGTGTCACCGTGTGATTAGGTCAGATGGAAAGATTGGTGGATACAACGGACTACAGGGACAGAAGCGAATGTTGTTGGTAAAAGAAGGGTATTTAAAATAGACACGAATAAGGGCGGACTCCAATGTGCTGGAGTCCGCCCTTTGTAACTCAATCATCATCGTTCCTGTCTCCACGCGGGAGCTGGCTC
>DAORIT010000024.1:0-6290 GCA_035438685.1 Parcubacteria group bacterium | reverse complement strand
TTTTTGGAAATCATTTCAAAATTGTATCATAGACATAAGGATATAATCCGTGTTGTTATTAACATTTGAAATTAAGCTTAATTGTGGTATAATAATAGAGGTGTCGGATAGTTGCTCTGCCTTCGGGTGGGGAGGAAAGTCCGAACATTCAGTTGTGTGTGTCTGCATATGCTCATACACAACAAGAGTAGCAGGTAACTCCTGCCGGGAGTAATCCTAGAGATGCGAACAGAAACGATCCGGTTAAGTCCGGCTGAAACGGCAAAATTCTTACTTGAATGCAAGGCCGTGCCCCTATGGGGAGTGCCGCTAGATCTAGGTAGTGATACCTAGACCAGATAAATAGCTATCGTTTCGATTTATCGAAATACAGAATTCGGCTTATAGACACCCAAACACCCACCAATAACCTTGGTGGGTGTTTGTTTGTGATAAAATATGCACACATTAGAAATAAATATTAAAAATAATGCAGCAAGACAGCAAGATCAGTTTCAATGTGCTTTTGGCTCTAGTATTCCTTTTACCTATTTTCTTCATGCCTACTCAGGTTATACCGCTTGGTTTGGCAAAGATCTCGATCTTGGTTATAGCAAGCCTAGTTTGTTTTGCGGTTCTTGCCTACAAAATGTTTAAGGAGAGGTCGGTAGCAGTTGTGGATACGAAACTGATACTAGTAGTACTGGCTTTGCCACTGATTTATATTGTCTCCTCTCTCACGAGTGCAAGCCCAATGTTCTCTATGTTTGGGTATGCTCTTGAGAGCACTACAGCAGGATCGATCCTTGCCCTCTCTCTTCTTTTGCTTGCATCTGCGCAGATCTTCCGAGATCGTTCTAGTCTTATTAAGGTGCTGACATTCTTCTTTGCCTCACTCGTTATACTTGCAATATTTACAGTTATAAAAATTGTGACTGGTGACTCATTGCTTACGCTAAACACCTTCTACGGCAAGATGGGTACTCCTATAGGTGCTTGGACAGATTTAGCAGTAACTATAGGACTCTTGTCTGTGATGACCATCTTTGTGACCGAGATGTTGCCTCTCGCAAAAAGGATTAAGTTTTTCACCAAAATTCTTTTCCTCTTGTCTGTAGTATTACTTGTAATCATTAATTTCTTTACAGCTTGGATGTTGGTGCTCTGCTCTGCTCTGATACTCATGATTTATTTCGGAACAGTGGAGAAATTAGAGGGTGTCGCTTATAGAAAAAGAGAAGGAGTAAGAATGGCGGCTGTTCTATTAGTACTTTCTGTTGTGTTTATTCTTAATCCTAGTGTTAATGGTAAGGATCTAACTACTAAAATTTCTGAAGTTACAGGGGTGGTAAACAGTGATGTAAGACCAAACTTGAAGTCGACCATGATAGTTGCTAAGACTACTTTGGCCAAGAATCCGGTTTTAGGCTCTGGTCCAAACACTTTCGACAAGGAGTGGTTGCTTAGTAAGCCAGTTGAGACTAATGCAACACCCTTCTGGAACATAGCCTTCCCATACGGATTCGGCTTCATACCTACAGCAGTAGCTACTACCGGAATCCTCGGTACTCTAGCTTGGGCTGCATTCTTTATCTTCTACTTGATGCTCGGTATAAAGGCTTTGTCAAAGAGTCAGGAAAATAGATCGGACAAATTTATTGTTATCTCGACCTTCTTTGTCTCACTCTTCTTGTGGGCTAGTGCATTTACTTATGCTCCTTCACAAACAGTGATTGCCTTGGCCTTCATCTTTACGGGTTTGTTTATCGGAGCTTTGGAGACAACAAATGTGTTGAATAGAAAAGAGTACTCATTTAGTCAAAGCCGAGTGAAGATGTTTATTGCTCTACTTTTATTGATTGTTGCTGTTGCGGGTGTAGCCATATTCGGCTTCTTGTCAGGCAAGAAGGTGTTAGCTGCTACTCACTTCCAGAAGGCACTTGTTTATTCGAACGAAGGGAAGACTATAGATCAAATAGAATCGGAACTTGGTAAAGCAATTAGCATTTCTCCAGCTGATCCATATTGGAGTGCTGTGTCACAAGTTGAACTACGAAGAGCCAATGAAGCGCTTGCGAATACAACAGCAACCGATGAGGAGAATCAGCAAACATTCCAGAATGCTTTGGCCGCAAGTATTGCTGCACTACAAAATGCAATTAACCTTAATCCAACTTACCAAAACTGGGTTGCCCTAGGAAACATCTATAGTTCCTTAGTCCCCAAACCTTTTGCTGTCGAGGGTGCATATGAGAGCGCTAAGGTGGCATACCAATCAGCTTTGAGTAAGCATCCACTAAGCCCCGAGGTTTCTCTTCTAATGGCAAGACTTGAAGTAGACAATAAGAACACCAAGGCTGCTCGCGAGTTTATAGCCGAGGCTATAAGCAAGAAGGCAGACTATGCCGAAGCATACTTCTTCCTTGCTCAGTTGGAGATTGATCAAAATAATTTGGATAGAGCTATAGAATCAGCAGAAACCGGCACTCTCCTCTTACCAAATAACCCCGGGGTACTCTTCCAACTTGGAGTGATGAAGTATTCAAACAGTGATTACAAGGGAGCAGTGGATTCGCTACAAAGAGCACTACAGCTTGTCCCAGATTATGCGAATGCACAGTATTATCTAGGACTATCCCTCGACAAGTTGGGTAAGAAGAGTGAGGCAATTGTACAGTTTGAGAATCTCGCTAAGACTAATCCAGATAATGCTCAGGTAAAAGATGTGTTGAAGAATCTCAAGGCGGGTAGGGCTGCATTGTCTCAAGCTGAGGAGAAAGAAGAAAAGGAATCCGCCCCTATTAAGGGTCAGTAGTTCGACAAACCACTAAAAGTAAATGGTTCGACAGATATTTAGTTTCTTCTATAAGGAGACTCACAAGCTCCATCAAGCAGCGTTCCTGCTTGCTGTCTTCTCTTTAATTTCGCAGATTTTGGGATTTGTTAGAGATAGATCCTTAGCGCATTACTTTGGAGCTTCGACTAACCTCGATATCTACTACGCTGCCTTTAAAGTGCCAGACCTAATATTTGTTACCTTTGCATCAGTGGTGTCACTCTCGGTCCTTGTGCCATTTATTATCGAGAGAGAGTCAGAGGGTAGAGAGAGGGTAAAGAAATTTGTTGATGACATATTTTCTTTCTTCTCTTTCTTCATACTTGTTTCTTGTCTGGTGTTCTTCTGGTTGATGCCAGAGATTTCGAGAGTTCTGTTCAAAGGGTTTCAGCCAGAGGCTTTGAAGGAGGTAGTTTATTTGTCTAGAATACTTCTTCTTTCCCCAATATTTTTGGGAGTCTCTAACTTGTTTGGTTCTCTTACGCAGGCATATAACCGGTTTCTTGTATATGCCTTTGCTCCAGTACTTTATAACCTAGGTATTATTGTCGGAATTTTTGCCTTTGCTCGCAGTGGGGAAGTTAGTGGTGTGGCCTGGGGAGTGGTGCTCGGATCCGTGCTTCATCTACTAATACAGATCCCATTTGTGATCAAGATGGAGTTGATGCCTAAGCTAAAGATTTTTGAGTGGGTCTCGATCAAGAGGGTAATTTTCCACTCATTACCTAGAACAGTCACATTGTCCTTGAGTCAGCTCTCTGGAGTCTTCTTGGTAGCTTTGGCTTCGCTTATGACAGCGGGGTCTATATCCATATTTACCTTTGCACAAAACATTTCTTCGGTACCACTCTCTATCATCGGAGTGTCATACTCTTTGGCAGCCTTTCCCACATTGTCTAGACACTTTTCTCAAAATAATATTAAGGATTACCTCGAGCAGATGTCTATCACCGTTAGGCACATCATATTCTGGTCGATGCCTATTATTGCTCTGTTTGTCGTTCTCCGAGCTCAGATTGTAAGAGTCTTGCTGGGTACTGGTAACTTTGACTGGGCGGACACCAGACTTACAGCTGCGTCACTTGCGATACTGGCTATATCTGCATTGTCGCAGAGTTTGACTCTACTCTTTATAAGAGCCTTCTACTCTGCGGGGCACACCAGGAAACCGTTCCTTATTAGTATCTTCTCAACAATATTTTTAGCCTTAATTTCCTACTTGTTTGTTAAGTTGTTTTACTTCTGGCCGGCTTTTGGCTTATTTATCAGTACATTACTTAGAGTTGAGGATCTTGCGGGTACCGTTGTCTTGATGTTGCCACTCGGGTTCTCTGTGGGGATGATTGTAAGTAGTATCGTTTATTGGCGAGCCTTTGAGAAGGTGTTTGGCAAGTTTGGCAGAGAGACATACCATACTCTTTTCGTTTCGCTTTCTACTGCGGTTTTTGTTGGATTAGGTTCGTATATTGGGTTAAATCTTTTTGAAGGTTGGTTTAATCTAGAGACCTTGCTTGGTATCTTTGGTCAAGGATTCTTTGCAGGAATACTTGGTATTCTCTTCGGTATGTTTGTGCTATGGCTACTTAAGTCGGTTGAGTTTAGAGAATTGTGGCAAGCACTGCATCAGAAGTTCGGCAAAGTCGAGGCGGTTGCTGAGAACCAAGAAATCGTGTAGCGTTCATACTCTCATGGAAAGAATACGTAACTTCTCTATCATTGCTCATATAGACCACGGTAAGTCTACTCTGGCTGACAGGATGCTTGAGCTCACTAATACTATAGAAAAGAGGAAGATGAAGGACCAGGTCCTCGACTCAATGGAGCTCGAGCGTGAGCGAGGTATTACTATCAAGATGCAGCCAGTGAGAATGAAGTTTGGCGAGTATGTACTTAACCTTATAGACACTCCCGGGCACATAGACTTCTCCTACGAGGTATCGCGAGCACTTAAGGCGGTTGAGGGCTCAATTCTCCTTGTCGATGCTACTCAAGGCGTCCAGGCGCAGACACTGACGACCTTAGGTATGGCGAAGGATGCTGGACTCGTGATCATACCTGTGATCTCGAAGATCGACTCGCCCCTAGCTCTCATCGCTGAGGTGAAGCAGGAAATTATGACCCTTCTAGGAGTAGATGAATCAGAGATCTTGATGGTCTCGGGTAAGACTGGTGAGGGGGTGAAAGAGCTCTTAAACGAAATAGTTAAGAGAGTGCCTGCACCAAAAACTGATGGGGTCAAAGATTTTCGGTCTTTGGTCTTTGATTTCAAATATTCTAATCATAAGGGGGTGATAGTTTTCGTCCGAGCTATGAGTGGGATCGCGAGGAAGGGGGACGACTTGGTCTTTCAGGTGGCAGATAAGAAGTTCCAAGCTCTTGAGGTTGGATACTTTGCCCCAGAGGAGACTCAAGCAGAGTCACTCAATGCTGGCGAGACGGGTTACATAGTGACAGGTATCAAAGAGCCGGGGATTGTGTCGGTGGGAGATACCATATCTTTGACTACTAGCGTCTTACCTCCATTAGATGGTTATCAAAAAGCTCGCCCAGTAGTCTGGGCCTCTATATATCCCGAGAGCCAAGACGATTTTACTCTACTCAAGCAGGCCTTGATGAAGCTAAGGCTATCGGACTCGGCCTTCTCCTTCGAGGAGGAGTCTTCTGGAGTGTTGGGAAGGGGATTTAGGTGTGGGTTCTTGGGTATGCTCCACCTAGAAATTATTTCTGAGAGATTAAGGCGTGAGTTTGACCTACCTCTTATCATCACACTGCCTTCTATTACATACATTGTTACTTACAAGAATGGTAAGACGGAGACAATATATACACCATCTTTCTTCCCAGAGGATCACTTAATAGATAATGTGAGAGAGCCTTGGGTTGAGGCTAAGATCATCACTCCGCCAAAGTTTTTGGGCGACATTTTGAAACTCCTGTACGAACATGAGGCCGAAGTGGGTGAGACTCAAACCTTGGCAGACAGAACCTCGCTTAGCCTACAAATGCCGCTTAGGGAGCTTATGAGAGGCTTCTTCGATAAGTTGAAGAGCACTACATCCGGCTTTGCTTCTATCTCATACGACATATTAGGTGAGAGAGACGCAGATGTGACAAGGCTCGATATTTTGGTGGCGGACGAAGCGGTACCGGCATTCGCTAAAGTTATCTCGAGGAGGCAAGTAGAGGGGGAGGCAGAGAGCGCCGTGGAGAAGCTCTCGAAAATATTGCCAAGACAAATGTTTACTCTAAAGATTCAAGGACAAGCACTCGGACGAATAATATCTTCCCGAACACTTTCAGGAATGAAGAAGGATGTGACTCAGCACATGTACGGAGGCGACATTACTCGTAAGATGAAGCTGAGAGAGAAGCAGAAGAAGGGTAAGAAGAAGATGGCCGCTCGTGGTAAGGGCAATGTAAACATACCTCAAGATGTATTCTTGAAGATGATTAGGTCAGATAACTAAGTTATTGA
>DAORIT010000023.1:0-7043 GCA_035438685.1 Parcubacteria group bacterium | reverse complement strand
ACCCCACGCTCGGAATGGTCCGAGCCTGTTCTTTCAAAATTGAAGTTAAGATTGAGAAACAAGCAAGTTCTCAAATGTTTCTAAAATAAAACCGCTTACATCTCTAATAGCAACACGAGATGTGAGTAGAGTTAGGACAAACTGAAAGTCGGGCGAAGAAGGATACATATTGTTTTCTTTTTTGTTCCGTTCATTTCAATTTAGAGTTTGATCCTAGCTCAGGATGAACGCTGGCGGCGTGGATAAGGCATGCAAGTCAAACGGACACTAAAGCGATTACATCAATTTTGTGTTAGTGGCAGACGAGGTAGTAACACGTAGGAACCTCCTCTTAAGTCGGGAATAACTAGTCGAAAGATTGGCTAATACTCGATGTGATCTCCGGATCAAAGTCGCAAGACGCTTAGGAAAGGGCCTGCGGGCTATCAGCTAGATGGTAGGGTAATGGCCTACCATGGCTATGACGGCTAGGGGAGCTGAGAGGCTGACCCCCACCGATGGGACTGAGACACGGCCCATACACCTACGGGTGGCTGCAGTCGAGAATCTTCCGCAATGGACGAAAGTCTGACGGAGCGACGCCGCGTGATGGATGAAGTCCCTCTGGGACGTAAACATCTTTTGTCGAGGAGAAAGTTTTGATAGTACTCGAAGAATAAGGGGTTGCTAAACTCGTGCCAGCAGCAGCGGTAATACGAGTGCCCCAAGCGTTATCCGGAATTATTGGGCGTAAAGGGTGTGTAGGTGGTTTGGTTAGTCTTCTGTCAAAACCCCGGGCTTAACCCGGGATCTGCAGGGGAAACGGCCAGACTAGAGGATGCGAGGGGTGAATGGAACTCATGGAGTAGGGGTGAAATCCGTTGATATCATGGGGAACACCAAAAGCGAAGGCAATTCACTGGCGCATTCCTGACACTGAAACACGAAAGCGTGGGTAGCGAACTGGATTAGATACCCAGGTAGTCCACGCCCTAAACGTTCTTCACTAGCTTTCGGGGGAATCGACCCCCTCGGAGGCGAAGCTAACGCGTTAAGTGAAGCGCCTGGGTAGTACGGCCGCAAGGCTAAAACTCAAAGGAATAGACGGGGACTTGCACAAGTAGTGGATTATGCGGTTTAATTCGATGACAAACGAAAAACCTTACCAAGGTTAGAAATCTACGTGAAGGCTTCTAGAAATAGATTCCGTCCGCAAGGACTCGTAGACAGGTGATGCATGGCCGTCGTCAGTTCGTGATTTGAATTGTTCCCTTAAGTGGGGTAACGAACGCAACCCTCGTTGCCAGTTACAAGTGTCTGGCGAGACTGCCCCCGTTTGTGTGCGCGAATTGCAAAATTCGTTTATACAAACGGGGGAGGAAGGCGAGGATGACGCCAGGTCAGCATGTCCCTCTGATACCTTGGGCCACACGCATAATACAATCGCATCTACAACGGGTAGCGACGGGGTAACCCTGAGCCAATCCTAAGAAAAGGTGCGCCAGTTCGGATTGGGGGCTGCAACTCGACCCCATGAAGCCGGAATTACTAGTAATCGCGGGTCAGCTATACCGCGGTGAATACGTTCTCAAGTCTTGTACTCACCGCCCGTCAACTCAAGGGAGATGGGAGTACCCGAAGTCAGACGTTTGTCTGCCCACGGTAAGCTCATCGACAGGGAGTAAGTCGTAACAAGGCACGGGTAGCGGAAGCTGCTCGTGGAGTAATTCAATTTGAAAATCTTCTCAATAACATTGAGAGGTTACAGAGTCGATATCGTGCGCCTCAATTGAGCGTATGATGGACAATTATTGCAAAGTCCGAAAATGCAACATGACACCGGGAAAGCACTGGTGAACGGAGCAAAACAGAGAATGATAGACAAAACCGCCTTCGGGCGGTTTTGTGTTGACTACATTTATATAAAGAGTAATCTGTTTCGAGAATCTCTAATGGAGGAGTTGTGATCCGGAATGAGGATGAGATGTATCGTCAAGGTCGACGCCCTGAGCAGGTTGAAGGAACTGCTAAGATTCTGACGGATCTCGGCAAATTGTTCATCTGGGGATGTATCATCTATGCAGCAGGTTGGATCGGCTTTACGTGTTACAAGATTTTCTTCGGTTGACATCCTCAAGCCGATCCTTAATCTAGTACTTAGGCTCCCGCCACCACCCATTCAGTGAGGTAGTTATGGCAGATCGACCACAGGGCAAGTTCAATGCAGGACTGCCGGAGGAAGAGAAGAGCTCGAAGGCTCCCGCCTTCGTTGTGATCGTTATCCTCGGGATCGTCGGAGCAGTTCTCTGGGCATGGCTCACTCCCTGACCGCACTCGTTGCGGTCTTTTTCTTTATCTTTGTGCGCACACTAGGGATCGAACCTAGGACCTCACGAGTATCAGTCGTGTGCTCTACCAGCTGAGCTATATGCGCATTTCGGCAAGAACTATATCATACCAAAACTCTCGTGTATAATATTGAAAATGCCAAAAAGTAAAATCATTTTCTTCATTGGTTTCTTCCTTGGATTGCAACCAATTTTCTTACACTTCCCTAAAGCTTGGGAGGATTTCTTCCAGGTAGTTGGAGGTTTGGGTATTGTTCTGCTGTCTGTCCTTATTTCTGTCGATAAACGCATTACTCGTAAAGCAAAGGCAGAGAAGAGGCAAGCTGTGATGAGAACAAAGATGGCAGAGGAAGCGCAGAGGGAATTTGATAATGCTAACCAGGACACCGGTGCACAAACACAGTAATGGTTTTGTTTGGGTTGGGTTACTTGGGATATTGTTTCTGGGTATTACAGCATTCGCTCTCCCAAATTATTTGAAGAAGGATTATACGCTTGCTGTAGAAGATATATCTCTGAGCAAAATAGTAGAAGAGCCAAAGTTTAAGGTTACTCATATACCCACGCCCGAGCCCATGAAGGCTGTATATATGTCCGCGTGTGTTGCGAGCACTCCTTCATGGAGAAGTGATATGAAGAAGTTTGTCGAGGAGACAGAGTTGAATAGCATCATTATCGATATCAAGGATTATTCGGGGACTATATCTATATACGATGAGTCGCTTCAAGCCAACGATACTACAGGCTGTAAGGTGACAGATATGATGGAATTTGTGGGAGAGTTACATAAGAGCGGTATCTATGTAATTGGTAGGGTAACAGTTTTCCAAGACCCTTATTACGCTAAACTTCATCCAAGTCTTGCAGTCCAGTCAAAGTCAGGCGGAGTGTGGAAGGATAGGAAGGGTTTGTCATTCATCGATGTCGGTGCGAAGGAGTATTGGGATTACATCATTGATCTTTCTAAGAAGAGTTATGCATTAGGATTTGATGAGATTAATTTTGATTACATTCGGTACCCATCGGACGGCAATATGGCCGATGCACATTACTCTCTAACAGTCGGCACTTCTACTAAGTCAGAGATGTTAGAGAATTTCTTTTCTTATTTACATGAGAATTTGAAGAATACCGGTGTGAAGACCTCTGCAGATATCTTCGGCTATGCGACGCTTTTACCTGATGACTTAGGTATTGGTCAAATACTTGAGAAGGTGCTTCCATACTTCGATTTTGTTTACCCGATGGTCTACCCGTCTCATTATTCTCAGAATACAGGGGGATTCGGTGATCCTGCGACGCATCCTTATGAAATAGTTAAGTATTCCATGGAAAGTGCAGTAAAGAGAGAAGCTGCTCAGAGAATTGTACTTGGTGTTGCCACCTCAACTCCGTCTAAGTTGAAACCCTGGTTACAAGACTTTGACCTTGGTGCGAATTATGGAGTAGCAGAGGTGCAAGCGCAAATAAAAGCAACTTATGATTCTGGACTTACCGGATGGCTTATGTGGGACGCGTCTAATAAGTACACTCGGGATGCGTATTTGAAGGAATAGAAAAACCGCTCATTATTGAGCGGTTGGCTTTAGAGCTAGAAGAATATCAACCTGCATTGACCAGCGCTCGTGCAGATCCTTAACATCTTCGTTCCGAATGAATTGGAACGGTTGAGCACGAAGCGGTGTCCATGCTGGTGGATTAAGAGCATATACAAATTGTTCAGCTTCAGGTCTCACCAGAAGGAAGTCTCTCCATGTCATGGTGATATCGATGTAGCCAAGTAGATCATTGTGTCTTCCCAAACCCTTGGGGTTAACCAAGATAGGGAACTTGTCTTCCTCTTCGAACATTCATATTCTCCGGAATAAGGTCTCCGACAAGATTAAGCTTTATCTAAGCCAAAATCAAGCTTGTGTTGTATAATATAAGGAAATGTACAATCCGGAGAAGATTACATACTTCGCCGAGACCGACTCTCGGAACAAACGCGTCGCTTTTGGTATCAAGGCCAAGGACA
This sequence comes from Parcubacteria group bacterium, assembly GCA_035438685.1. GTDB lineage: Bacteria > Patescibacteriota > Minisyncoccia > Phycocordibacterales > Zambryskibacteraceae > JAIFWN01. Next base: position 2,699 of record DAORIT010000023.1, on the reverse strand, counting down.
GACTTAAGCACGTTTATGTTATTGGTAAGACCGGTATGGGTAAGTCGACCTTGCTTGAGAACATGGCTGTGCAGGATATCAAGGGTAATGAAGGTATGGCCTTCATTGACCCACACGGCAAGACAGCAGACTTACTTCTTGAGTATGTGCCACCTGAACGTATTAAGGATGTGGTGTACTTTGCCCCGTTCGACACCGACTTCCCAATATCTTTTAACGTGATGGAGGATGTGGGTCCAGACAAGAGGCACTTGGTGGTGAACGGGCTCATGAGTGCCTTCAAAAAGCTTTTCGGTGAAGAAAGTTTCTCCGACAGGATGCAGTACATCTTGCAAAATACTATTTTGGCTCTGCTTGAGTATCCAGACTCAACCATGCTCGGTATCAACAGGATGCTAACCGATAAAGCGTATAGAGACAAAGTGGTAGCAAATGTCACTGACTCGTCAGTTAAGACTTATTGGACTCAAGAGTTTGCCAACTACACTGAACGATTTGCCGCTGAGGCTACTCCAGCGATCCAGAACAAAATTGGGCAGTTTACTGCGAACCCCTTGGTGAGGAATATTATCGGGCAGAAGAAGTCCTCATTCGACTTTAGAAAACTTATGGATGAGGGAAAGATTATGATTATCAACCTCTCTAAAGGAAGAGTGGGAGAGGCTAATGCCAATCTCATTGGTTCTATGCTCATAACGAAGATTTATCTTGCAGCCATGAGTCGTGCAGACACGAAGGAGTCAGACTTGAACAAACTGCCAAACTTCTATCTTTATGTGGACGAGTTTCAATCTTTTGCCAATGAATCTTTTGCTGACATTCTATCCGAAGCGAGGAAGTACAAACTTAATCTCACTATTGCGCACCAGTACATTGAGCAGATGGAGGAGGAGGTTAGGGCGGCAGTCTTCGGTAACGTTGGTACCATGATCACCTTTAGAGTGGGTGCATATGACGCCGAGGTGTTGGAAAAAGAGTTTGCACCAGTATTCACTGCAGAGGACCTAGTGAACCTGGGTTCGTACCAAATCTATTTAAAGTTAATGATAGACGGCATAGGTTCTCAACCTTTTTCTGCGAGCACCTTGCCACCAATAGAGAAGCCAGAAGTATCTTCAGTAGAGGAAATCATTCGTCACTCAAGAAGAGTTTATGCAGAGCCGAAGGCCGAGGTGGAGAAGAAGATCATGGACTGGCATGAGGAGGGTAAGGTTGCTCCATTACCCAAACCACCTAAGGGAGAAAAAAGGAATGATTTTAAGAAAGAAGAGAGGAGAGACGAACGACCACGAGAGGAGAGACGAGACTTTAAGCCAAAGCAAGAGTTTGTAAGACCAGAACCTGTGGCGCAAAGACCTGTGTCTGAGCAAACACAGAGACCAGCCACACCACGAGTTATAGTTCCTCAAGATGATTTCAAGCCACTTAAGAGTATTACTCTCGACACTCTTAAGCAAAAGTCAAACAATCAGAGACCTGTCTCGGAAAAGAATGTTAGTGATTTGAGAAACGCTCTGTCTTCAATCATTAAGACTTCAAATAAGGTAGAGACTCAACAACTAAAACAAGAACCAAAAATAGAAGTTAAGGTAGAACCAAAAGTTGATTTGCAACCAACAGAAACAAAGAAACCAAAAGAAATTCCAGAAGCTGAACTCAAAGCCCTCTTAGATGTCGAGTAAAAGCAAACGAGTATTAATTTTTTCCATATCTTACTACCCACTCGTCGGTGGAGCAGAGGTGGCAGTGAAAGAAGTGACAGACCGACTCACGGATATTGAGTTTGATATGGTTACTCTCAGGTTCGAGAAAAACCATAAGAGTTTCGAAAAGATCGGGAATGTGAATGTCTATAGAATTGTAGGATTCAAAAACCTCTTTCCATTCTTAGCACTCTTCAAAGCTTGGAGATTGAATAGAGAGAGGAAGTATACTCATGCGTGGAGCATAATGGCAAACTGGGCTGGCTTCGCCGGATTCTTCTTCAAACTTGTTAATAAAGAGACTAAATTCATTCTTACTCTTCAGGAGGGTGATTCACTTTCGTATATCAAGAGAAAAGTTTTCTTCGTTTACCCAATTTTCAAAAAGATATTTACTAAAGCAGACAAGATACATGCCATATCAAATTATCTTGCAGACTGGGCAAGAGACATGGGTTATAAAGAGAAAGTGGAAGTGATCCCAAATGGAGTTGATTACAATAAGTTTGAATCTAAAGAAGCAAAGATTAAGAACGATGGAAAGTTCGTTCTCATTACAACCTCAAGACTGGTAAAGAAGAATGGTGTAGAGGACATCATCAAGGCGATGAGTTTATTGTCTAGGGATGTGAGTCTCCATGTCCTTGGTTCTGGGCCGTTAGACAAGCAGTTAAGGCAGAAGGCTAAGAGTCTTGGGGTAGAGAACCGAGTCCAATTTATAGGCTTTGTAGATCAGAGAGAAATACCCAAGTTCTTGCACCGGGCAGATGTCTTTATCAGACCCTCTCTTACAGAGGGGATGGGGAACTCCTTTATAGAGGCCATGGCAGCGGGACTGCCTGTAATAGCCACTCCAGTAGGGGGTATAGTCGATTTCCTCACAGACCCCGATAAGAGCCGAGACAAGCCTCCTACAGGCCTATTTGTGCCTCCTAGAGACCCTATAAGCATAGCCAAGGCCGTAGAGCGTCTAATCAAGAATGAGAGGCTAAGAGA
>DAORIT010000022.1:0-7329 GCA_035438685.1 Parcubacteria group bacterium | reverse complement strand
ATCTACTAGTAGCCAACCACAATAGTCATGTATCTAAACAAAGCCATGGTCATAGGTAACTTGACCCGAGACCCAGAGATGAAGTCTCTGCCCTCAGGTATCCAGGTTACCAGCTTCTCACTCGCCACAAACAGAGTGTGGAAGGATAAGAACGGTGCCAAGCAAGAGTCGGTCGATTATCACAACATTGTGGTCTTCGGCAGGCAGGCCGAGATCGTCTCTCAGTTCCTTCGCAAGGGCTCTTCTGCTCTCATTGAGGGTAGAATGCAGACAAGAAGTTGGGACAGTCCAGACGGTAAGAAGAATTATAGAACCGAGATTGTGGCCGATAGGGTACAATTCGGTCCAAGATCGTCTGGTGCGCCTGCTTCTACCTCATCTCCAGCCAAGCAAGATGATGATAAGAGTAGTATCCCACCCATGGAGACCATCGACTATCCAGAGGAGAGTATTAGTCTAGATGACATCCCATTCTAGTTCGACGAGCTCACTACGAGTAAAAAATAAATTAAAATGAAAAACCCAGAAGTTAATTACGAAAAGATAGATTATAAGGACGCTGATACTCTAAGGAAGTTCCTTACTCCACACGCTCGTATCCAGTCTAGGAAGAGAAGTGGTTTGCCAGTAAGCTTCCAGAGATCTGTAGAGGTTGCCATCAAGCGAGCACGCTTCATGGGACTCCTTCCTTACATATCTAGATAAACAAAAAGAGCCCCGAGAGGGGCTCTTTTTATATTAAACTCTTTCAGTGTATTGACCAGTTTCGGTATTCACTCTGACTATATCACCTTCGTTTATAAACATGGGTACTTGGATCTCGGCTCCTGTCTCTAGTACTACTGCCTTAGTGCCTCCCTGGGCAGTGTTACCCTTAACAGCAGGGTGAGCCTCAACAACCTTCAATTCCATCTTGATGGGTAGCTTGAGACCAATGATCTTGCCGTCTTCTGACCCATCATCGTAGAGTAGGGCGTCTACTGTTATGTTTGTCTTAAGGAACTTGCCAGCGTCGCCAATAAGTTCAGCTGGGAGTTCGAATCTTTTAGATGGATTGTTTGGCTCGCAGAACCAGTACTCACCCTTGTTGGTAAAAAGGTATTTGACCTCCTTTTTGTTAATGTCTGCTTCAGTAGCCTTGTCTGAAACATGGAATGAGTGTTCGACGATGCGTCCGGTAAGAACATTCCTCATCTTGGTAGCATTCACAGGCTTTCTTTGTTGTTTGCGAAAGACGTGTGAGGAGAGTACTTCGTAAGGCTCGTTCTCAAACACGATGTATTTCCTCTCTGTTATTTCGTTATATTCAAGCATAGGACTGACATTCTACTCCTCCTTCAACTTTTGTCTAATCTCTTTCATAATCTGGTTTCCGATTGGTTTGTTTTCTCTTAGGAACTGGCGTGTAGCGTCGTAACCCCTACCGAGCTTCACATCACCGTACTCATATGAGTTACCGCTTTTCTTGAGTAGTCCCATCTTTTCTCCCAAAGCAATCATTTCTCCTTCTCTAGAGATTCCTTCGTTGTACATTAAGTCGAACTCAGTTTGGCGGAATGGGGGAGCGACCTTGTTCTTTACCACCTTCACTCTTATGCGACCTCCCATTATTTCCTCGCCCTTCTTAATCTGGGCAATACGTCTTATATCAATACGGACTGAAGTGTAGAATTTGAGCGCCTTACCTCCTGGGGTAGTCTCGGGGTTGCCGAACATCACTCCTATCTGCATACGAATCTGGTTGATGAAGATCACTATAGTTTTCGACTTAGCAACGATAGCGGTGAGCTTACGGAGTGCTTGGCTCATGAGCCTTGCTTGCTTGCCCACATGGTGTGCTCCCATCTCGCCCTCAATTTCGTCTTTAGGAGTTAGAGCCGCAACAGAGTCGATGACGATTACATCCATCTTGCCTGAACGAACGAGTGACTCAACAATTTCTAGTGCTTGTTCGCCTGTGTCTGGTTGAGAGATGAGAAGTTCGTTGATCTTTACGCCAAGTCTTTGTGCATAATCGGGATCCATGGCATGTTCGGCATCAATGAAGGCACAAACACCATTCATTTTTTGTGCTTCAGCGATAACATGGAGAGAGAGTGTGGTTTTACCAGAAGATTCTGGACCGAAGATCTCTATAATGCGTCCACGAGGGAGTCCGCCCACGCCAAGAGCAGCGTCGAGACCAATGGATCCAGTGGATATAGAGTCGATCCCAACTCTTGGCTTGGCACCAAGCATCATGATCGAGTCCTCACCGAATTTCATCTTGATAGCATCAAGTGTGGAGTCAATATTTTTGGATTCATTTCTTTCTCCCATTTCTTTTGGCGGTTTTGGTGTTTTTGGTTTTTTCATTTTTTATTCTTTATCTGGCTTGTATTTCGATCAGCTTCTCTCTCACTCGGCCAAACCGGTCTTTGGCAGTGATCTTAATTATATTCGTTCCGTCTTGAGCTATCAATTTTTCCTCAAAATAGCCTTCATTGTCGGTATAAATCTGCCCGTCGTTTAGGGAGAGGTATGAGATGTTTTTCACCTTACCACTTACTGTTATGGGCCCCGTATCCACAATACTGCCATGTTTGGGCAATTCGATACTGATCTCAGGCCCAAAGATGATAAACCGACCCTGGAACACAACATATATTCCAAGAATGACAAAGAAGCCTATTATCAGTATCTTTTTCATTTATTCTTCGTCTTGACCGAAGCCCTCTGCACCGCCGTCAGATGATACTCCTATAACCTCTCTGGGTTTAGCGCCTGAGCCTGGGCCGACAACCCCTTTCTCCTCCAAGATGTCGATAAGACGAGCAGCACGAGCGTAACCGATACGGAGTTTCCTTTGGAGGAAGGAGGTTGAGGCCTTGCCGGTTTGGGTTACTATCTCTCGCGCCTCCTCATATAGTTCGTCATCATCACTTGGATCAGAGTCTAGAGTGGCAGAGAAGATGGCATTCGAAGTATTTTCGTTACTAAAATTAATTTCCTCTGTGAGTTCATCTGCATAATTGTCGACCAAGTATTTCACCACCTTCTTTACCTCAGTTTCTGAGATATATGCAGACTGTAGGCGAGTGGGTTTGCCACGTTCTCCCGATAACCAGAGCATGTCTCCTGCGCCTAAGAGTTTCTCAGCACCTGGCGCATCAAGGATAGTGCGTGAGTCTATTTGGGATGCTACTTGGAGAGCAACACGAGAGGGGACGTTGGCCTTAATGAGACCAGTAATAATGTTGACCGAAGGTCTCTGGGTCGAGAGGAGGAGGTGTATACCCACAGCTCGAGACATTTGGGCCAATCTGACGATGGCAGCTTCAAGTTCCCGAGGATATGCCTGCATTAGGTCTGCCAACTCGTCGATAATAATTACGATGAAGGGCATAGACTCTCCCTCTTTCATACTCTGGTGGAATGAGTCGATGTCGCGCACTGACTCTTTTTCAAGTATTTCATATCTTCTTTCCATTTCTTTTGTGGCCCACTTCAAGGCAAGTATTGCCTTCTTAGCATCAGTGATAACAGGGGTGAGGAGATGGGGGATCTTGTTGTAAAGAGTGAGCTCAACTCTCTTTGGGTCGATCATGATGAATTTCATATTCTCTGGGGGATTCCTGTATAGAAGAGAGGTAACTATGGCGTGTATTGTTACAGACTTACCGCTTCCTGTAGCACCGGCGATTAGCGCGTGGGGCATCTTGGCAATGTTTGCGAAGTGAGACTCTCCAGCAACGTCTTTCCCGAGGGCAACTAGTAAAGGCTTCTGACTCTCTGCGTACTCTCTTTCAGAAAGAAGAGAGCCAAGTCCGATAGTGGTCTTTGCACTGTTCGGTACTTCGATACCGACAAGAGACTTGCCGGGTATGGGTGCTTCTATACGTACCGGGTGCGCTGCGAGAGCGAGCTCAAGGTTCGTCTGGAGACCAAGGATTTTCGAGAGCTTCACACCTTCGGCTGGTTTTAGAGCATACCGAGTAACAGATGGACCGATAGAGATCTCATCCATCTCGACGATGATGCCGAAGTTCTGAAGTGTCCTCTTAATAATATTAGCGTTTGCTTTGATGTCTCCGACCCCTGGCTTACCCTTGTCTCTTTCAAGTAAGGAGAGTGGGGGAGGTGTCCAAGCTTTGCCTGAGCTCTTGAGTGTAATTGGTGCGAAGCCGTCCATTTCATCTTTCTTTTTGGTATTAAAATTCTTGATCACTGGTTCAACTTCTGGTTTATTATCTGTCTCATTTGTTCCTAGTTTGTCCACAGCTTCTTTAATAGCTACATTCTCAACAGGGAGTAGTGTGTCGGTGTTTTCCTTTTCTTTAAACATTAGTAATTTTTTCGTCCACTTCATTAGGTCAACCTTGATCGAGGTATCAAAAATGACAAGTAAGGACACTACTATGAGTGCAATAAGTATGATGAGGGAGAGGTAGACCGCGAATAAAGAGAGCAGAGGCTTCGCAACCCAGTACCCGATGATCCCACCCTTAGTAGGCAAAAGCACTCCAACCACTCCAAGTGCTGAGAAGAAAAATAGTATTGAGCCAATTGTCTGAGGTAGGGCAAAGTTCTTCTCGTGCGCTCTAAAGAAGGAGATTGAAAGGAGTAGGAATACTAAGGGTATAAGATAGTATCCAACCCCAAAGAGGAAGGAGAGCCACTTATATACGAAGCCTCCCACAGGCCCCCCAACGCCGAATGCTGCCATAGATAGGAGAATGGTTAGGACAAGCGAGCCTACGCCGAAAATAGCGTTTCTCGTCTCCTCAGATAGTGAGCTTAGGAACGACCCACTCACGTCCTCCTTTCGGTTTTTTCTCTCTTTTTTGGCCATTTATCGAGCTTTCTATATAAGCATTATATCACAACGTTTTAGAGCACTTTCCGCATTAAAAAGATGCCCATGTCTATTGCGATCTGTCTCTTACTTGTCCTATACTTCTTATGTCTTAAAAGCTTGCAATAAAGGACATTTCATGTTATAATGGACATTGAGTAAAAGACAGTTAAAAGACATGAATATAGAACACAAAAAGACAGAAAAACTAATAAGTGCCCTTTATCTCCTAACAAGCTTTTTTAGTGATCTTGAGCCAATGAAGTGGCGTCTAAGAGATCTTGGCTCCAAGCTTCTCTCTGTTAAGGAGAGTCGTTCTCTTGTGCAAGAAATCATGAGTCTCCTTACTGTATCTAAGAATGCTGGCCTAATTTCCGACATGAACCATGAAATTATTCATCGTGAGTTTGGCAACCTCCTACCTAAGACAGAGTCACTAGGGGAAATGCTTAAGAAAATAGAGACCCACGAGGAACCAGTTTTTGTCGCTAAGGAAGTCCTTAACAAGCCAGAAGAAAAGTCTGTAACTAACTATCTGCCAAGACCTAACGAACTGCAAACTCTTAAGGACAAGATTGTCCGTGATGTAGTTAAGTCAGAGCCTGTAAAGGACGGCGCTGTGGCTTTGAAGAAGAATGGTAGACAGTCTGCCATACTAAATCTCTTGAAGAAGAAGCCAGAGATCATGATAAAGGACATTACTCCTCATATAGAGGGTGTTAGTGAGAAGACAATACAAAGAGAGCTACTCTCTCTTGTTAAGGATGGAGTTTTGAAGAAGGAGGGGGAGAAGAGATGGAGCCGTTACTCCCTTGCTTAAAGGGTCAAAATGTGTATAATTGAGCCCAGTTTTACTAGCTGATTAACTGTGGTTATCCACACATAGATTTGGGTCGAAAGGCCTTAGCTCTATATAATTAACTAGTGCAAACAAAAGTTTGGCTCACTTAGACGAGCTTGCCGGCAAAGGCTTAACCGTTGCCGGCAATTAACAGACGTTTCGTCACCTGAACATTATTAGAAATAATCAGGAAAGCGAAACGCAATTAGAAATAGTAATTAAATAATGACAAGAAATTCAATCGCACGACTTGCTGGTTTCTCAGCAGGTGCTGCTATGGTTCTCGGCTTCGCCGCACCTGTAGCTGCACAATCAGTTGCTGAGCTCCAGGCACAAATCGCTGCGCTTATGGCACAGCTTTCAGCTATGTCTGGCGGTGCTTCAGCATCTTCAGCCATCACTTCTGACCTTACAGTCGGTTCTACTGGCTCACAGGTAGTTGCACTTCAGAACTCACTAGTATCCGGTGGATACTTGGTGATGCCTGCAGGTGTAGCTCCAGGTTACTTCGGTGCTCTTACAAAGACAGCAGTTGCTAAGTGGCAAGCTGCAGTTGGTCTTCCAGCTACTGGTTACTTCGGTCCTCTTTCAAGGGCTAAGTTCACTGGTTCAGTTGCAGGCACAACTACTGGTGGTACAACCACTGGTGGAACTGTTTCTGGTACTATCACCACCCCAGGTGTTGAAGGTACTCTTACAGTTACCTCAGCTCCAGTATCTAACTCAACTCTATACGAGGGTGAGAATATGGTTACTGTTCTCGGCTTCAAGGCAGAGGCAGACCTTTCTGACATCGCTATCCAGAGAGTTAAGATTGACCTTGGAACAACAAACACTCTTTACAGAGATATTCTTTCCAAGATCTACCTAGTTGATGATGCAGGTAAGACTCTTGCTTCAGCTGACCTTAACAACAGTACTGTTGTTAGAAACGGCTCGAACGAGTACGAACTTACTATGACTGGCTTCAGCTCAGTTGTGGCTAAGGATGCAACACGCAACTACATGATCAAGGCTGACGTTCAGGACACCATCGATTCTGGTGACCTTACTTCATACACCATTACCCTAGCGGATAACGGTGTTAGAGGTATCGACGGAGCAGGTATTGATCTCTACTCTCCAGCTCTTGATACAGATGTAACTAAGTCAGTTACATTTGCATCTAGCTTGACTGATAGTGCATCACTCACTGTTTCTGCAAACAGCTCAAACCCATCTTCACGAGAGATCGTTGCAGCTAGTGGTTCAAGCGACAATGAGGCTGACAAGGTTGTCCTCATGGTCTTCGATGTAAGAGCTGAGAAGGATGCTATCAAGGTTACTGATCTTCAGAACTTTGTTATCACCAAGTCAGCATCAGCAACAGCAGGTGCAACCGCTTCTACTTCTTACCTATACGTAGGTAACGGTACAGGTGGACAGCTTCTTGCTTCAGCAGCTTTGACTGGTTCAGATGCAGATTTCACTGACATCGATTACACCATCCCAGCTGGTACTACAAGAACCTTCACACTCGCAGTTGACGTTCGCTCAGCAAATGCGGTTCAAGCAACATTCGATGCTTCCTTCACTGGAAACACCACAAATGTTATTGCAGAGAACTCACTTGGTGACACCATCAACTCAGTATCAGGTTCTGCAGATGCAAACA
>DAORIT010000021.1:0-7603 GCA_035438685.1 Parcubacteria group bacterium | reverse complement strand
TGTGGGCGGGAGAGGACTTGAACCTCCACACCTTGCGGCACTTGGTCCTAAGCCAAGCGTGTCTACCATTTCACCACCCGCCCAATGTGCACCCTGAAGGGATCGAACCTTCGACCTTATCCTTAAGAGGGATCTGCTCTACCAGCTGAGCTAAGGGTGCAGGCAAATGAAACTATAACGGAAAATTAATACACTTTCAATACTATTTTGCTCCTAGAATGTATTCGTATCTAAACTTTTGATTACGGTTAGTGACCTTAAATATCATCAGATAATACTTATTACCGTCTATTGTCTCTATACCAATAATTGAGTCTGCTTCTGGCTCTTTGCCGGACAATGGTTTGTCTTCGATGATCCTCCTATCTTTACCGAACCCAATTGCTTTTATAACTCTTGTCATACCAAGCTGGATATCCGAGTAACTCTCTCTCTTGCCCATGTTGAACTGTTTCAATAAAACATCCTCCAACTCTTCTTTGTCCTCAAATTTAGTGCTTTTTATATAATCCTCCACTTCACTGATATTTAAATCTGAAGACTCGAGACGGTTAGCACGTGTCTCTTCTTGTGGTGCTGGTTCTGGTATAAGTGGGAATTCTCCTGATTCTCTCATGTATATATATTAACACCTTGTGCGGGTAAGGAGAATCGAACTCCTGTCTCAACCTTGGGAAGGTCGCATTCTACCACTAAACCATACCCGCATTGTGCCCGAGGTGGGGGTCGGTCACAACTCTCGGCTCGTCGTCACTCGCCTTGGTCGCGACCCCGCCTCGCAATCTCGTGTGCTCGCTCGACATAGCTCCGGCTTTCGACCACCACACAAAAGCAGAATTATCTGCTTGTGCCCGAGGTGGGGGTCGAACCCACATCCCTTGCGAGACACGATTTTAAGTCGTGCGCGTATACCAATTCCGCCACTCGGGCATACTCGGAAACTTGTTTCCGATTGAGGCCTAGGGCGGAATCGCACCGCCGTATAACTCTTTTGCAGAGAGTTGCCTTACTACTTGGCGACTAGGCCGTATACACTACCTTATCAAAAAAACAGCTTTTATGCCTGTATATCCTTACCAATCTCATCCAACCTTTGGCGGTTCCTTTCGCCATAGTCTATTTGGAAGCGGAGGTGGGGTATTATGCCAATGCGAGACTCATGCATCATGTGATCCTTGAACTCAGGTGCTTTTCTGTCTAGGAATTTTTTAGCAGTATCTTCCTCACTCTCAGGCAGTGTGGTGAAGTAGATGATAGCGTCTTTGCCAGATGGATTGAGAGTCACACGCGTGACTGTAATGAGAGACGAGTTACCAGAGTTCTCCAAAATAAACTTAGCAGCCTCGCGGTGTATAGTCTCTTCTACTTTATCGTGTTTGATCTGGCGCATTTTATTTCGTAACCATTACAACTCTCTCAAGGTGGTCTCCTGGAGCGATCTCTGTCTTAGATTCGACGAGCATACCGAACTCACTACCTTCTGTGATGCTATCTACCACAACTTTAGATTGCTGAAGTTCTTTGACCTTACCTCGGCCGACTTCCTCCTCTCTCCTAATGATGCGGAAGTTAGATTTACCCTCGAATAGTCCTGACTCCATTCGGGCACCTAATACTTGTTTATCCTTTGTCTTACTAAAGCACTTTAGAACTTTCGCTCTACCCATTACTTCCTCTGTTTCAAACTTGGGTGCCTTCTCATTTAGAAGTTCCTCGACCCTCTCGGTCAGCTTGTAGATAATGTCGTATAGCTCGATCGAGATAGTCTCTGTACGCTCTGCAAGTGCACCTGCTTGAGGATCGATCTTGGTGTTGAAGCCGAAGATTATTGTTCCCGGTGTGGTCATGCCCGTCTTTACGTCACCCTCGCTAATAGTACCGACATCTGCACTAACTATTTTTATAGAAATTTTATCTTTATTAATTTTGCTTAGTTCATATTTGATAGCTTCAAGACTTCCTGCGGCGTCTGCTTTAATGATTATAGGTAGAGATATCGAGCCATCTTCTGTATTTGCCTGAGACATCTCGCTTTTAGGTATGTGGGCCTTGATGGCTTCAGAGTCGGCATAAAACTGTGCGGCCGGCTTGTTCTCAAATATTTCAAATGTTGCACCGACTAGAGGTAGACGGTCCCAGCCAATTATCTGTACTGGAGAGGAGAAGGTGAGTGAGTCGATCTTGGTCCCCGTTGCGTCCAAAATGAATCTTAGTGGTGCAATAGTGCCTATAGACGCAGCTACCTGTCCGGTCTTTATAGTACCGTCCTTGAGCACCCCTACTGCAGTGATACCTTTCTTTGGATCGAGTCTGCTTTCTATGATCACTCCAGAGCCTAGACGGTCTTCCTCACCAGTGCAGTTCTCCACCTCAGCCAAGAGAAGCACTAGGTTTAGGAAGTCGTTTATACCAACGCCAGATTTAGCGGATAATGCCACCACTGGCACATCGCCGCCGTAACCCTCAACGAAGACGTCGTTCTCCGCGAGAGATTGTTTTGCCATCTCGATGTTTGCCGAAGGTTTGTCGATCTTAGTAATAGCGACGATCATTGGTACATTTGCCTCACGAATTCTTTTTAGAGCTTCTATAGTTTGAGGTTTGACTCCATCTTCTGCTGAGACGACAAGAACACCAATGTCCGCTGCTTTGGCACCTCGTGCACGAATAGAGTTGAATGCCTCGTGCCCAGGAGTATCAAGGAATGTAATCTTATTCATTATGCCATCACCGTCTGTGTGTACTATTTCATATGCAGAGACATGCTGAGTGATCCCACCCGCTTCTTTGTCGACAGTGTTCGACTTCCTGATGTAATCAAGCAGAGTCGACTTGCCGTGGTCGATATGTCCCATTATTGCTACGACTGGTGGCCTTCTAGATTTCATAGTAGGGGCACTTTAGCACAAAAAAGTTGCAAAATCACGCTTTATTTCTAGAATGAGTCAATGGGAATATTAAAAAGAGCTAGAATTTTCTTGGATTTTGCGGGTGGTAGGGATAACCCATCAGCAATACATGAGGAGGGAGCTGGGGCCAAAAGGATATTAGAGAGCTCTCGTGAGCGTCTAGCCAGGCTCCTTAAGGTACAGAAGAAGGAGGTGGTCTTCACAAGCGGTGGTACAGAGTCCGACAACTTGGCGATTTTGGGTGTGTTTGAGGCTGCGAGGGTAAATATGGATAAACCTCACATCATTATCTCGAGTGTAGAGCACAGTGCGGTGAGTGAGTCAGCCAAAGAGGTAGAGAGACGAGGTGGGGAGGTCACTGTCATTGAGTTAGAAGATGGGGTATTGAATGTAAATACCGTTTTGAAATCGATCAAAGAGAATACAGTTTTGATCTCAATAGTCTATGCGAACAGTCACACGGGTGGTGTAAGCGAGTTGCCAAAGATTGCACGGTTGGTTCGAGATATAAGAAGCAAGAACAACTCCAAGTACCCACTAGTACACACCGACGCCACTCAGGCACTAGGCTATCTGTCTGTTGACTTCCCCAAACTTGGATGTGACTTAGTGACTCTCGATACATCTAAACTTCTTGGGCCTAAGGGCGTTTCGGCACTTATCGTTCGAAGTAATGTATTGATAAAACCAATTATCTTTGGCGGAGGACAAGAGTTCGGTCTAAGGAGTGGTACAGAGAATGTAGAGGCAATTCAGAAATTTGTAGAGGTTGTCGAAGAGTGTGAGAGAGACAGAGAGAAGAACTTCGCCAAAGTTTCCAAATTGAAAGAATTATTCTTAAGCGAAGTTAAGAGTTTGGTACCCCAAGCAATAATTAATTCTCCGGTCGGGAGTCTTCCAAGTATTGTGAGTTTGAGTATGAGGGGTGCCCTACATGAGTTCTTGGTTATCAAACTGGATGTTAAAGGTGTGGCAGTATCTACAGGGAGTGCCTGCCTCTTTAGAAAGAGCGATGGAGATACTGATGCGATACGCTTTTCCTTCAGCCCAAAAACTACAGAAAGTGAGATAAAAAAAGTAGTTAGAATCTTGAAAGACGTTGTGTTATAATGGGTTTTATGACAACGATGGAAGATCTTACAAAGACCCAAATCGTCCTACTAACGCTTTTGGTGAGCTTTATAACTTCGATTGCAACCGGGATTATTACGAGTTCTCTTTTAGCCGAGGCACCACAAGGAGTAACTCAGACTATTGACCGAGTAGTTGAGCGCACTGTCGAAAGAGTGACCACTCCATCAGGAGGAGGTACGGTTAAGGAAGTGACCATTGTCAAAGAGGGTGATGCGATAGTCTCGGCTGTTGAGAACAACACTAAGGCTGTAGTTCGAATAAAATCTCCAAATGGTGCAGATGGAGTTCAGCGTTTTTATGGGCTAGGTGTTGTGGTTAATAAGCAGGGTCTTGTGCTCTCTGATAGAAGAGACATTATCCAGACAGGGAATTATACGGTAGTCTTCTCTGACGGGTCTGAACTCTCGGCAACAATACACAAGGTGAGCTATACAGGTAGTATGATCCTCTTCCGACTTATCGCAGATGATTCCAAGCTTCGCTCTCTCTCGACAGTTACTCTCTCAGAATCAGATCCAAAGCTCGGTCAGACAGTTGTAGCTATAGAAGGAAGCGAGAGAAACGCTATTAATGTAGGTAGGATCCTCTCGCTGAATATCGCTACCGGGTTTGCAGAGACTGATATAAAAGGCATCGAGACAGCAGGAGGACCACTACTTAATTTGACCGGTGAGCTCGTCGGGCTAAAGACTTCAAACACGGACCTATCGATAACTCAAGGGCTTTACACATCGATCAGTTCGCTCAAGGAATTTATTGCTAATAACTCGTAACAGAGATTACAAAACAATATGCCACCATTCAACCATTTTACGACGAAGGCCAAAGAGGCGATAAGAAGAGCTCACGAGCTCGCTATTGAGCGTGGACAGAACCATGTTAATCCCATTCATCTTTTAGCAGCTCTGATCCTTCAGGAGGAGAGTATGGTTATTTCTATTATCGACAAGCTCGACATCGACTCCATCCTTCTGACCGACAATGTGCTCGAAGCAATAGAGAGTAGAGAGTCCTCTCAGACCCTCTCACCCTCATATCAGATCTACCTCACACCAGAGTTGGCCAATATTATTGACACTTCTTCGAAGATCTCTCAAGGACTTGGGGACGAGTTTGTTTCGACCGAGCATCTTTTCCTCTCAGTACTAGAATCTCCAGGTGAGGCCAAGGAACTTTTGACCAAGTTTAAGATAGACAAAGCAACTGTGATAAGAATAATCGAGGAACTCAAGAAGTCTGGTACAGCCGAGCCAAAGACAGAGAAGAAATTTAAATCCCTTATTAAGTACACGAGGAGTCTGACCAAGCTAGCTAAGCTAAACAAACTCGACCCTGTCATAGGACGCGATCAAGAGATCTCGCGCATCATCCAAATACTCTCTCGACGTACCAAGAACAACCCAATCCTTATTGGTGAGGCAGGTGTGGGTAAGACTGCTATTGTAGAGGGTCTAGCTATCAGAATGGCTAATGGCAATGTACCAGAGTCTCTTCGTGACAAAGAGTTGGTGTCGCTTGACCTCGGGCTTCTTATTGCGGGTACAAAATACCGCGGTGAGTTCGAAGAGAGATTGAAAAATATTATCAAGGAGATCGAGAAGTCAGAGGGCAAGATCATCCTCTTTATAGACGAGATCCACACTATCGTTGGTGCTGGAGCAGCAGAGGGTTCTATAGATGCCTCAAACATGATGAAGCCACCACTTGCCCGTGGAGAACTCCGTGCAATTGGTGCCACCACTATTCGTGAGTATCAGAAGCATATAGAGAAAGATCCTGCTCTTACTCGACGCTTCCAACCTGTGTATGTAAATGAGCCATCGGTCGAGGATGCCATGACAATTCTTCGGGGTCTTAAGGAGCGCTACGAGCTTTACCACGGAGTGCATATAACAGACGACGCCATAAGAGCTGCTGTCACCCTATCGTCTCGCTACATTACCGACAGATTCCTCCCGGACAAAGCAGTAGACCTTATAGATGAGGCCTCTTCATTCTTGAAGATCTCACTCGAGAACATGCCACCAATACTTCAAGAAACTCATTCAAAGGTAATGAAGCTCGAGATCGAGCGAGAGGCACTCAAGCGTGAGACCAAGAATCCGAAAGTTACTGCTCGACTTAAGGTAATTGATAAAGAAATCGCCGACCTTCGAGAGAAGACCTCTGAGATAGAGCTTAAGTGGAAAAATGAGAAGGAGACTGTAGGTGAGATCAAGAATATCAAGAAGATGCTCGAGACCACTCGACTCGAGGCTGAGTCGGCAGAGGCTACAGCAGATCTGGCTCGTGCTGCAGAACTTAGATACGGACAGATCCCAGAGCTAGAGCGCGACTTAGACACTAAGGCCAAAAGATTAAAGAAGCTCCAAAGCTCGAGGAGAATACTTAAAGAAGAAATTACCGAGTCAGACATTGCTGATGTTGTTAGTCGTTGGACGAATATTCCTGTCTCGAGAATGCTTGAGGAAGAGGCTGAGAAGCTTGGTCGAATGGAGGAGTACTTGAAGCGACGTATTGTTGGTCAAGACGAGGCTGTAAAGAAGATTGCTGACACTGTTAAGAGGAGTCGTGCAGGAATATCGGACCCACAAAGACCTATTGGCTCATTTATGTTCCTTGGTCCAACAGGAGTGGGTAAGACCGAGCTAACCAAGGCCCTCGCTGAGTTTATGTTCGACGATGATAAGGCACTTATAAGAGTCGACATGAGTGAGTTTATGGAGAAGCACTCAGTCTCAAAGCTCATTGGTGCTCCTCCTGGATATGTGGGTCACGAAGAGGGTGGGACCTTTACCGAGACTGTTAGACACAGGCCATACTCAGTTGTGCTTTTCGACGAGATAGAGAAGGCACATCCAGAGGTGTTCAACATCCTCCTTCAAGTTTTGGACAACGGTCGTCTAACAGATGCTAAGGGTAGAGTGGTCAACTTCAAGAACACTATTATCATCATGACCTCAAATGTCGGTGCTCAATACATCGACAAGATGCAGTCTATTGGTTTCTCCAAGGGTGAGAAGGAGAGTTATGAGGGTGTGAAGGACAAGGTGCTTGATGCACTTAAGGATCAGTTCCGTCCTGAATTCCTAAACAGACTAGATGACATTATTGTCTTCGATGTTCTAACTCAAGAGAACATAAAGAACATTGTGAACATCCAAGTTGATGCTGTTAAGAAGCGTTTGCAAGACAAGGAGATTGAATTAGTTATAAGCGATGCGGTACTAACAGAGCTCGCAAAAGAAGGGTACAGTCCACAGTATGGTGCGAGACCTCTAAAGCGCTTAATACAGACCAAGATTCTAAACCCAGTGGCAACCATGATGATAAGCAACAAGATCCTCTCTGGTGGTACAGTGCTTGTGGACAAAAAGGGTGGTGAATACACTTTCGATGTGAAGAAGGGTAGGAGGAGTGGAAGTGTTAGTGCGATGGTTGATAAACAGCGTACTACCCGTTAATATAGGTTCTACGCGTCGGTGGTAGAGTGGTCAATTACAACAGACTGTAAATCTGTCGGCTTCGGCCTACGAAGGTTCGAATCCTTCCCGGCGCAC
>DAORIT010000020.1:7062-8387 GCA_035438685.1 Parcubacteria group bacterium | reverse complement strand
AAAAAGTAACGGAGGAGTTTATTAAGGTCAGCTAGGCGCGAATGGAAACCGTGCCGATAGTGTAATGGCATAAGCTGGCTTAACTGTAAGACGTACTTGTCGAGCAGATGCGAAAGCAGAACATAGTGAACCGACGGTCCGCGTTAGATGCGGCCGGAGATTATCGGACAAAAGCTACTCTGGGGATAACAGGCTGGTTGCGCCTAAGCGTCCATAGCGACGGCGCAGTTCGGCACCTCGATGTCGGCTCAACATATCCTGGAGGTGGAGAAGCTTCCAAGGGTTTGGCTGTTCGCCAATTAAAATGTTACGCGAGCTGGGTTCAGACCGTTCAGATCATGAGTCTTTTGATTCGTGGCATGTACAGTCTGAACCAATCGAAATTTTTCGTTCTTGAAAAGATAAAAAAATGGTAAACCAACCACAATCACGGCGATCGCGAGAAGTAATTCTCGTTGATACTGCTAACTAATATCGGTGAAATCCTCCGAAAGGACAACACCGAGGGAACTTCTATGGAGGCCCGTAGAGACTACACGTTAGCCCCCTAAAACATTTTCGAATGTTCGGGTGAAGATATAGTCCATTGCATCCTGGAAAGGATGGAAACTCATGAGAGTAAACAAGCGTGAGACAGGTTGGTCTCCTATCTACTGCAGGCGTTCGATTCTTGAGGGGATTTGACTCTAGTACGAGAGGACCGAGTTGAACTGACCACTGGTGTACCAGCTCTACTGCCAAGTGGACCGCTGGGTAGCTAAGTCGGGAATGGATAAATTCTGAAAGCATCTAAGAATGAAGCCAGCCCCAAGATAAGGAATCGTTGAGAGCCCTAGGAGATGACTAGGTTGATAGGCGTTAGGTGTAAGCATCGTAAGGTGTTGAGCCGAGACGTACTAATTGCTCGAATCTTATTAGGAAACTTTTAAGTCACAAAGAGGTAACTCTGTCCTGCTAAATGAAATCAATTGTTAATTAGTTTTGTGGAATGTTTTGAGTTGGTTATGAGGGGCCGTAGCTCAGCGGGAGAGTGCTTCAGCTGAAGAGCACATACCCATGGTAGAGCGCTGCACGTTCACTGCAGAGGCCAGAGGTTCGAATCCTTTCGGCCCCATGTATTGTTTTTTCCAACATTGTCCTTTCACCGGCGAACAAGATGTTCGCCCTAACTCAAAGCATTCCACATCAATTTCGAAAATTATGTTCTGGTGATTTGTCGCGAGGGTCACACCCGTTCTCATTCCGAACACGGCAGTTAAGCCTCGTTGAGCCGATGATACTCCTCTGGGGGAAAGTAGGTAGTCGCCGGAACATAGCGTTTGAAA
>DAORIT010000020.1:1900-6962 GCA_035438685.1 Parcubacteria group bacterium | reverse complement strand
ATGAACCCTTGGGCCTTTAAGAGGAAGAGTATTACCTTTGGCATCTTTTTGCTTTTTGTACTTTTGTTTGTCGCACTACCTGCATACTACTTCACCCGAAGTAGTCCTAAGTGTACTAATTTGATACAAGATGGAGACGAGACCGGAGTAGATTGTGGCGGGTCGTGTGCACTGCTTTGTAAGCCCGAGACCTTACCGCTTATCACTCGTGGTGAGGCTCGTATCAACCGTATCTCTTCGAGCTCCTACACTGCTTCTGTTTTGGTAGAGAATCCAAATCTTTCTGGCGAGGTGAAGAGAGCGAAGTATAATTTGTCCATATATTCTTCAGGAGTTAAGGATCCTGTAAAAGTATTTAATAAGGAAACCTACATAGGACCGAACAGCACCTTCGCTCTTTTTGAAGGACCATTTACACTGACTGGATCGGGCCCATTTCGAGCAGTTTTCGAATGGGAGGATGGTCTAATTTGGGAAAAGAATGTAGTTAGCAGTGCACTTATTGGTATTGAGAGTCCAAACCTGCTTATTACCGCAACATCGAGCCAGAGACTAGAAGCAAGACTTATCAATCGCTCTACTAAGAGTATAAGCAATGTGGAGGTGGTAGCCATACTCTCAGACATTGATGGCAACACAGTAGCATCGAGCAAAACCTTTGTAGACTTTATCGAAGCAGGAGACTCTGCACCAATCAGCTTCTCATGGCCAGAGCCATTTGCCTCAGTACCAGTGACTACAAAAATCCTGCCACATCCTCTCCCAGATAAAAGTTATATAAGATAATATGCGAAAAGTTTTTGACTGGTCACTTTTTGTGCCAGCGCTACTCATATCACTGTCTGGTCTTGTTACTATGAATTCCTTCGCGCACGAAGGGTCTTACTTTAATAAGCAAATCATTTGGCTTTTGGTAGGGGTATTTGTCTTCTTCTTGGCAAATGCTATTGATTGGAGGTTTTTGGCCAGGACTAAGGTGTCAGTGGCAGTGTATTTACTTTGTTTAGGATTGCTTCTACTCTTGTTCTCTCTTGGAGTAACTGCGAACGGCGCTCAATCTTGGTTTAATTTTGGAGGTTTCGCCATCCAACCCTCTGATCCAGCGAAGCTCGCCATAATACTTATTTTGGCAAAATATTTTTCTAGGCGTCATATCGAGATTGCTAATTTGAGACATATCATTATCTCGGCAATTTATACAGGAGTCATTGCCTTCCTCGTATTCCTCCAACCAGACTTCGGTAGTGCGGTTATTATCCTTGGGATTTGGTTTGGTATGGTCTTGGCCTCAGGGATTTCTAAGAAACATTTATTGGTTGTCATCGGGTTGGGTGTTTTATCGGTGCTAAGCTTGTGGCTTTTTGTCTTTGAACCTTATCAGAAGGCTCGTATTGCCACTTTCCTCTCGCCACTCTCAGACATTCAGGGTGCGGGGTACAACGCTTATCAATCAACGATTGCTGTGGGGTCCGGCGAGATCTTGGGTAAGGGGATAGGACTTGGAAGTCAGTCGAAGCTTCTCTTCTTACCCGAGTATCAGACGGACTTTATTTTTGCGGCGTTCGCAGAGGAGTGGGGGTTTGTCGGTACACTTTTTCTTCTAATACTAGCTTTTGCTCTCTTGTATAGATTAGTAGATAATGCCAAGAACTCGGGGGGGAACTTTGAATCACTCTTTACATTGGGGGTAGCGACACTTTTTGGTATACATATCTTAATCCACGCTGGTATGAACATGGGGTTATTGCCAGTAACAGGAATCGTTTTTCCATTTATGAGTTATGGAGGGTCTCACTTGCTTACCGAGTGGTTTGCACTGGGGATTATTTCTAGTATGAGCTTACGCTCTAGAGCGCCAAGGAGTTAGGTTAGAAGCAACAACTATAGCCAAAGCTACTATTAAAACATTTTTGATAATGTACTGACCTTCAAGTGTTGGGACCATCATTCCAGTCCAGAGTGAGCTCTTGAGTAAGAATAGGGGCATTACTGTGGTGATTAAGTGTATGACGAGAAGAGCTATGGCCGCACGAGCAAATTTAGGGATGAGGAAGATGGTGCCTATCAAGACCTCAAATAATCCGAACCAAACGAGAAAGGCGTCAGGGCTAATAAACGGCATGGTGCGGTCAAGGAGGGACAAGACCAGGGGACTTGCAGGACTAAGACCCAATACTTTAAGTAGACCAAACCAAAAGTAAACGATAAAAATTGCAATTCTAGAGACTGGTATAGAAACTTTTCTTACTAAAGAAATAATTGTCTGGTCTATAGAGATAAAAAAGTTGTTAAGCATATAGCTCTAGTGTATCACGCACCATTTTCTCTAGTGTGAATTCGTTTTCGATCTTGTTGTGGAGATTGCCACCTAGAGCAGCTCGTCTTTGTTCAGAATCACTGAGATCTTTTAAATAAGTTTCTAGTTGTTTTACATCTCCTACATTTATTAACATACCGGTGTTCTCACCATCTATAATCTCAGGTATACCACCTACTCTTGAAGCGATGATAGGAAGGGCGGCGGTGCCGGCTTCGAGTATGGCGTAGGGTAGACCCTCTGATCTTGAAGTAAGAGTAAATATATCAAAACCTTTAAGTAGAGACCTCGCGTCATCAACAAAGCCTTTGAAGTAGATACTTTCAGATACTCCAAGTCTTTTGGCTTGAGCTTTTAAGTTCTCTTCCTCCTCGCCTGCGCCAATGATAATTAGTTTGCCATCTCTACTGTTTTTGAATTTTGACCAAGCTTCGATTAGGAAGTCTAGACCTTTAATATGATGAAGTTCGGATATTGTGCCAACTATAAAATCACTGTTGCTGACACCGAGTTTATTTCTTGCAATATCATGTTCTAACAGAGCGAACTCTCTCACACCGTTCCTTATCACAACCATTTTTTTCTTAGTGATAGGCCAGGAAGATATACCATCATAAACTGCTTTTGAGACAGCAATAGTTCGGTGTGAACCGATAATAGTAAGCCAAGAAAGTTTTTTGATAATTATTTTGGAGATCCAAGATCTATTTTCGTTCCACGCCCAACCATGCGCGGTAAAGATGATTTTTTTAATCCTGAGTAATCTGCCGAGGAAGATGCCCGCGCCACTCATTTTGGCACTGTTAAGGTGTAGAACCTCTGGCTTGAAGTTTCTTAGTACTCCATAGAAATAGAATAGACCGTATAGATCTCTAATGGGGGAGAAGTCTCGGCCAAAATTCTGAATGTTATAAACATCTATATTGGCTTCATTCAACTTGTCTACCAAGGTGCCCTCGCCCCCGCAGATAACTCCTACTTCATGACCAAGCTTTTTAGATTCTAGTGCGAGATCGAAGACATATCTCTGTGCTCCACCGAAATTGGATTTAGTAATACCGTATAGAATACGCATATAGTCATTATAACTTTTTTGTGTTATAATGTATATACAATGCAAATTTTGGGCAAAAAGGAGCCTGTAATACTGGTGATTGGGGACATACTGCTTTTTGTTGTCTCACTGTGGTTCTCACTCTTGCTAAGAAATCTTAGCATCCCAACTGGTACTTTTTTTGCCACTCACTTGGTGCCGTTTTCTATTATTTTCCTAGCTTCAGTTGTGAGTTTTTACATAGGGGGCCTTTATGGTAAGCATACTGGACTTCTACGCTCTAAATTACCAAACACTCTCATCAATACCCAAATTGCGAATTCTCTTATTGCGGTTATATTCTTCTACCTCATTCCAATATTTGGTATTGCGCCGAAGACCTTGCTCTTTATTTATTTGGCTATATCGTCATCACTAATCATCTTTTGGAGGAGATACGGGTACTTCTTTCTCGTGCCAAGAAGTTCAGAGAATGCGATCATTATTGGCAACGCAGAGATTGTTAAGGAGATAGTGAGTGAGGTTAATACAAATAATATTTATAATATCCGATTTGTGAAGAACTTTGATGAAGCATCTGTTGTCATTGCTGATTTTTCAGATGAAAATATCAAATCTATTTTGCCAGATTTATATGAACAGATTTTTTCTGGTATGACATTTATTGATATTCACAAGATCTATGAAGAGATCTTCGATAAGGTGCCATTAAAGCTCCTTAACTACAATTGGTTTCTCGAAAACATTTCTACTCAGCCAAGAGTAATGTACGATTCTCTAAAAAGAGCTATGGACTTAGCGCTCTCTCTTGTGCTCGGAGCAGTGTCCTTACTCTTTTATCCGTTTATCTATGTTGCGATTAAGTTAGATGATGGTAAAGATATTTTTATAACTCAAGATCGTGTAGGTCAGGGAGGTAGACTCATTAAGATTTATAAATTTAGAACAATGAGTACTAATGATCAGGGAGATTATAATAGCGGGAATATAAATACAGTTACAAGAGTTGGAGCTTTTCTTAGAAAGTCTAGGTTAGATGAGTTCCCACAACTCTGGAATGTCATCCGCGGAGACATCTCTCTTATTGGTCCAAGACCAGAGCTCCCAAACTTAGTTAAGCTCTATGATAAAGAGATCTCTTATTACAATGTTCGACATATCATAAAACCAGGTCTTTCCGGTTGGGCTCAGATTTACCAGGAGAATCATCCGCATCACAAAGAGGCTGTAGATGAGACTAAGGAGAAGCTAACATATGACCTCTACTATATAAAAGAGCGTTCACTCCTTTTAGATTTAAAAATAGCTCTGAAAACCGTCAAGACCCTACTTTCTAGAGTTGGTGTATAATAGCTCGCTATGAAAGCAACCAAATACCGAGTCTGGTCAATTATATTGCTAGCCCTTTTCAGTCTCCTTTTCTTTAGGTTCTTGGACAGTGATTCAAGACCTTTTAACTACGGGTTAGACTTGGTTGGAGGAACAGAGCTAATCTACCATGCTGATACAAGTGAGGTGAGTGACAGGACAGGAGCGATGGACAGTCTTAAGGAGGTTATTGAAAGGAGGGTGAATATCTTTGGTGTATCAGAGCCGCTCGTCCAGACAGAGCACGCCGGCTTTGTCTCTGGACTCCATGATGACAGGTTGATAGTCGAGCTTCCGGGAGTGACAGATATAGAAGAGGCAAA
>DAORIT010000020.1:0-1800 GCA_035438685.1 Parcubacteria group bacterium | reverse complement strand
GTAAGAGATCTTAATTACGGTGCGCTGCCTGTACCTATTAATTTGGTAAATAGTCAAACTATTGGCGCCTCACTCGGAGAGGAGGCGCTTAATGCTGGTGTGAAGGCGGGGATAATTGGTTTTATAGCTCTCTCACTGTTCCTAATCTTTTGGTATAGACTACCTGGACTAATTGCAGTTATGGCTCTTGCTGCATATGTTGTTCTATCTTTAACTGTCTTTAAGTTGATACCTGTCACACTAACTGCGGCTGGATTGGCTGGGTTTATTCTCTCTATTGGTATGGCAGTGGATGCGAATGTGCTTATCTTTGAGCGTACCAAGGAGGAGCTTATGAAGGGAAAGAAGATCAGTGATGCCTTGCACGAGGGATTCTCTCGAGCATGGCTCTCAATTCGTGACTCAAATACAGCAAGTATCATTACTGCGATTATACTTTTCTGGCTCGGTACATCAGCGGTTAAGGGCTTTGCGCTTACACTAGGTGTGGGGGTAGTTGTATCTATGTTTACTGCGATTACTTTGAGTAGGACATTCCTTTTCGCCATTGCGCCAAAGGATACCGGTGAAGCAGAGGGGAAGTTCAAAAGATTTTTATTCAGTAATGGGTTCCACATTAAATAATATGTTTGTCGTAAAATACAGAAAAGTTTGGTTTGTTATCTCGGCGTTACTTCTTGGACTCTCTATATATAGCTTTTTCTCATTTGGTTTTAAGCTCTCAACTGACTTTATTGGAGGTTCTATTACAGAGGTTAAGTACATAGGAGAAGTTCCAAGTAAACAACTTGTACAAGATGAAGTAAGAGAACTGAATCTTGGAGGTATATCAGTTAGACCATCAGCTGGTGACAGATATGTTATTAGAACTCAATCACTTGATTCTGAGGAAACAAAGAAGCTCACTGACGCTCTAACGATTAATAATGAATTTAAGAGTGAGATAGTTCGTTCGAACACTATTGGCCCAGTGGCCGGAGCAGAGCTACAATCGAAGGCGCTGAAGGCAATTCTCGTGGTTATCATTATGATAGTGCTCTTCATCACCTTCGCCTTTAGAGGTGTTTCAAAACCTGTTTCATCTTGGAAGTATGGTTTCGCTACAGTTATCGCCCTGGTACACGATGTTTTGATCCCTACAGGACTCTTCGTTTTGCTTGGACATTTGTATGGAGTCGAGATTGACTTACTTTTCGTTACCGGGCTTCTCGCAATTCTTGGATACTCAGTGCATGACACG
This sequence comes from Parcubacteria group bacterium, assembly GCA_035438685.1. Classification (GTDB taxonomy): domain Bacteria; phylum Patescibacteriota; class Minisyncoccia; order Phycocordibacterales; family Zambryskibacteraceae; genus JAIFWN01. The sequence continues at coordinate 560 of DAORIT010000020.1, read as the reverse complement.
ATTGTCGTTTTTGACCGAGTGCGTGAGAACTTAAAGATAAATGGTGAGAGGAACATTACTGAAGAATTTGAGACTACGGTAGGTAAGTCTGTGTCCCAGACATTTACTCGTTCTATTAATACCTCTGTGACCATATTTATCACTCTCCTTGCTCTCTACATCTTTGGATCATCTGCAACCAAGGACTTCTCTCTTCTTCTACTAGTTGGAGTAATCATAGGTACTTACTCCTCAATCTTCGTCGCTTCACCACTCCTCGTTACCTTCTTCAAATCTCAGAGGAAATAAAAAACCACTCGTTTTAAGAGTGGTATGCAGCGTGGGTGTATCCAGTCTTTCGACCGAACGTTAATCTTCCCAGGTGTACCTGGTACATACACCTTTCGCACCGCCGATCCCAGAAGTGGGTGGCTTCTATCGCTTAGCTACCCGAAGTGGCAGCTAATGAGTTAACCCAAGGTCACGATAGTTACCCGGTGCTTAACCTGAAGGGCACCAAACGAACTGTCTTGGCGGGAGGTCGGCTTCCTTGGGGCCTACCCATTGGGAGGAAGATGTAA
>DAORIT010000019.1:0-9040 GCA_035438685.1 Parcubacteria group bacterium | reverse complement strand
ACTAATTTGAAGGACGGTGCAGAAGTTGGTCTCGCCTTTACTCACGAGGAGCCAATATCGAACATGCTCGAGCAATATGTCTCTTCGTACAAGGACCTACCTTTCTCCGTTTATCAATTCCAAAATAAGTTTAGAAACGAAGCTCGTGCCAAGAGTGGCATTATGCGCACCAGAGAGTTTGTGATGAAAGATTTGTATTCTTTCGCGAAGAACGAAGCAGAGCATCAAGATTTTTATAACAAGGCTGCCGAAGCATACAAGAATATTTTTAAAAGAGTCGGATTAGGAGAGGTGACTTATATGACAAGGGCTTCTGGTGGTTCTTTCTCTGAGTTTTCACACGAGTTTCAGACCATTACAAATGCAGGTGAGGACGTGATCTATATAACTGATGAAGACAAGAAAGAGGCAATAAACAAAGAGATCGCCAAGGGGAACGAAGGTAGGGAGGTGAAGGCTGTAGAGGTAGGAAATATATTTACCCTCGGCACCAAGTTCTCTGACCCTAACTTAACTTATAAGGATGAGTCTGGTGAGAGTAAGCCAGTATTTATGGGCTCATATGGCATAGCTCCGTCTCGCACTATGGGTACGATTGTTGAGGTGCTCTCGGATGATAAGGGTATTGTCTGGCCAAAGGCAGTGGCACCGTTCCGCGTACATATAATATCTATCGGTCAGGATGAGTTGGCCACCAAACTCTATGAGACGCTCTCAAAAGATATTGAAGTACTCCTAGACGACAGAGATGCAAGTGCGGGGGAGAAGTTCGCTGACGCAGACCTTATTGGTATCCCAACACAGATTATTATCGGCAAAAAGAGTGTGGAGAGTGGTAAGTTCGAGGTGAAGGATAGGAGAAGTGGGGAGAGGAGCGAGATAGGCGAGACTGAGCTGGTTGAATTCTTAAGGAACTAACATGATGAAAAAGATACGGGAGAAACTGAGGCAAGTGCTTAGTCACGACATAGGTATCGACTTAGGTACTGCTAACACTTTGGTCTACCTCAAAGGTAGAGGGATAGTAATTAACGAACCCTCAGTCGTCGCAGTAAACCAAAAGACTGGCCAAGTAGTAGCCGTCGGTGCCGAGGCCAAGATGATGCTCGGTCGTACACCCGCACACATCTCTGCTGTTAGACCTCTTGTTGATGGTGTGATCTCAGACTTTGAGGTTACCGAGGAAATGCTTGCTTACTTACTCAGCAAGGCTCAAGAGAACTCGAGGAAGCTCATGGCTCCTCGAGTAGTTGTTGGTGTACCCTCTGGTATCACTTCGGTTGAGATACGAGCGGTTAGAGATGCGGCAGTTAGTGCGGGCGCAGGAGTAGTGCATATAGTAGAGGAGCCCATGGCAGCAGCCATTGGTATGCGTCTCCCTATACACGATCCAGTGGGTAGCATGGTGGTCGACATTGGTGGTGGTACCTCGGACATTGCTGTTGTCTCATTGGGGGGTATGGTCAGATCGAAGAACTTGCGCATCGCTGGCGACAGGTTCAACACAGACATCATCAACTACATTAGGAATCAGTTCAAGATATTGATAGGAGAGAAGACCGCCGAGTCGGTGAAGTTTGTTGCCACAGCCCTCATACCTCTCGACGTTACTCTCGAGGCTAGGGTGAAGGGGAGGGACTTGGTAACAGGTCTCCCACGCGAAGTGATCATAACAGACGCAGATGTAAGAGAGGCTCTGAGTCAGTCTATAGAGAGTCTCGTGATTGCTATACGCGAGGTGCTTGAGGCAACTCCACCTGAGGTCCTGGCGGATATTATCGAGAGAGGGATCTTTCTTTCGGGTGGTGGGGCACTACTTAGAGGCTTGCCTGAGGTGTTAGAGACCGAGCTTGGTATCAAGATTCATGTTGCCTCAGACCCACTTTCTGCTGTAGCACGAGGGACAGGTGTCATCTTGGAGGACTTAGAGAAGTACGAAAGTATTTTAATAGAAAATGAAGACGAACTTCCACAAAAGTTATAGGAGAATAAATAGAGATAAAGAGAGGAGACTCACATATATTTTTGGTGCCTTCATATTCATGGCACTTGTTGTTACATTATTTAAAAGTCCAATCTTGGGATTGGTTTCCCCACTTTGGCAGGGGCAGAACTTCTTGGCTAGAAGTTTCAAAGAGCTTTCCCTAATGATTAAAGATAAGAATGCGTTGGTAGAAGAAAATATTCTGCTTAAGGAAAAGTTGGTCTTACTTGATAGTCTTGAGTCATCCGTGAGGAACTATGAGGATACTCAGACAGAGATGCTAGAACTCTTTGGAAGGAATGGGGTGGGCGACTTCATTGCTGCGACAGTAATAGCGAGACCGCCAAAGACCTTGTATGACATATTAGTTCTTGATGCTGGTGAGGTAAACGGCATAAGAGATGGGGCCAGAGTGTCAGATCCCGTATTGGGAGAACTGGGTACTGTAGTAGAGGTGAGTCAGTTTAACTCCAAGGTCTCTCTATATAGTACGAGCGGTAGAGAGACTTCGGCTTTTCTGGATCGAGATGATGAACCAGTGACTCTAATTGGTAGAGGCGGGGGAACATTCTTCTTTACTGTTCCTAAGGATGTATTGGTCATGCCAGGAGACAGGATTCTCCTCGGAAGTATTGATGCGCCGCTTGTCGCAGTGGTTGAGGCATCGTTTATCGAGCCTACAGATTCTTTAAAAAAAGTTTTAGCCAGGAGTGTTGTTAATATGCATAAGATCAGGTTTGTAGAAGTCAGATAACATGAGGACCCTAACTACAATAATGCTTGGTCTATCAATAGTCTTCGCTCCAGCATGGGTCTATTTGTCAGTATTGTTTATTGCAATCTTTTTACACCCGTATTACTTGGAAGGTATAGTTGCAGGGTTGCTTATAGACACTCTTTATGGGGCTAGGGCTGGTGCGCCACTCTTTGGTTATATATTTGGTTTTTCAGCCACCGTAGCTATTATTTTTGTCACACCGCTAAGGAAATATTTGAGATTCCATGCATAATTTCTTACGACGAATTAGGAAGAGTGGTAGAGGCAGAAACAAGGAGATAAATCCTGAAGACATTTTCATCGACTCGGCTAACTTGCCCGGGTTAAATCGAGACCGTTTCGAAGGAAGGATGGAGAGCCCAATCGGGGAGAATACCTTCCTCCTATTTAAGGTTGCTCTGGTTCTTGTTTTTCTCCTCCTTTCCACTAAGCTTTGGGCGCTACAGGTAAGTGACGGAAGTTTGTACAAGCAGGTGAGCGAAGAAAATAGATTGTCCCGTTACATTATTTTCTCTGACAGGGGTGTGATCTTCGACAGGAACTCAGTACCTCTAGCAGAGAATGTTTTGTATGCGACTAGTTCAGACTTTGCTCTTAGGAAGTATCCAGATATTAAGGGCATGAGCGCTCTTGTTGGTTACGTTAAGCATCCACTCAAGGACTCTTCGGGCAGGTACTACGACGAGACTTATCGTGGCGAGCTTGGTGTAGAGAAAACATATAACGAAATACTAAAAGGGGAGAATGGTAGCAAGTTGGTTGAGACAGACGCATTGGGTGACATTACTTCAGAGTCGGTGGTGCTCCTGCCAAAGAAGGGTGGAGATATCTTTCTTTCTGTGGATAGTCGTTTGAATGAGAAGATGTATAAAACTATAGAAAGTCTGGCGAATGAGAAAGGCTTCACTGGTGGGGCGGGGGTGATAATGGATGTGAACACCGGGGAGATCCTTGCTCTAACTAGTTACCCTGAGTACGATCAGAACTTGGTTGCAGAGGGTGCCAATAAGCCTGAGATCAACAAACTCCTTAACGACAAGCGTACTCCATTTCTTAACCGTGTTGTCTCTGGACTCTATACCCCAGGTTCTATAGTTAAGCCGATTGTTGCACTAGGTGCTTTGAATGAGGGTGTTATAGACCCGTACAAAGAAATTCTTTCTACCGGAGCGCTCACACTACCCAACCCATATAACCCCGACAAACCAAGTATTTTCAAGGACTGGAAGGCACATGGTCTGGTCGATATGAGAAAGGCAATAGCTATGTCATCGGATGTTTACTTCTATGAAGTGGGGGGCGGATTTGGTACTCAAAAAGGATTGGGTATAACTAAGCTAGATGAATACTTCTCCCTTTTTGGATTAAACGAAATGACGGGTATCGACCTACCGAGTGAGTCATTGGGGTACATTGCTACACCTTCGTGGAAGGAGATCAACTTCCCTGATGACCCAGTATGGCGAGTAGGTAATACTTACCACACTTCGATTGGTCAGTATGGTACACAGATTACACCTATTAGTGCTGTTAGATTCGTGGCAGCAATAGCGAATGGTGGAAAGATGCTAAAACCCTCAGTCCTCCTGGGTGGACAGACCACAGAGGCCAAGGTGACAAGAACAATAGACTTAAAAAAGGAATACTTTGATGTAGTTAGAGAGGGTATGAGACAAACGGTGACTGCGGGTACTGCCTCGGGATTATCGAAACCAGAGGTTAAGGTTGCAGGTAAGACAGGTACGGCTGAGCTTGGTTTAAGAAAGGAGTTTGTGAATGCTTGGGTTGTTGGCTTCTTCCCTTACGAGAGCCCCAGGTATGCTTTTGTGGTCATAATGGAGAAAGGTCCTGTAAAGAACACTGTCGGGGGTGTATATGTCATGCGCCAGGTCCTAGACTGGATGGTCGAGAACACTCCGGAATACTTGAACTAGTCAGGTTGAAAATTGGGTCAATTTCTGATATCATCTTCGAGATAATTTTAACCACATGGAATACTTAACCCAAGCGAAGTACAACGAATTCAAGGCAGAGCTAGATGTCTTAAAGACAGAGAAGAGGACCGAGATTGCTAAGCAACTCGAGTATGCTAAAAGTCTTGGCGACCTCTCAGAGAATGCCGAATACCACGAGGCTAGGAATGCTCAGGCCCTTGTTGAAGACCGTATTATCTACCTCGAGCATTTGCTTCGTAGCGCTACTATTGTCTCCAACAATAATACCGACTCTGTCTCTGTGGGAGGTGTTGTTACTTTGAAGAAAGATGATGGTACCAAAAAGATTTTCACCATTGTTGGTTCCGAGGAGTCTGATGCAGCAAGTGGTAAGATTTCGGTTAAATCTCCAATTGGTGTAGCTGCTCTTGGTAAGAAGAAGGGAGAAAGTTTTTCTGTAGTAACTCCTAATGGCACTATGACCTATAAGGTCATTGATATAGAATAGACTTGTGGCAAGTATAGACGAAATACGAGAAACCCGTATAAAAAAACTCGAAGCACTTATCGAGAAGGGTATTAATCCGTACCCAACTACCTCTCATTTCGATAAAACTTTAGCTGACGCAGCTAAGGATTTTGTGGAGGGAGAAAGGGTGCAACTCGTGGGTAGAGTGATGGCAATTCGAGGACAAGGGAAAGTGATTTTCATAGATATCGACGATGGTACGGGTAAATTCCAAGCACTACTCAAGAAGGGTGATCCAACAAAGGATGAGGATTTTGAATTATTTAGTGAGTATTTTGATATTGGAGATTTCATTGAGATCAAGGGCGAACTTTTTGTAACAAAGCAAAATGAAAAAACATTGCTAGTAGAAGGTCTCCGCATGCTAGCAAAGAGTTTGAGGCCATTACCGGAGAAGTGGGCCGGTCTTACTGATATCGAAGAGAGATTCCGCAAGAGATACTTGGACATACTTTCTAATCCAGAGGTCAAAGCGAGATTCCTTACTCGATCGAAAATTGTTTCTTTGATACGAGAGTTCTACTTGAAGCATGGTTATGTCGAGGTGGACCTACCAAATCTCCAGCCTCTTGCTGGTGGTGCGACTGCAGCACCCTTCACCACGCATCACAACGCACTCGACATGGACTTTTATCTACCTATTGCTCAAGAACTATACCTCAAGGAGCTCTTGGCTGGTGGTATGCCCAAGGTCTTCGAGATAGGCAAGAGATTTAGAAACGAGGGGATAGACTCGACCCACAATCCAGAGTTCACCATGCTTGAGTCGAACTCAGCATACGAGGACGCGGTGTCTCAAAGAGAGTTTATTCAAGAATTATTTAGATATGTTGTTAAGGGGATTTTCGGCAAACTCCAATTTGAATACGAAGGACAAATTATTGATCTCGAACCAGATTTCAAAGTAATGAAGTTTCCCGATACTACTGACGAAGAGTACAAGAAGAACTTGCGTCCAACACTCATACAACCAACATTCCTCATTGATTATCCTGTAGCCTTCAATCCATTTGCGAAGAGGAAGGAGGAAGACCCAACTCTTATCGACCGTTTCCAACTTGTGATCTGTGGTGCGGAACTTGTGAATGCTTTCTCAGAGCTTAATAATCCAATAGATCAGAAAGAGAGATACCTAGAAGAGGACAAGAAGGGTAAGGGTGGCAACAAAGACATCTCTCCATCAGATATGGAATACCTTGAAGCAATGGAGTATGGTATGCCTCCTAACGGTGGTATCGGTATCGGCATAGACCGTCTAGTGATGCTTCTTACAGGAGTATCTAATATTAAAGAAGTAATTCTCTTCCCAACTCTCAAGCCTAAAAATAGGGACTAAATACTACTTGACAAAGTGGTATAATTTGTGCTATTATTAGAGTAGAAATATGTTTGTCGTACTTTAACGGGTCTTTGACCCATAGACAGGAGGATCACTTGCGTTTCATTCTTCTTTTCATCCTGATGATCACGATCTCGTTCCGTGCGGAGGCCCAAGCCTCTTTCTGGACCGAAGCCGTGTACGTGACGGGCGACGGTGGATCATTCCCGCAGATGGACATCTCGGGGAGCATCAAGCTCACGCCAAAGACTGGCATGTTCATCTGGTCTCTCGTCAGCCAGAACTGGGGAGAATCGATCACCGGCCTGACATACTCGCCGAAGAACTGGATCGAGTTCGGCTTCGGTGCCGGAGTCGAGAAGCATGACAATCCGCTACGTGCAATGGGTAGGGTGTGGATCGGCAACAGCAAGGGCTCGCTCTTCACTGCTGTCGAGCAAGGGGGTAGTGGACACTGGTATCTGGTGGACGGGAACATCCCACTACCTCAGACCAATATCGGTGTCGGCTTCCGCCTCCAGCGTTTCATCGGCCTCGGTCCACGTCTTCAGGTCACCACGAAGGCTGTGACCCTGATCGTTGTTCCGATCGCTTGGGACATCGAGAGTCGCGGAGCGAGTAATTCATTGTTCGTTCTGAGGATCACTCCGTGATCAACAAGGGCGCAGGATTCTTTCGAGAGTCTTGCGCCCTTTCTGCATTAAATAATTTGACAAGGTGTACATAGTGTGCTATCATTTATATAGTAGTTGAACCTTCAGAACACCAAACCTCAGCAACAGGAGTCCCGATGCGCTGGTTCGTCCGTTTCCTCAGCTTCATCCTGCTCACGAGCATGCTCGGCACGAGTGCGATGGCTCAGCAGAATCCGAGCGCCATGTCCCTCCAGTCGATCACCGTCGGCTCAGGCCGCGATGCGATCGCGAGTGGGATCGTCGGTACGGCGATCTTCGGCTCGAACGATGGCAAGCGCTACGGCGACTTCACCATCCAGCCTCAGCAGGCGTGGCTCACATTCGCGCGGAACTACGGCACGAAGACCAAGGCGACGATCGGCAGCACCATCGGCTACTTCCAGGGAGCGCCGTGGGTCGGTCCGTATGTCTACGTCAATCAGCCGATCACGCGTTCCATCTCGGTCAGTGGCCTCTATTGGCCAGCGGTCTTCGTCTGGGAACCGAGTGACTGGAAGAACGATGGGGTGAAGAACCCCGAGTCCTTCGCCTTCGGCAACTTCGGTATGATGTCGATCGGCACGGACAGGGTGAAGCTCACCTACGCCATGCTCGACTTCCTCGACGATCCGTTTAACCGGCTCCCAGGGATCTCGATCTCGGCGCCGTATGCCGAGCGGATGACCTTCACGGCGAACAGTACTTGGAACACAGTCGCCGAGGAGTGGATGTTCTACATGGGTATGACCTGGTCGCCAAAGTAACGGCGACTGGCACCACAAGGGCGGGGGATTCATTCTTGAGTCCTCCGCCCTTTATGCTAAATTGACTTTTGTATAATTTGTGATATTCTGTTTTTAGATATTTCAACCTCTTGGAGGGCAAATGAAGTTCTTCAGATTGTTTGTGCTCTTCTTGCTTATTGCTTCTCCGCTCGAGGCACAGGACTGGGAGTTCGGCCTCTATCATCAGCGGGTGAAGAAGGCTGACTCTCTCGGAATCGATCTCAGCTCGATCAACAACTACATCGACACCTGGGCGAAGGTTCATGGTAGGACAGGGGTGTGGGGATTCGCCTACAGTGAGACTGGTTATAGCTCGCTCGTTGGTGGACTCTACTACGATCTCACAGATTGGTTCGAGCTTGGCCTGGGAGCTGGTCTTGAGTCTGTGTCAGGTGAGGAGAAGAAGAGCGAGCGTTACGCGGCATTCCTTCTTCTCTTCAGTGGCAGAACCTGCACACTCGAGGTGTATTACGAGAGAGGCAGAGTAGTTGCTAACCCGTGGCATCAGGCTGACCTCTTGTGTCGGCCGGTTGATGGGATAGCGCTTGGCATCTTCTCCCAAAGGTTTGTGGGGACGGGTCCGAGACTGGTGCTTACTCTCACCGACAAGATCCCGCTTCAGCTCTGGCTCTCACCCTTCATGTACGACAACGAGACCAAGACATCGAGTAAGGCGCTCGGAGTACAACTCGTGTTTCGAGATAAGAAGTAAAGATGTTTTGAACACAGGGGCGCGAATTCTAAGGAACCCGCGCTTTTTTTATTAACTATTGACACAAAACTTTTGTTATTGTAGTTTATCAGAAGAACAAACATTTCTCACATCAAGCCTAGGAGTGCTTATGGAAAAAATGAGAAGTACTTTGAAGGATCAACTTTTGCAGTTGTTGCAGAATTACGACCGGATCTCCCACCTCAACAGAACTTTCTACATGGTGTGTAAGGATTTGAAATATGGTCTCTTCGACACCAAGTCGAAGGAGTTCATACTTCCGATCGAGTTCGAAGAAATCTCCC
>DAORIT010000018.1:0-9429 GCA_035438685.1 Parcubacteria group bacterium | reverse complement strand
ATAACGAGTGAGAGTAGGTAGTCGAAGAACCCAAGTAGAACTGAGGTAAGAATAGACACGAGTATAACAAGCAGGGTGAAGGACATTGCCTCTCTCCTGGTTGGCCACTTCACATGAACCAGCTCAGCTCTTGTGTCTTTAATGTATTGGATGAATCTCTTCATTTCTTTTTTTACTAAAAAACGCCCCTCGGCGCTTTTTAGATAATACTACACTCGAACCTCTAGGTCAATTACCTTATTTCGTAGGTAATAGTGACGTTTGAGCTCACCTTGTTCTCCCCTGTTGGGATATCAATGACCTTAGAGTCGGCTCCTCCCATACCCATAGCCTCACCTCTGTACATGGTTGGATACACACCACCATAAGTACTGTCAGTGAAGTCGACAACACGACCAAGTCTAACCCCTAAGGACTTAGCGAGTGCCTTGGCCTTGGCCTTGGCCTCTGCTACAGCCTCGTCTCTTGCCTCGTTCATCACCATGTCTGGGTCGTCGATAGTAAATGTTAGTGATGAGATGTTGGTTGCACCATTAGCACCCGCGAGTGAGAGTGCTTGGCCAGCGTCGGCAGTAGCTCTAACTTTGATTAAGATTGTGTGAGTTACTGTGTATCCATCTGGAACCTGCTTTGTTGGAGGGCAATAACCACCATACGCACAAACAGCAGACTCGTAAGTGTACTTAGGGAAGACCGAGTAGTCGGTAGTCCTAATATCCTTCTCCTCTATACCCATACCCTTAAGAGCCTCGAGAATAGCGTTGGTCTTCTCTGTCACAGTGTCTTGCGCGCTACCTACAGTCTTAGCATCTGCTGAAACTGAGAAGGAGAAGCTCGCTACATCAGGTGCAGCGAAGGACTCACCCTGACCAGTAACCACAATAGTATTGTAAGCAGCACTTGGCTCTCCTAGGTTCTTAAATATACTTAGCGTTTGAACACCGAGAAACACTACTAATAATATAAGCACTGCTCTACCGAGCTTTTGTTCGAAAAATTGTTGCATGCTAGGAGTATATCACAGGCTCCTTACTCGCCTCCTCCACCACTCTCTCTCTGACAAAAAGATGTTGAAAACGAGTATTGAGAAGCTAACCGTCAGTAGCCCAAGTGCCATACCAGCCAATACATCTATAGCAAAGTGAGCTCCCAGATAAACTCTAGAGAATGATACAAGTAGTGCCCCAATGACGCATAGTGTGGCTAAAAATATTTTGAGTGTCCAACTCTTCGGCCAGTTGAAGAAGGAGTACCCCGTAACAAAGAAGAAGGCAGTTGCCACAGTGGCATGACCCGAGGGGAAGCTCCATCCAGTAAGCTCCATGAGCATGGTGTCTACTGGCCTGGGGACACTCAAAGCATTCTTCATAATCACAAAAGTGACTATTGAGAGAGCCATAGAGAATACATACAAGAGAGTATCGTAAGTATCATTCTTCGAAAGGAGGATAACACCCAAAATGATCGATAGGGATGTTAGGACGAATGGAGAACCTATATTGGTAATAAGAAGCATCAAACTACTAAGAGGTGGGTTGCGGAGAAGAGATATGGCAGTCTCAATAGCTGAGTTGAAGGGCGAGAGCTCTCCACCACCTGCGGATACTGCAGCGGTAATGACAACCAGGGTAAGGCCGGAGAATACAGCCACAAGAAGGAAGAAAATGTTTTTGATAGCCCTTGTGAGGTTCATACGGTCGTCATATAAGCCTATCATAAAAAAAGAAAAGGCCCCGACCATTTGGTCGGGGCACTCGTTGATCGTGGCTTAGTGGCCGCGAAGCGACGGCGTGCTGTCGATGTACTCCTGAAGAGTGTACCCCGGATTGTCGAGCCTCTTCGAGAGGAACATCCTGACGTCGATTGGTCCATCCTTGCGACCTGCGATGGTGATGAGTCTGCCGAAGTCAGTGCTCGGCAGATTGTTGTAGGTCGCGCAGATCTCCTTCTGCATGGCGAAAGCCGACTTACCCCTCTTGTTACTTGGCTCCCACGGTCGCCGGTTGAGTCGTGCAAGAGCGAGTTCAGAGAAATGGCCAATATGGCCATTCATCATCTCCCTCTTCTTCTGCGAAGTCTCGTTGCTCTTACCCTTCTTGCGGGCGCGAGCGTTGAGAGTGGTCCCGGATTCCAGCTCCTGCGAGACTTGCGGGTAGGGCATGTTACGCTACCTCAATACAAAATGTGAAATGAACAAAAAAGGGCGGATTTGCCCTCTTTCAAAGTATCAGAAATATATAGATTGTCAAACAAAAATGCGCTCACCTATAGAGGCGGCGCAGATCAATAGAAACTCGTTTCCCCTTCCTGCCAATTCTTATATCAACTGAAACTACCTTTTCCATAAACAAGATCTTCCCACTGATCTCTTTTTTGATATATTCAATCATTGGTCTTTCTTCCAAAACAGCATCGATGGTTGCTTCTCCTACTAGCGGAACAGGCTTGAGACTGATCGTCCGCGTGATTCCCCTTCGGTCCTTAATCACTGCATTGAACCAGAAGGACGGTCCAGTAAATCCACTTGGCGCAGACTTCAGTGGAAGTTCACCCTCAGCCAGAAGTCTTGCCTGACGAATGGCATCTGCCGAAACCTCCATTCTTTTCTCAAACGCTGCGGGGAGAATGGTGATCACATGCCCACACACATCATCTTGGATAACAACGAACCAGCTGTTATCGAGAACACTGTAAATGAGCTTGTGAGCGACAGATGACCCGTCTTCTATACCAATCAAAACATACCTCTCCTGATCCAACAGATCTGCCACTTCTTGCGGACTCATCTGAAGTCTCTCAGATACACGATCAAAAGCGTGTCCCCTGATGTATGCAGGCATCTAAATCCTCCATAAAAAGTTCAAAAGTTTATCAAGTTAGCCTTGTGCTAACTTGAATCAACTCATTCAAATTTAAAAATAACACCCAAAAACAAAAAGTCAATATTTGGGTGACTACAGGGATGTCTCACTACTGGGAAACCCACGGTTTTCCCAATCCTCCCTCCACGGGGAGACGATCCGCGTCTCCCCGACCCCCTCTCCTTGTTCGACTCCTAAAACACAGATACAAAAACAACTCTCGCAAGAGAGTGTTTTTGATCTTGGGTGACTACAGGGAGTCGAACCCTGACAGAGAGCTCCACAAGCTCGCGTGCTACCGCTACACCATAGCCACCATTAACTCCATCTTTATACCACAAATATAGAAAAAAACCGCCTATTACAGCGGTCTACTAGGCACTCATATCCAGAGGTGTTTGCATGCATCTCGGCTCAGCAAAGTATCCAGGGCAACCCTTGGTGCACCCAGTGCGTCTCAACAGCTCTTTCTGAGCATTGATTTCGGCACTTGATACACCATCAAGAACGCAGATATGTCTCCAGAACCCATGATCCTGCCACGCGGTGATGAATGGGCAATTGATACTCTTTCCAAGAGCAAGGGTGTACCCGTACTCTTGTAAGATAAAGCGGGCCTCATTCTTAAGCATCTCCATGAATCTGTAATCAACGACTCCTCGCCAACCCCTTACTGATAGGGTTGCTGCCCAGTAAACCGCAATTTCATGAATATCAAGAATACTCATAGCCCTATCGCGAGGCATGGTTTCGCGCCTATGACTAAGAGACTTCTTGAGAGATCTGACAGAATCCAACCTGCGCCGTCTAGGACCAGAGACCAATGATTCCAGACTCGATACGAGCTTGAGATCAAGCTGTCCTTCAACTTGCTGAACCTTCTCATCGAACCGAAGATTCTTGAGTAAGTTGGTCACTCTGTCCAAGAATTCAGAATTGATATCAGCAAGAATTCTATTAACTTCTCGACTCCTCTTCCCTGCAGGGCGATAGCCAGCACTTCTCACCGCATCAATCATGGCCCAAGTCGTAGATTCGATTCGTCTACGATCTCTAAGAGAGTTACTCTTGTCCATAAATTCCTCATGATTCGAGTAAATGTACTTCTTTGCCAATCATAACTCTATGTGAATAAAAATATATGTGCACAGCCTATAGAGAAATATCTTGGAGGAAGTGTCTATAGGTAAAACAAAAATCAGTAACTTGTGTTACTGATTTTGTTTTGGTGCGCGGGAGAGGATTTGAACCTCCACACCCAATGGGCGCTACCACCTCAAGGTAGTGCGTCTACCAATTTCGCCACCCGCGCAATACGCCAATCTTACTTCTCTTCTACAGTTTCTTCAACAACAGAAGTTGGAGCTGCGAAGCGCTCGTTTCTCATTTGTCGTCTGACTTCCTTAGCAGCCTTGTCGCGGATGTGATAAAGCTTGGCACGACGAACCTTGGCACGCTTAACTATTTCGATCTTATCGATCATTGGAGAGTATAGGGGGAAGATCTTCTCTACTCCTACACCTGAGGCAATACGACGAACAGTGAAGGTGGCTCCCGCCTCTGTGCCGTGCTTACGAGCAAGGACTAGACCTTCGAAAGCCTGAAGACGGGTCTTGCCTTTCTCCTGTATCTTCTGCCAGACGCGTACAGTGTCTCCCGACCTGAGGTCGATATTGGCTCTGTCCTCTACCTTAACTGGGGTAATAACCCTGTTTAATACCTTTTTCATTGAGGGACTCAATCTAACACAGGTTTGCCCAAAGTGTCTATAGCGCGCTTAAAGTCCTCGGGATATGGCGCTACGACGGTATGAGACTGGCCAGAAAGGTCCTTGAAGGTAAGACTTCTGGCATGTAGTGCCAAGCGCTCGAAGCCAAGCATAGGCTCCTTCTGTGCAGCGTATAGCTTGTCACAAACCACTGGATGATGAAGTGCTTTGAAGTGGACACGGATCTGGTGCGTCCTGCCGGTCTTCGGCTTCGCCTCTATATATGTCAAACCGTCTCCACGCCCCAGAACTCTAAAGTATGTTAAGGCGTCTCGCTTGACCCCTTTAGCTCCTCTCTCGGCAGACCACTTTCTAAAGTCCGAGTTACTCTTGCCAATCGGAAGCTTGATCGAGCCGTGTTCCTCCTTCAACTTGCCGTACACAAATGTTTCGTAGACCTTGTCTATCAACCTCTCCTTAAATTGCTCCTTCAAGTTGGCGTGACCCTCCTTGGTCTTCGCCAAAACAAGCACTCCGGAAGTGTCGCGGTCAATACGGTGCACGATACCAGGTCTTTCTACTTCTCCCATGTCCTCCCCCACCTCCTTAGCCTCTGGATACTTCGATACAAGCCACTCACTCACAGTTGGCTCAACAGTTTTACCATCGCTATGCACCACAAGACCGGCCGGTTTGTTTATAACCAAGATATCTTTGTCCTCATAGAGTATTTCTGGATCAGTGGCCATGGTACTTACCAAGAGACTACTACATATGTTAGTATCGTCCAAGCGGGCGATTAGCTCAGTTGGTAGAGCAACTCTTTTACACAGAGAAGGTCACAGGTTCGAGTCCTGTATCGCCCACACTTATCTTTCTGGTTTTGTTTGAAAAAATCGTATATGCTAACTTGTGTTCTCGCCTCCATAGCTCAATGGATAGAGCAGCTCTCTTCTAAGGAGTTGATGTGGGTTCGATTCCTGCTGGAGGCACCAAATTATTTAGAAGGATCTGGGGTAGTTTCCTTGGTTTTAAGAAGTGTCTCAAACGAGGCAGACTTGGTTGTATACTGAGCTGCAGTACTTTTGATAACCTTTATATCTATTGGTGACTCAGCTATAACATTGGTCTCTGAGGCAAACTCTCCTCTCATCGAGTCGTAGAACACCCATCCAGAATAAGCAGCAACAATAAGTAGAGACACGCAGAATACTCCAAACAAAATCATCCAGTCTTCCTTGGGACCACTACCCCAACCGAGAAATCTCCCTTTATTCTTGTACCCATCTTTATCAAAAATTTTCATGATTTTTCAGGATAAGTTGTTATTTTGATTGTAGTGTTAGATCTCCAACCTTTTTCATCACTGTTAAAGTCGACCTTATCAATTCCAATCTTATAAGGTAGGTTTTCTAAAAGATTTATGAAGTGGAGACTCTCTCCCCAAGGGCCGGTAGCATCAACAGTAATTCTTACAACTTCAGGGGTAGAGGTAGAGCTCTTGTTCCCCTCCTTGGTGATAGAAGAGATAGCGACAACCAGTCCCATGTTTCTGCCCATGGTCTCTAAACTTTCTACAAAGGTTACTAACTCGTCTTTGGTTAGTATGGCCTTATCTAACACCTTAATTTCTTCGACAGAATTGTTTTGAAGATAAACAACACTCCTAGCTCTACTATCGCTACCTATTTGTTCATCTGCCTTGCTTATAGCGTTCCTCACCGCACTGTCAGCACTTTTAATGTAGTAAAGCTCGTAGCCCACCCCACCGAGCATGATGAGGAAGATGAGTCCAACAATAATTGTTCTTGTTACTGAGTTCATTTTATTTTTTGTGGGACTAGGTTCATCTCAAACGGTATGTCAGCTTCTCTTGCGATGGTGCTAAGCGGCAGATCTACCTGAGTCCAATCTCCAGACTCATTAAGCGCCGACTGGAAGGCCAAGAGCTCCTTCCTATTTGAGGCGGTGCCCACGACCCTGGTATTCTTGTTGCCATTGGCTGCTCTAGAGAAACTCAAAGAACCTATAGTTATCGAATTTGGCTTCTTATCAATTATTTTTTTGAAATAGATATAAGGTGTGTCGGGCCAACCATCGGGAGTGAGTGCTGTTAGCTCGAGCTTGGTCCTCTCGACCCAAGCGTCCAAACTCTGTTTGTTCGTTAGTCTGAGTGGTTTGTTGACCGTGCTTAAGGTAAAGAGAGCCGACTCTTTCTTCTTGATAGTGAAGATCAGTGCAGGAAGAAGGGTTATGATCATAAACATCGCCACTGCCGAAAGTAGTGCCAAAGATACAGAAAGTCGTCTGAGAGAATACTCTTTCTTAACTTTATTAGTTTCTTCTGGTGTTAGTAGTTTATACATATTCTTCTCTACCACCTCTTAATGCGGCACCGACTGCTGCTGCGTAGGCCAGAGACTCTTCAAAGGACATATCGGGCAAACGCTTCTCAATGTCCGAAACATTGATCCACACATTACCCAGTGAATATGGCGTCTCTACATCGCTCATGATACTTGAAACAAGTTTTTCATCCTTGGCCCATGGTCCACCAATGATTATGCGTTCAACCTTCTGGTTTGGGACCGAGCCCGCATCTACCTTGCTACTCCAGAAAGAAAAAAACTTTCTGATCTCAAGTTTCAACGCTTTGATAGTCTCTGGGTTCTCTGAGTCAGCGACATCTATCAACATAGTGGTGCTGAATTGGACCACACCATCATTAACCAAATAGAAGCCAACTCTGTTGTGTCCAAGATAAATTATAAGATGCGCTCTCTCGTCACCACGCTTCACTAAGGATCTAGATATGGCTTGAGACTCAATGTCGAAAGATACAGGAGTAAGTCCCGCTGCTTCGAAAGTCTCTATATAAGTTTGTGCTACATCAGTCGGCAGGACCGATACAGCGACTTTAAAATCCTCTGGGTTATCGAGTATTTCAAACGAGAAGAGAGATTTGGAAAGGGATACTGGAGCGTTCTCCTCGATAAGGAAAGCGACTGCATCTCGAAGATCCTTGTATGGCACTCGATCAACCTTGGTAGTAAAGAGATACGCTCTCTCCTCAGGAAGAGTGGCCTTAACAAACTTAATACCCTTGTCCCTAGAGAGCGTCGAGAGTACTTCGACCAACTTCTCCTTATCTTTAACCTCACCCTGTGAGACTACTCCCTCTGGCAAAGCAATTTCTCCTGATAATTCTATATGCAAATCTCCACTTCCTGACGGTCTGAAAGAAATGTATCTAACTGTCCTCTCAGAGATAGAGACCCCCGCATCAGTGAGGGTGAGAAAGCGAGGTGTAGGGAAAATATCAAACAACTTCATCCCACTAGTATATCATTTCACTTTTGTACCGATTGGTATTTCCTCCCCAACAGAGAGAAGAGAGAATTTGTCCTCAGTAGAAACTGCCAAAATCATCGCTTCCGACACCATACCCATGAGCGGACGAGGTTCCAAGTTAGTAACGAATGGGCTCTTAACACCAATGAGTGTTTGTGGATTGGCGAAATACTTCTTGATACCTGAGAGTACTGTACGAGGCACCTCCTCACCGAAGTCCACAGTGAGCTTCAAGAGCTTATCACTCCCCTCTACATCCTCAACTTTCTTTATCTCGCCTATAGTTATCTCTGTCTTCTTGAATTCATCGATATTGATCATGCTCTGTTTGTGTCTATATAACTTTTAAGTATCAATGCTGCTGCCGAGGCATCGAGCATAGGTATGTCTCCTTGGATATGCTGTGCCTCTAAGGAAGTCATAAGCTCTGGGTGAAACTCGACCGTCTTGCCGAGCATTCTTAGACTTTCGGCAAAGGCTTTGGCCTCTTCATCAATCGGATTTGGTTCGTTTTTATAATTTAAAGACTCGCCAACAATAATCCTCCCTATCTGCCAATCTTCCGATAGCCTAGAGACTGCGTTTAGAAGATCCTTATCGTTCGGCAAGACCATACGAGGGATAGCAAAGTTCCCTGCCTCATCTGTTGAAGCGATACCAACATTCTTCCCCCCATAATCAATTGCCATCAGTCTCATGAACGCATTATAGTATAATTAACTGATGGAAGCTTGGATCATCGCACACCCCATAATCTCAGCACTCGCCCTCATTTGGATCATGGCATGGAAGGGATTGGCCTTGTGGAAGTCTGCTGAGCTACAGCAAAAGCCATGGTTCATCGCAATACTCATAGTAAACACCTTCGGCCTACTCGAGATCTTCTACCTCTTCGTCATCGCTCGCAAATATACCGTAGAGGTGGTAGAAAACTGAGTTTTATGGTTTTATAGAGCCCACGGAGGAGTGGCAGAGTGGTCTATCGCACTTGTCTTGAAAACAAGAGTCTCGCAAGGGACCGTGAGTTCGAATCTCACCTCCTCCGCAAAAATTTGTGTGATAAAATTAGCGCATGGCTAAGAACGGATCTTCGACACTCGAGTGGGAGGCACCAGAGCATGAGCACAAAGAAAGAAGCTCTGACTGGTTTTGGGTTACAGGTATCATTACTCTCGGTATCATCCTCGTCTCAATCATCGTTGGCAATATCATCTTTGGCATCCTAGTCCTCGTAAGCGCAGTCTCTCTTGTAATATTCATCAATAAGAAGCCTGAAAACTTGAAGCTCGCTGTAACAGAGGATGGCGTGCAGAGAGAGGGGGTGTTTTACCCCTTTGAAACGCTTGAGAGCTTCTGGATCGACCTCGAGCACCCTCACAATAAGATCATTATCAAGTCTAAAAAGATGTTGATGCCACTAATCATCGTCCCCTTAGCCGACGGAGCAAATGTCGAAGAAATCAGAAATATGATGGTAAAAAATATAGAAGAAGAGTATCACTCACTCCC
>DAORIT010000017.1:8133-13160 GCA_035438685.1 Parcubacteria group bacterium | reverse complement strand
GTCTTCATATTTCTGAAATAGTATCACAAACTCTGCAATTCCTTTATTAAAATGTTTCTATCTCTTAGTTCTGGCCTATCTTCTGGTATCTCAACTACAAACCTATCATCACCACTCTGTAATAATCTTCTATAACCTAAAAATCCGCTTGGATAATATTTTGATTCTGTAATCTTCTCTCTCACTACTTTGCCATACCCAATACTAACTCCACCAGCGTGTATGATATCCCCCTCACCCATATATACTCCAACATGACCAACCTTATCTGCTGATATGTCAGTTCTATTACCTTTATAAAAAACCAAATCCCCCGGCAGAGCTTCTGTCTCAGGAACTTCATCGCCGGCTTTATACTGATCATCACAAACCCTAGGTATCGCCACACCACCCTGAGTGTACAAGTAAGCAGTAAGAGAGGAGCAGTCGAAGGCATTTGGACTATCCTTAGACACACTAGCACCGAACTTATATGGTACGCCTAGTAGAGATGGAGCTATAGATAAAATAGTTTCTCTAGGATTTACCTTCTTCCACTTGAGACCAGACTTGTTAAGCGTGTCCTCACTTATCTCATCTTTGGACAGTCCAACTAAGTAACTCATGACACTCTTATTACTCCCTTATAATCCTTAACCGTCATCTCTTCGACCTTGGCGTGCAATGCATTTACCTCCTCATTCGTAAGAGTCTTGTTTAAATCTCGGTATGTCACTCGCCAGGTATAACTCATTTTACCCTCACCGAATTTGGCAGCATTCTCATACTTGTCTATAAGTGCCACTTCTTCGACCATCTCACCGCCGATATCTCGGATAGCATCAAAGTAATCGTTTAATACGAAAGATGATTTATCCACAACAAAAGAAATGTCGCGCACCACTGGTGGGAACTTACTCACTTCTTTGTATTTATTTCCTAACACCAACTGCTTAGCAACTCTCTCGTCGTCTGACCAAAGGAGTCTAATGTCTGGCAGCTCCATAGACACTATGGCCAAGCGCTCGAGTCCGAAGCCAAAGGCCCAACCAGTCCACTTAGTACTATCGATACCAAACTTCTCTAACACACTTCCCTTCACCACCCCACTTCCTAGAAGCTCAACCCATTTACCATCCTTATCTATCTCCATCTCGAGTGATGGGTGTGTATATGGGAAGGTGTCTGGATTGAAGCGAGTAATAGCACTATCTCCATACACAGCCTTGGCAATAGAGTTCAAAACATTTTTCAAATCTTCTTCTCCTATAGTCTCCTTCTCTTTTGGAGCTAGATACCAACCATCAAGCTGATGAAAGACATTCATATGATGTCTGTCTATCTCGTCCTTACGATAAACCTTACCGTGTGAGAAACATCCAACTGCCTCGCCTCGCGCCATCCTCTCTTGCACATCCTTCTCTTGCAAGTAGTAGTACCACATCACTGTAGTTTGCGTGCGGAGGAAACTATTATCATCTACATAATAAGTATCAGACTTACTCCTTGCTGGATGGTCAGCTGGGAAGTCAAAGAGGTCGAACCCGATCTTAGTCGAGACAACCTCTGGGGTCTCTATAACATCAAAATCCTTGAAAGTTTCTTGCCCCAAGATATTCTCTACCATCTCCTTTAGTGGGCTACCCTCAGTTCTTGAGAGATCCTTCATGGCGAGATACCTCTTCATCCTTAAGGCCTCTGAATCAGTCCTCGATTCGAGAATTTGGAGGTATTTATTTTGTTCTTCTAAGCTTACTTTGTATAGGTTTTTCATATCAAAATGCCTTTGGCATAAGCCGTATTATACGCTATAGTGAGAAGTAATCCATGGCCATATCTAGCGCCATATTGTATATATCGCTCTTTGTCTCGCTCTTTTTCGAGATCTTTTTGCTTATTACCTATTTTGAGGTCAAAAGCGAGATAGACTTCGAAATAGAGCATGGAGGCAAGGATATCAAGTCATTCCCGACCGTTACTATAGTAGTACCCTGCCACAACGAGGAAAGAACAGTAGTCGACACCATAAAGTCTATCCTCTCACTCGATTACCCTAAGGATAAGCTCCGACTCATGGTCATAGATGACGGCTCAACAGATAGGACTAAGGCAGTGGTACTAGAGACATTCAGAGGGACTCCTCAGGTCGAGGTATTTAGCAAAGAGAATGGCGGTAAACACACTGCCCTCAACTTCGCTCTAGAGAAAATCGACAGTGACCTTGTTGGATGTCTCGATGCAGACTCATTTGTAGAACCCACAGCACTAAAAAGAATTGTTACCTTCTTTGATAAAGAGGAAGTTATGGCCGTCACCCCATCAATAAGAATTCATGACCCAAAGACACCACTACAGTACATGCAAAGAGTTGAGTACAGTTGGGGAATATTTTTTAGAAGACTACTCTCTTCCATAAACGGTCTATACGTTACCCCTGGACCATTCTCGATCTTTCGTACCAAAGTTTTTAAAACAATTGGAGGATACAAACACGCTCATCATACCGAGGACATGGAGATGGCTCTAAGAATGCAGAAGAACGGCTACAAGATAGTGAACGCTCACAGTGCTCATGTGTTTACCGTTGGACCAGATAAATTAAAAAAGCTTTATAAGCAGAGAGTGCGCTGGATCTACGGATTCCTCAACAATGCAATTGATTACAAAGAAATGTTCTTTAACAAGAAATATGGGAATATCGGTATGTTCGTTCTACCGATTGCAACCTTCTCTATCTTCACCACCCTCTATGCTGCAGGAAATCTCTTATGGAGCATCGCTTCTAAAATACCCGAGCATTTAGCCAAGTACGAAGCAGTTGGGTTCAACCTGGGGATGCCAAACTTCTCTAAGATCAACTGGTTCGCCTTCGACTTGAACACCTCTTTCTGGATAACTGTGACCACACTGTCTCTAACCTTCGTCATTCTCTACCTATCACTAAGGGTAGCGAACGGTAAGGCAAGAATGGGTAGAGATGTCTTCTACTATCTAACGCTCTACGCCTTCATAGTACCCCTCTGGCTAGCTAAGGCGACTTATAGTACTATCACACAGAAGAAAATTAGCTGGAAGTAAACCCATAAATGCCTGATTCAAAGAAATACATCTTTGCTTTTGTTATGACTGTAGCCATCTTCGCTACAGCACTTTTCATATCTAACTCAGTTTCCGAAGGTAAATTAGCAGAGATCCAAAACATTCAGAATAGGCTCTCTCTAGATATCTTGGCCTCTGAGACTCAATCAGCACTCTTAGAAGAAACCTCTTGCAAGAATGTCAACCAAATACCTCTTACCAAAGAACTTGGCGAGTTAGCAGAGAGATTGGCCGCTGCAGAAGAACAAAGTGGTAGCGACAATCAGGATGTCCAAAGTTTGAAGAAGCAATACTTCCTCCTCGAAATCAGAGACTATTTATTGATGAAAAAGATTAGTGAGAAGTGTGGCGTAAATCCAACCTTTATCCTCTACTTCTATGCGAATGAAACTGACTGTGAGGATTGTCAGAAGATGGGCTTCGTACTCACCGCCTTACACGAGGAGTTCCCCGACCTTCGTATATACTCCTTCGACTACAACATGGATCTCGAGGCCTTACACACCCTCCGCACCATTTATGGCCTAGGAGAGACCTTGCCCGCCATTGTTATCAACGGTGACCCATACTACGGCTTTAGACCTCTAAATGAGCTGGTAGAGAGTGTACCCGCACTATCGCGTCTAAGAGCAGAGCAGATAAAACAGCAGAAGAAAGCAACTACCACCAAATCATTAGGTTTATAACTATAGACTGAAGCTATCTGAGGATGTAAGGGAGGACGGCTTTCTCTTTAAGAACCATTTCTCTATCACTGCATAGGAAATCTTGGAGAAAATAATCGTACTAATCAAAACTGCAATAGAAACAACCAGAAACTTGAATGGTGACGAATAACTCGTGGCCGAACCGATCTTAGTCATTATAAGAAGCACAAATACATACACAGCAGGATGATAAGCGTACAGCCCGTAGGATATACGACCCAGACCACTCATTAGGGGAAACTTACCAGCTTTGAATATTGAATTATTTGATTCGTTCTGCTCGAATATTATGAGAGCAAAAAGAATGGAGACAAACAGATAGAGAACAGGCACAAATATACTAAATACATGTTCGTAATCAGAAAAAAAGCTTACTAACCCGTGTCTACTTATAGTTAGAGCAAAAACTAATATATAGAGCAGCCAAGTGGTTACTTTGCTAAACATGGCTCTAAGTCTAGAAACATACTCGCTAAGTACAAATATGGCCAATAGACACCCAATCCCTAAATCCGACATTGCAGAGAAAGTTGAGTAAGCTAAGACATCTGGTTCATGTGCAAAGTAGCCTCTAAATATAAAAGCTGCAAAGACTATCAGACCCACAACTCTCGACAACATTCTCCTTGGTGTCAGAATAACCAACAAAGGCCACAAAAGGTAGAACTGCTCCTCTATACCAACTGACCAAAGAATATCTGTCGGAACACTAGAAAAGAAACTTCTAGCCATAGCAAAGTTGGTTATAAAAAAGGTATGCCACGGCAAAGCAGATTGGGGAGGCAATGCATCTATTGGGAGACTAGGAGATCCAAACAACTGGACTAGATATGGTATGAGGAAGTAACCCATAAGCAAAACAACAAAGTACACCGGCCAGATTCTTAATATCCTTCTTAGATAAAATTTCTTAAGAGAAATACCCCCACTTACTTCCCTCTCCTTAAGTAGTAAGAAGGTTATAAGAAATCCAGACAATACAAAAAAGAAAGTGACACCTAAATCACCATTTACTAAAATGTTGTACTTGATCGATTGATACAAAGAGCTGTTACTAGTAAAACCGAGGAACAATGCTGCATGAGACACAAACACGACAAAAAAGGCTAGAAATCTGAGGGAGTCCAGATTCTCAAAATATATTTTATGGTTATTAGTCACTTCCTTGGAGCCACCTCTCGGATTTGAACCGAGGACCTTCACTTTACAAAAGTGTTGCTCTACCAACTGAGCTAAGGTGGC
>DAORIT010000017.1:0-8033 GCA_035438685.1 Parcubacteria group bacterium | reverse complement strand
TCCTTCTCTGAAATGCTTTTTAGATACTCAGAGAGACCATCGCTCTTCTTCAAGAACTTGGAGCCCCTAATGTCTCCTACATGCTTTTCGAACTTGTCTTTGATCATGAGGGAGAACTTGTTCATCAGGTTCTTAGTGTGTAATGGTAACTGATTGTTGAGGAAGAAGTGTCCCCTCTCTCTCCAGTCAGAGTACATATGGGCGAACTCCACAGTGGCATTCCTTACCCTCTCGTCACCCAAAGACACTAATCTTAAGAATAGTGGCTTACCCTTACTCTTCTCCTCTAAAATCTTTGAGATGATTAAGGTAACGATACCGAGCAAACTTATGATGAAGATAATGTTTAAGATCATGTCGCTCTAGGCGAAAAATCAATTACTCAGAAACCGAGAGTTTAACGAAGCGTCTCACTTCGATCCTCTCACCAAACTTCTGTGTAGCGCCGTTCACCATGTCCTGTATTGTCATGTCTGGTGACTTGATAAATGGTTGTGGCATAAGCTCAGCCACATCTGCTGGGTTCATAGCTGCTACATGCATAGCAATGTCACGTGCAAGTGCTTTAAACTCCTCGTTCTTGGCCACAAAGTCAGTCTCACAAGATAGCTCGAGGAGCGTACCAGAAGCACCTCCGTTGTGGATATATGCATTAACCACACCGGCACCAAGAGCACGGTCTCCCTTCTTGGCTGCGACCTCGGCACTTCTGCTCTTTAGGACCTCTAGAGCCTTGGCCTTGTCCCCCTCTGACTCGTCCAATGCCTTCTTTACCTCTGCAATCGAGAGCCCTGTCTCATCACGAAGAGCTTTAATATCTGCGGTAGTTATATCTGCCATATTTTTATCTAAATTTGTAGAACTTAAGCAACCTTAACACTTGCTGCACCTGTCTTGTATGCCAAGACGATCTTCTCCATTATAAGGCCAATAGACGCCTTAGACGAGTCGTTAGCTGGGATAGCAAAGTCAACGTCGAAGATATTGTTGTCAGATCCTGCAATAGCAATGACTGGTATTTTAATCCTCTTAGCCTCTGCGACCGCGATGTGTTCCTTCTTAGGATCTACAACGATGAGAAACTTTGGCAAACCCTTCATTGTAGAAAGTCCACTGAAGTAGAGAGTAAGCTTGTCGATCTTCCTGTCGATGAGTAGGCGCTCCTTCTTGGTATAGTGACCTAACTCACCCTTCTCCCTCTTAGTAGTAAGATCTTCGAGCATAGCTATCCTCTTCTTGATCTCTGGCCAGTTGGTCATAGTACCACCAATGAATCTGCCATCGACGAATGGTTGCGCAAGCTCGGTACCTGCCTTCCTTATAGCCTCACGAGCCTCTGATTTACCACCAACGAAGAGTCCTTGTGCACCCTCCTTACCCTTCTCCTCAACGAAAGCAAGGACCTTGAGTAGTTCCTCTGAGGTCTTCTCTAGGTCAAAGATCTCGACATCGTTCTTAGATCCGAAGATGAATGGCTTAGCAGATGGATGGCGTCTAGACTTTACAAAGCCGAAATGAGCCCCTGCTTGGAAGAGCTCATCGATCAAATTGCTGTTATTTGAAGTCTTGGTTGTCATTTATTAGTGCCTCGGAATCTTACCAAATATAGGCTTTTCTTGCAATCTATATAAAAAGCACCCCGACGCGTAACGTCGGGGTTTATATTGTTCACTCTCATATAGAGAGGATAAATCTGACTCCAGGAGGTTTGGGCTTTTACCCCTAGTATTCAAGGGCTCGGGCTGATGGTTACCTTTGTCATCGAACCATTACTTCTGGCCTAGACTATGGCATACCTATTCCGCGAACCGTTTTTCCTCTCCTGAAGTCTTGGAAGAACTGCTATACCCTCACTCTCTTGCGAGAGATTGTGTTTGCCTCGGCGGCGACGGCGTTGCATTCCTGCATTGCCGGCCACCGAGGGTCCTGCGCTTTCAGTTGTGTCCTACTCACGTGTAGCCCGATGTCTCGATGGCCTCATGCCAGAGACCCCCCAAGGTGGCCATTCCTGAGTTAGTACAATCTTATCACACTATGTATACAAAGTCAAGTTTATTTATTTGCTTCTGCTTCCAAAGATTCAAAAATTGGCTCCATATAACCTTGGAATATCTTCTGGATATTGTGCCAGCTCTCATTAATACGATGATCGGTAATGCGGTCTTGGAGGATGTTGTAAGTCCTTATCTTCTCTGACCTGTCAGCTGTACCCACCTGTGACTTCCTGTCTGCAGAATACTTGGCATCCTCTTCCTCCTGCTTCTTTGCCTCAAGCTTAGCCATGAGTATGGACATGGCCATCTCCTTGTTCTTCAGCTGGTTCCTCTGGCTCGTAGAGCGCACATCAATACCTGTTGGTTTGTGGATTATTCGGACCGCAGTCTCAACCTTGTTCACATTCTGTCCGCCGGCACCGCCAGAGCGTGACGTCTCGATCTCTAAGTCTGTTGGCTTGATCTCGATCTTCGACTTCTTCCTAACTGGAAGCACTGCGACAGAGGCCGTAGAAGTATGAACTCTGCCTGTCTTCTCAGTATCTGGCACGCGCTGTATGCGGTGCACCCCGGTCTCATAACGCAGCTTCTTGTATACATCCATTCCTCGCACTTCGAAAGACGCTTCCTTGTATCCACTTAAGCTCGAGAATGACTCATCCACAACCTGTACACCCCAACCCTGAAGCTTGGCATAGGCTCGGTACATATCTGCAAGTTCCTTGGCGAATAGAGCCGCTTCCTCTCCTCCTGCACCTGCTCTCACTTCGAGGATGATTTCGTTGGGGAATTCTTCTTCCTTCTCCTCAGCCTTAAGAATCTCGTCCATCTGAGTCAGCAACTCTTTCTTTTGTATTTCAATATTATTTAGCTCTTCTTCTGCAAGCTTAGCCATCTCAGCGTCTGCACCCGCCATAGCCCTGGTCTCCTCCTCTTCTTTGAGTAGACGCTCAAAACTCTCTGCTAGATACAGAGTCTTTGGGTTGTCTTTGTATTTTTGAATATCCATTGTCATAAGCTTAACAAAAAACAAAGAAGTAAGTTTGTCGTGCCTCGCGCAGGTCGACGGACCGAGCGCGAGCAAGATCCCGAGCACGGGATACTTGCGTGCACAGCAAACTTACTTCTTTGTTGTTCCAGCCTTGGCCTGCTTCTGCTTGAAGCGTTCTACACGTCCTGCAGAGTCAAGAACCTTCTCCTGACCAGTGTAGAAAGGGTGTGAGGAAGAAGATATTTCAATACGAAATAGCGGATAGGTCTTACCGTCCTTAGCCTTACCCTCATCCTTGGTCTCTACCGTAGATGAAATGATGTATTCGTGGTCGTTACCGCTGTCCTTAAAGAGGACTGGGCGGTAAACCTTGGCATGTATATCTTTCTTCATAAGGGCTTTAATTTACCAGTATTTTAAGCATCTTGCAACAGGTCAATCATGTTGTTCTGGATGTTGGTGGCCCTCGACATTACCGAGTTACCATAGCCCGAAGTGCGTGTATTGCAAGATGTTCCGCCTCCGTAATACCTACAGGCGGCATTCCTCTCGGCTGTGTAGGTCTGGGAGCCCGCCCCAAGATCTTTGAGGAAAAGGGCCATAGCCATAATGGCGTCTGCTGGGTTCCAAGGGTCTGGGGTCTCCTTGCTTAGAGCTGTAGCGATGCGAGATCTCATTATATTCCATGTAGATGGAATAAACTGTGCCGGACCCATAGCACCTCCGTAGCCTATAGAAAGTGGGCACGATACCTTGGTCACAAGTGGGTCGCGACCCAAAGCTGGTAGAAGCGACTGGAGTAGTGGCAAGTCTCTTGTGGGGTGGATACCGTTACTAAAAACCTTGCCCGAGTTCACACTCTTGGTCTGACCTGAAGACAAATCGGTGATGACACAAGTACCTACATTCGCTCCCAAGTTGGACTCTTGCTGGAGAATGCCAAGGATAAGAGCTGGTCTCACCCCCGTCTTTGCCCCTGCGTCCTGCGCATAGGCGAGCGCCGTACCGAAAGGTATGGCCGCAGAGTCTCTTAGGCCGAAGAGTGCTGTGCGTATCGCCGCTGCCTTGGCTTGCTTCTCTGCTACAAGACTGGCAAAAGCTTTCTCCTGGTTCTGACTCTGCGTGAGCAGAGTCTTCTGTGTCTTTTGATCTACCTCGACCTTCCTCTTATTTGCCTCTATCTCTGCCTTCGCTGCCGCTTGGAGATCTCTCTCTTTAGCGAGCTTGGCCTTCTCCTCCTCTGTTACACTTTTCACCCCTCTCAAGTTATCTAATACTGTCTTAAGAGCTGACCTAGTCGATGCATAAGTATCCACGTCGACAAAAAATTCTGACAAATCTTTGTCTGAGAAGAGAGACTCAACTACAGAGTAAGAATCTATTTGATTCGTCTTCCGAATAATCTCTGCTATGTGGTCTATGTCATTCTGTATCTGAGTTTCTAGGTCGGTGATCTCGCTTTGTTTCTTCGAGATATTATTATTCAAATTGGTTATTGCGATGGTTTTCGATTTGATAGTTGCTTGAGCGGCATTGATCTTGGCCGTGAGCTTAGACACCTCAGTAGCATACGAAGCTGTGTTCTTCTTGGTACTGTTCAAAACATCTGTCCACTTGGCGATCTCGGCATTACATGCCTCGAGATCGGCCTGGAGTTGTGAGTTGGTCTTGCCTACGATATTGCCATTACAAGGGTCTGTTTGAGCCTGGGCAACACGAAATCCAGTCACGAAGAAAGAGCCTCCGACCACAAGTGACACAAAAAACATTTGTCTAAAAAGGTGCATACAAATCCTCCGGTATCCCGGAATGAATATTATTTTGATTCCTCGGCTGGGGCTTCTTCCGTTTCTTCCTTGCCCTTCTTCTCTACTTCAATGGCTGCGAGGTCTATTGGCTTGGACTCCTCCTCCTTCTCCTCACGAGGAGCCGAGACCAGGGCCACCACCTCCTCACCGTTCTCTATAAGTTCTACTCCAGTAGGGAGATTAAGGTCCTTTGCCAAGATTTGAGAGTCAAAGGTAAGGAGTGAAGAAATATCTACTTCGATATTGTGAGGAAGATCCTTTGGCATAGCCTCAACCTTAACCTCGTGCATAACCTTAACCAAGATACCACCAAGATCCTTAACTGCAGCAGAAACGCCTACGAACTCAAGAGGTATGTCTATCTTAACCTTATGACCCTTCTCGAACACATAGAAGTCAGCATGCCTTGGGTTACCTGTAACAGGGTCGAAATCCACATCGTGGATAAGACTCTCAACTACACCGTTTGGGGTCTCTAGGTTGATAACCGTCGACTCTCCGGCCTCCTTCCAAGCCTTAAGAAAGTCAATCTTTGAGACTGAAATAGGGGTACTTGCCTCCTTCTTGCCATAAAAAACTGCAGGGAGTCTGCCTTCTTTTCTCAAGAGATCGAGCTTAACGCTCTTGTCCCTTAGTTCTACCTTTAGCTTTGTCATTCCCCCATTTTACCCAAAATGAGACCAAAATCAACCCCCATTTACCCTATTCAATCGCTAAGTGATTCTCCATATACTCTATCGTGCCATTGACCTTCTTACCTGGGTTCAAGACATTTTGCGGATCGAATATATCTTTGGTCTCTTTGAATAGTTTTAGAACCTCACTTGAATACATCTTGTCTAAGTATGGCGTGCGCACAATACCATCGTTATGCTCTCCAGTAATTGATCCATTAAACTCCTTAACCAAATTGTAGACCTTCTCCCCCACTTCCTTAATAACCCGTACATTATCTCTATTCTTCATATCCATAAGAGGAATGACGTGGAAGTTACCATTACCCGCATGCCCCGCAATGGTGTATACCATTTTGTAGCTGTCCAAGATCTCTCTCATCCGTGGCAAGAACTCCGGCATGTGCTCTGGCTTAACCACCACATCGTCGATGAAGGGCGCTGTACGGAGACCCTTGATATGTTTCCTAAGTAGGTTGAAGCTCTCACGCCTAATAGTCCAGTACTTGTTAGACTCCTCTTCTGACCTCGTCTCTCGCTCTACGAAGTGTAGATGAGCAATCTTGCTCTTCAAGTCTTGCATCTTAGCCTCTATTTCTTCATCAGTGGTGCCAGTGTATTCGACGAGCACAATAAGTTTTGGCACCCCACCTCGTAGCATCATCAACGCCTCTGGAATGAAGCTAAATATTAGTTTGAAGAAGTGCTTGGCCTTCATAGTACGAAGCATTTCGGGGAAGAATCGAAAGGCGAGCTTCATTGTTGCATCGTCATATGTCTCAACAGAATCAGGGTTCGTAGGCAAAACATCGTTAATAAGCTCGGCCAAGTGACTCAAATTAGGCAAGAATATGACGAAGAGCCTAGACTTTGGTTCTACCTTCACCAACTTCAACCTTGCCTCTGTGGTAATACCCAGCGTCCCTTGTGACCCTACAAGGAGTTTGTTTAGGTCAAACTTATTACCATCCCAAACATTCCAAAGTGTATAACCTGCAGAGTTTTTAGAAACTTTTGGTTCGGCTTCGTCTATTATCTGCTTATTAGTCTCAATCAAGTTAAATAACTTTTTGTATATTAATCCTTCAAAGTCCTTTTGCTTCATTTTCTTATCTAGTTCAGTTTTCTCAAGTGGCGAAACTACATATTCGTTACCATCAGCGAAAATGACTTTGGATTCGAGAACATAGTTCTCCATTTTGCCGTATCTCAAAGTCTTTTCTCCCGCAGAGTTGTTACCTATCATGCCTCCTATAGCATTTAGATTCTTAGAAGCAGTGTAGCAGGGCAGTATGAGCCCCTTCTCCAAGGTCTTAGGCTCAAAATCTCTATAATAGACACCCGTCTCAGTCACTACTTCGTTATTATCTATCGTATTAACTTTATTCATATACTTCATCACATCCACGATGATGGACTCATTGAGAGGACCACCAGACATACAAGACCCAGCAGCACGCACAGTAATAGAGAGGGTTGGATTACTCTCCTTGTTCTCCCCCACCCACTTAACCAAGTTTCTTATATCCTCACTGTCTTTAGGGTAAACAACTATTTTAGGTCGTACCAAGAAGAGCGATGCGTCCTTGCTGTATTTGATAAGGGTCTCCTCGTCATCTAAAACATCTCCCTTAAAAAACTTTTTTATTTCCTCCTTAAGCATTCATTTTGTTGAAAACTTTTAATTTTTGTATTACCAATTTCTTCATTTCTTCTACTCCTTCTGCCATAAATTTGTATGGTGCCAATTCGTCAGTCGACATACCTTTCTCCAAACCCTTCTTATAAGCCTGACGAAGCTCAGTGTTGATGTGTACAATGCGTATACCAGCGTCTATAGCCTTACCAACTTCTTCATCAGTGTTCCCCGATGCACCGTGTAGTACAAGAGGGATCTTCACCGCTTCGGCGATCTCCTTAATTCTTTTGATGTTGAGCTCTGGCTCTCCACTCTTGATAAGACCGTGGATGTTACCAACCGATGGAGCAAAAAGGTCCACCTGAGTCTCTTCTACGAATTTAACAGC
Source organism: Parcubacteria group bacterium (assembly GCA_035438685.1). Classification (GTDB taxonomy): domain Bacteria; phylum Patescibacteriota; class Minisyncoccia; order Phycocordibacterales; family Zambryskibacteraceae; genus JAIFWN01. The sequence continues at coordinate 539 of DAORIT010000017.1, read as the reverse complement.
ATCTTCGACAGAGGTTTGGGTCTCTACAGACACACCATCTGGTATTTCGTCACGAAGCATTGAGCCAGATCCAATAAAGCCGAGTTCACCCTCTACAAGCATCCCAGGACAATTCTCTCTCGCATATTGCACCACTTCTTTGGTCATCATGACATTCTCAAAGAATGGCTTCTCCGCACCGTCGATAATCACCTCATCAAACTTGTTATCGACTGCCTCCTTTGAAGCCTCAACTGAATAAGTGTGGTCAGCATTCAAATAGACAGGCAACCCCTTATCCTTCTCCACTTGTACAAGTGCGCGAATTTCTGCAACTCCAAGGAAACTCCTCTCCTTCTCTGACACTCCAATAATTACAGGCACTTGTAACTCCTTCGCTGCATCAACCACCGCATTGAATCCCTCCGAGTCCGAAACGTTGAAGTGCCCTATCGCCACACCCTTCTCTTCCGCCCATGCTATCCACTGCTTTAAAGTCTTTGCTTCTGTATTCATGGGTATAATTGTATCATGCATGATTTTATCGCTGTGGGAGACAT
>DAORIT010000016.1:8248-16001 GCA_035438685.1 Parcubacteria group bacterium | reverse complement strand
GTCTGACTACGGCACTGGTGCCATCATGGGTGTGCCAGCACATGATGAGAGAGATAAGGTCTTTGCCAAGAAGCATGATTTACCTATTGTTACTGACTATAAGAAGGCTGGGTTCGAAGACTTTGGCAACAAGGTTATCAAATACAAGCTTCGTGACTGGGTATTCTCTCGCCAGAGATACTGGGGAGAGCCAATACCTGTTATACATTGTGCCAAGTGTGGAGCAGTGCCTGTGCCAGAGAGCGACTTACCAGTGTTATTGCCCGAGGTTGCTAATTATCAACCCACTGATACCGGAGAGTCACCCTTAGCGACTATTGATTCTTGGGTGAATACCGAGTGTCCAAAGTGTGGAGGGGACGCTAAAAGAGAGACAGATACTATGCCTAACTGGGCAGGATCATCATGGTACTTTCTCCGTTACATGGATCCAAAGAACGGTGAGTCATTTGCTTCCAAAGATGCACTTAAATATTGGTCTCCAGTTGATTGGTATAACGGTGGTATGGAGCACACAACACTCCACCTTCTTTACTCTCGTTTTTGGAACAAATTCCTCTTCGACATCGGTCTTGTGCCTACAAGCGAGCCATACAAGAAACGTACATCGCACGGTATTATCCTTGCGAGTGATGGAGAGAAGATGAGTAAGTCCAGAGGCAATGTGGTTAACCCAGATATGGTTATTGAGCAGTTTGGTGCAGACACCCTTCGTGTTTATGAAATGTTTATGGGCCCATTTGAACAAGCTATTGCCTGGAGTGAGGCAAGTTTAGTCGGACCAAGAAGGTTTATTGAAAGAGTATGGAAGCTTGGCAACAAAGTTGGAGGTGTTGAGACAGATAACTACTCTATGCACTCTGCAATAAAGAAAGTAACCCTAGATATTGAAGGTATGGGTTTCAACACAGCTGTCTCTGCACTTATGGTCTGGGTGAATGAATTAGACAAGAAGACCTCTATATCGAAAGAGGAATATGAGACACTTGTATCTCTTTTCGCTCCGTTTGCTCCACATGTCGCTGAAGAACTTTGGAGTATCCTTGGCCACAAAGAGTCAGTGCATACTGCATCGTGGCCCACTTATGATGAGTCCAAGCTGGTAAAGAGCGAGATTGTTTATGCTATACAAATAAACGGTAAAGTCAGGAGTGAGATATCAGTATCAAAAGACCAGGATCAGATTGAGATTGAGAAGTTGGCCCTATCAAACGAAGCTGTGTCTAAATGGCTAGAGGGTAAGGAGGTCAAAAAAGTGATAGTCGTACCAGGTAAAGTTGTGAATATTGTGGTAGCTTGACATGATGTCAAGGGGGTGATACAAATAGATAAAGCTATATGAGCGAAAAGATTACATTAAGCTTCAAACCAAAGGCGGTCACCAAGCGCCTTCTTTCTGTTCTCAATAAAAGAGGAGCAGATGTAGTCGAAAATCGTTACGGTCTTGGTGCAAAATCGGTGCGCATGACACTTGATGCGATCGGAAAAAAGTACGGTATTACTCGTGAAAGAGTCAGACAAATAGAGAACCACTCCCTCTCATTAATCAGAAAGTCCAAGGAGTACAAGTCCGAGCAAGTAGTCTTTGATGAGCTTAAGGCCGTCGTGGTCGAACTTGGAGGTCTGGTGTCTGAGAAGGATCTTCTAAAGCATCTAGCTAAGGATGAGTCTGGTCAGAACCATATCCACTTCCTGCTAGTAGTTGGCGAGGAGTTCATGCGAGAGAAAGAGGACGAAGAGTTCAAGCACAGATGGCATGTTGACTCAGATCTTTCTAAGCGTATCCATGCATCACTTCGCAAGCTTTACTCCAAGCTCTCTGACGATGAGCTTGTACTTGAAGGTGATCTTATCAACGACTTCCTAGAGGAAGTTAAGGACATGAATGATAAGTATAAAAACGAGGAGGTTATAAAGCGTTGGCTATCTATCTCAAATAAGATCGGCAAAAATCCTCTAGGTGAGTGGGGTCGAACAGATTCTCCAAATGTTAATGCCAAGGGAATGCGTGACTACGCTTTCCTTGTTATTAGAAAGCACGGCTCACCAATACACTTCAAGGAAGTGGCCAAAGCGATCTCACAATATTTCAATAAAAAGGCTCATGTAGCTACTACACACAACGAACTTATCAAGGATCCTCGTTTCGTCCTCGTAGGTCGAGGCCTTTATGCGCTTGCTGAATGGGGTTATATGTCCGGAGTTGTAAAAGATGTTATCAAGAAGATTATTGATAAGAATGGCCCTCTCACTAAGGAGGAAATAATCAAGAAGGTACTTAAGGAGCGTTATGTTAAGGAGAATACCATTATGGTTAATCTTCAAAACCCAAAGTATTTCAAGAAAGACAAGGAGGGTCGTTACAACATTGCCTAATTTAGGGTAAAATAAAAGAATGCTAGACGCGTTCTTCGCACTTCTCACAAGTAAAGAATTCTACTTACAACTCGCACACATCTTGTATGTCACATCTCCTGTGTGGATACCTATTATCTTTATAAGTGTAGCTTTTCAAATTTGGATGAATTTGAAGAGACGAGAGTGGGTTGCTGCTCAGGGTAGTGTACTCCTCGAGATTAAACTTCCGAGAGAGCTTATGAAGTCGCCTCTTGCGATGGAGCTCTTCTTAAATCACCTGCACCAAACAAGTGCTGGGACACTTATAGATGTGTATCTTAAGGGTCGTGTTAGACCGTGGTTCTCTCTCGAGCTTGTATCCATTGGTGGAGCTGTTAAATTTTTTATATGGATGCATAAGAGTTTTAGAGCTAGGGTGGAGGCTCAACTATATGCCCAGTTCCCCAACATCGAGATTCATGAGGCAGAGGATTATTCACTGGGAGTGAAGAGAGATCCAGAGAAGATGAGTATAGGTTACTTTGGGCAATTTACTCTTACTAAACCCGATGCATATCCAATCAAGACTTATATTGATTATGGATTGGATAAAGATCCTAAGGAGGAGTTCAAGGTTGATCCAATGGTTTCTGTTATTGAGTATTTGGGGTCACTCAAGCGAGGTGAGCAAGCTTGGATACAAATACTAATCCGTGGACATGCCAAGGAAGGTCTTAAGCTTGGTCGCATAGTGGTGAAACCAGACTGGAAGAAAGATATCGAAAAAGAAATTGCTAAGATACTTAAGGAGGGTAGGTTCAAGTCAGCCGAGGAGAAGAACATTAGCGGCCAGCACATGTCTGAAGGTCAGAAGGATTTGGTCAAAGCTATTGAGAGAACTACTGGCAAACTCGCCTTCGACACAGCTATTCGCGCAACTTATCTCGCTGAGAAGGATGCCTTTAACCCAGCAAATATTGGCGGCATTATTGGATCTATAACTCAATTTGGGTCAGCGACACTTAACGGCTTCAGACCAAGTTTTGGTACTGGTTACGATTATCCCTGGCAAGATCCTTTTGGTAAAAAGAAGGCCAATAACGAAAGAGAGTTACTTGAGGCGTATAAGAGACGTTCTTACTTCGAGCTACCATTCAAGCATATTGGTGGCAAACCATTTATCCTTACAACTGAGGAGATTGCTACTATCTTCCACTTTCCTGGTGAGGTTGCTGGCACACCAACTCTTACGCGTATTCCTTCAAAGAAGGCCGAGGCTCCGGCAAATCTACCTATTTGATGAAAGACATTTTCCGAGACAAAGAAATATATTTGGTCGTGGGTCTTTTTTTGTTTGTATTATTCTTTGCCCACATTATCTCTCCACCAAATGCATTTAAGGAAGAGAGTATTTTGAATATTGAGAGAGGACTCAGCCTAAACCAAGTGAGTGATGTTTTGAAGAATTCTAATGTAATTCGTTCGAGAGTCCTTTTCAACACTTTTGTCACCCTATTTGGTACACAATCTGGAGTTAAGGCAGGGGAGTATTATTTGCATTATAGAGAGAGTGTAATAAGACTTGCGTGGCGAATGGTTCGCGGAGAGCACAATATAGATGAAGTTAAGATTACGATACCAGAGGGTTTTGATAACACAGAGATTGCAAGCCTGTTTGATGAGCGCTTCCCACTTTTTAATAAGAAGATGTTTCTTGATTTGGGCGAGCAGGGACATCTCTTCCCCGACACTTATTTTATGAAGGTGAGTGTCACTGCGGAGAAAGTGGTGGAAATACTTAACTCGAATTTTGAGTCGAAAACACTTTTATTTGAGGATAAATTTGATGCTTCTAAATACAGCAAAGAAGAAATAATTACTATGGCTTCGCTTATCGAAGGAGAGGTGCAAACAAAAGAAGATAAAGAGTTAGTCTCAGGTATTCTTTGGAAGCGACTCTCAATAGGTATGGCCCTTCAGGTCGATTCCGCTCCTATTACTTATGACGAGCCTGGCCTACCAAAGAAACCAATTAATAACCCAGGACTCGTGTCTATTGAAGCTGCTCTTAGCCCCAAGAGCTCTCCATACCTATACTTCATCAGTGACAAAGAAGGCAAGACACATTATGCTAGGACACTTGATGAACACATCCAAAATATCAAGAAATACCTCTAAAAAGGTTTTTGTGGGACTTTCTGGTGGCGTAGATTCAGCTGTTTCGGCTGCACTGCTTAAAGAAGAGGGATACGACGTCACTGGAGTTTTTATCAAGGTCTGGCAACCTGACTTTTTGCCATGTACCTGGAGAGATGAAAGACGTGATGCTATGAGAGTGGCAGCGAAGCTCGATATACCCTTCCTATTTTTCGACTTTGAAAAAGAGTACAAGAACGGCGTTGCAGATTATATGATCGAAGAGTATAGAAAGGGTAAGACCCCGAACCCAGATGTTATGTGTAATAGAGAGGTGAAGTTTGGCGCCTTTTGGGATAGAGCCAAAGAAATGGGTGCTGATTACATCGCTACGGGTCACTATGCTAGAAATATTGATAACGAATTATATGAAGGTGTAGATAAAGAAAAAGATCAAAGTTACTTTCTTTGGACTTTGACCAAAGATGATTTGGAACACGTGCTCTTCCCCATAGGTCACTTGAAGAAACATGAAGTAAGAAAGATTGCCAAGAAACACGGTCTACATACTGCGGAGAAGAAGGATAGCCAGGGTATATGCTTCATCGGCGATGTGGATATCGAGGATTTCCTCTCGCATTATATAGAAACTAAGTCTGGGGAAGTGCTTGATACTAAGGGCAATATTATTGGCTCGCACACTGGCGCTCTCTACTATACTTTGGGCGAGAGACATGGATTCGAAATAACGGAGAAAGTCTCTGACTCTAAACCTTATTATGTTATTAGTAAGAATATAGAGAAAAACACTATAACTGTATCGAATGATAATGAGGAAATACTAAAGAGTAAGTCAGAGGAAGTGAATTTGGAGAGATTAAATCTTGTCGCCATGAAATTGCCAGTAGATATAGAAGCAAGGATTAGGTACAGACAACCAAAGTTTAAAGTGAGTCTAGAAAATAACATTGTACAGTTCCTAGAACCTCAGACGGTTGATTCGGGTCAGTCCATAGTATTTTACTCTGGAGAGAGGTGCCTTGGTGGTGCTATAATTGCCTAAATGACTGACATTATTAAGGCCGATGGGACAAGAGAGATCTTCAACCCATCAAAACTTAGAACCTCACTTATTAGAGCTAGAGCCAGTGAGGAAGCAGCAGATGCAGTAATAGCTCAAGTGATGAGTGAGCTCCGCGAGGGGATGACAACAAGAGAGATATACAAGAGCGCCTTCAAACATCTTGTAGAGATGCAGAAGCCTGTGGCGCAAAGATACTCTGTAAGACGAGCAATGCTTGATATGGGACCAACTGGGTTCCCATTTGAGGACTTTGTAGCTGAGGTGCTTAGGACCAAGGGCTTTGAAACTTTAACCCGGCAAACAGTGCTCGGCGGCTGTGTGCCGCACGAGATGGATGTCGTGGCATGGAACGATGACAAACTTGTTATGGTTGAAGCGAAGTTCCACAACGGCCTGGGAATAAAATCAGATCTCAAGGTGGCTCTTTATGTTAAGGCACGCTTTGATGACTTGAAGGATAATATGCACCATTATGGTGGTAGAGATAGGAAGCTGGATGAGGGATGGCTTATAACTAACACAAAGTTTTCCTCAACAGCGCTTCATTATGGACTTTGTCAAAAGCTCACCATGATAGGATGGAACTATCCAGAGAGAGGTAACTTGCAAGACATGATAGAAGAGAATCCAGAGTTGCTCGATTTAATATTTAAAAAACATATAGAACAATTACAATGACTGAAGCATTAGCACCACAGTATTGGCATCTTTTGATAGCTCTCACCCTTGGGGTAATAATCGGACTTGAGAGAACTATTGCCCACAAGACGGCTGGGATGCGTACATATGGTCTCGTATCTATGGGCTCATGCCTCTTTGTTATACTCTCTCAACTCGTTCTTGCAGACAGTGGTATGGTCAACTTAGACCCAATGCGTACTGCGGCTGGTGTCATTATGGGTATAGGCTTTCTCTGTGGAGGAGTGATCATATTCCAGAACCACGAGCTTACAGGTCTTACGACAGCTGCGGGTCTTTGGGTCTCGGCTGGTATTGGTATGGCGGTTGGTTTTGGTCAAGTAGGACTGGCTATTTTCACCACCTTCATTACTCTTATTGTTTTTACACTCCTTTGGACAGTGGAACATTTGATCACTAGGAAAAATTGACGTGACTAAACTTTTTTTTGATATTGAGACGATTCCCGCGAGTGAGGAATCGATGGAGGCCTTAAAGTATCTTTATGATAAAAAAATATCCAAAGTAGAACCTGATTCTGACAAGATTCAAGATACTTTCGAGAAATTTGTTGAGAAGACTTCATTCGATGGAGCGTACGGTAGAATTTGTTGTATTGCCTATGCAATAAATGACAAACCAGCTGAATATTTGTCTGGAGATGAGAAGCAAATGGTTAAAAAATTTTGGGAGATTGCGGGAAAGGTTGATTTAATAATTGGACACAATATTCGTGATTTTGACCTACCATTCATAATGCAGAGATCAGCGATCTTAGGAGTTAAACCTACTTGGAATAAATTTGAAGAGCCTGGCAAAAAACCTTGGGATATGGTGAAATTTCTATCATTTGCCAGATACAAGAATGCGCCAATTTTTGACACAATGCACGAATGGGATAATTGGTCTGGATACAAAAAGTCTTTAGAGCATCTATGTTATGCCATGGGCGTTCCTACTCCAAAAGAGGGCATAGACGGTTCGCAGGTTTGGAACTTCTACAAAGCGGGTAAAATTAAAGAAATATGTGAGTACTGCGCGAGGGATGTGGAAGCAACTAGAGCAGTCTACAAGAAGATGACTTTTGAGAATGCAGAGGAGACACAGTTTGAACCATTTTAAACATGGAGGAGAAGGTCATATCTATGGATGGAGAGTTGGCCGACTTGCGTAGGGCCGGGGACTATTTACCTGTAATAGGAGAGGGTAGCACCACTCCAAAAATAATGTTTATAGGTGAGGCACCTGGAGATAAGGAGGCGAAAACAGGTAAACCCTTTGTTGGTCGTGCAGGACAAGTGTTAAATGAGTTACTTGAGTCCGTTGGTATCGATAGAGAAAGTGTTTACATTACTAATATTGTAAAAGATAGGCCTCCAAAAAATAGAGATCCCAAACCTGAAGAAATCGAGTTGTACGGACCGTTCTTAGATGAGCAGATCGAAACAATGAAGCCCGCGGTCATTGCCACACTTGGTAGATTCTCTATGGAGTATGTTATGAAACGCTATGGGCTAA
>DAORIT010000016.1:0-8148 GCA_035438685.1 Parcubacteria group bacterium | reverse complement strand
ATTGCCACACTTGGTAGATTCTCTATGGAGTATGTTATGAAACGCTATGGGCTAAGTGAGGAGATCAAGGCAATATCTGACATTCACGGTCAGGTCCTAAAATCTCCAAATGGGTTTAAATTAGTCCCACTCTTCCACCCAGCTGCGGCTATATATAACCAAAAGCTAAGGCCAGTGTTGTTAGATGACTTCAAAGTTCTGAAAACCTTGATTTAGTGATATATTAGCGCCATGGAATCAACCGAGATAAGAAGACGGTTTCTATCTTTTTTTGAGAAGCGGGGACACGCTGTGATCCCTAGCGCATCGCTTATACCAGAGAACGATGCATCAGTACTTTTCACCACTGCGGGTATGCACCCACTAGTGCCATACCTCCTTGGTGAGGAGCATCCTAAGGGTAAGAGGCTGGTCGATGTACAAAAATGTGTTCGTACAGGCGACCTAGATGATGTGGGGGATAACAGACACTTCACCTTCTTTGAAATGCTTGGTAACTGGTCTCTTGGTGACTACTTCAAAGAAGATGCTATCAAGTGGAGCTATGAGTTTCTCACCTCGAAAGTCGAAGGTCTTGGGCTAGATCCAACCAAGCTATATGTCACCGTGTTCGAAGGTAATGATGATGCTCCTTTCGATGAGGAGTCGAAGAAGATTTGGATGAGTTTAGGTGTCCCTGAGCACCGTATTTATGCGTTAGGAGCAGAGGACAACTGGTGGAGTGCTGGGGAGAATGGCCCTTGTGGCCCAGATACTGAGATGTTTTATGATCTAACAGAAGGTTTGGGAGATTTGAACAAAGATGAATTTCTTAAGGCAGTAAAGCGAGAGGATTTGGTCGAGATTTGGAACGACGTCTTCATGGAGTTTAGAAAGGAGAATGGCAAAGTCGTTGAGAAGCTTAAGAGTAAAAATGTGGATACAGGTGCTGGTCTAGAGCGTATGACAGCTGTTATGCAAGGCAAGAAAACTGCATATGACACAGACATATTTGAACCGATATTTAACGCACTTGGCAAAACATCCGACAATGTATCAGCAAGAATCATCGCAGATCACATAAGAGCTTCTGTGTTTATGATTTCTGACGGAGTAGTGCCTTCAAACACAGATCAGGGTTATATTTTGAGAAGGTTGCTAAGAAGATCATTTATCCACGCACAAAAGTTAGGCCTGGATTCAATTAACCTGATCAAAGTAGCAGAAGCTATAATTGACCATCCTGTTTATAGTTCTTACACTTTAAATAGGGATTTAACTAATAATGTCATTGATGCAGAAATAGGTAAGTTTAAAGAGACTCTGAAGGATGGATTGAAACAATTTGAGAAAGGGGCTGACCCCTTTGACCTCTTCACCACTTATGGATTTCCTTTTGAACTTACCAAAGAGCTTGCGAATGACAGGGGTGTTGAGATTAACGAAGAGGACTTCAAGCAAAAGTTCCAAAAGCACCAAGAACTCTCGCGTGCTGGTGCAGAACAAAAGTTTAAAGGAGGGCTTGCTGGTCACTCGGAGATCGAAGTTAGGTACCACACAGCCACACACCTTTTGCATCAAGCACTTCGAGACGTTTTAGGTAACGAAGTAAGTCAAAAGGGTTCAAACATTACTCCCGAAAGATTGCGTTTTGACTTCTCATTCTCTCGAAAGATGACAGATGAAGAAAAAAAGCAGGTTGAGAAAATAGTTAATACAAAAATAGAAGAGAAGCTTGATGTGACGAATATTGTTACAAGCAAAGACGAGGCGGTAAAGATGGGTGCTCTGCATTTCTTCGACCAGAAGTACCCTGACCAAGTCTCTGTATATAAGATTGGAGATTACTCAAAAGAGTTTTGTGGTGGACCACATGTTAAGAACACAGGCGAGATTGGTAAGTTCAAGATTGATAAGGAGGAGGCAGTATCAGCTGGAGTTAGGCGCATCAAAGCAACGCTTTTATAATGTAGCTTTGCTACAATAGAGTTATGTCACTTTGGTTTAGTGGGAAAAAGGATTTTAACATTCTAGTAATAGACATCTCCTCCGGTTCTACATCCGGTGCTCTAGTCGCTACAAGTAAGGGTAAAGTACCCAGACTCCTAACTGCTATAGAGTCCGAGTACAACTTCAAGGTTGTGGACAGTGCCTTCTCGCCAGACAAAGCCATGCTTAACTCTCTCGGCATCGTTCTTGATTTTATCGTAAAAAAAATTTCTACAATGAAGAAGGTCAGAGTAGATAAGGCTGTTATCACCTTCTCCTCTCCTTGGGTCGACTCATATTTGAAGACTGTAGAGATCAAAAAGGAGAAAGAGTTCGTTTTCGACGAAAAATTTATGCTTGGTGTAATCAATGAGGAAAAAAGTATTTTTCAAAACAACTTAAGGGAGAGTTTCTCCGAGGAGAGTGAGATTTTTGAAGCGGGGGTTATGGACCTTTATTTGAACGGTTACCCAGCTTCAGAGCCAAAAAAGGAAAGTGTAGACGAAGTAGAGATCAGTTTCATTCTTAGTGCTTCGACCAAGGATCTTTTGACAAGAATTGAGGACCAGATTATTAAGACCTTAGCTTTGAGAAAAGGATTGGTAATGCACAGCTTTATGTATGTGTTCTACAAAGTGCTCTCGCACTCCTTCAATAACCTACACTCAGCCCTGCTTATCAATATGACGACTCATATTACTGATGTCTTGTTCCTAAGGCATAATAATTTGGCGTTGAATGCGAATTTACCCTTCGGTCCAGCATCAATTATCGAAGCAGTGGCAGGAAAGTTGAATATACCAAGTGAGGTTGCAAGCTCTTACCTAACACTCTTTGCCGAAGGTGCGCTAGACAAAGACACAACAGAGTCGATAGACAAGATCCTTACAGAGAATGAGACAGTTTGGAGAGACTTATGGGCTGAGGTGAAGGAAAAAATAATTCATACAGCAGAGGTGCCTTATTCCATCTTCCTTGTCACTGATCCAAAGTTTGGCAAATTGATGAAAACTTTTTTAGAAAGCGTCTTTCCAGACAAAAACATTATTCTTATCGGCGACACCAACACCTTTACCAAGGAATTGGTAGAAAATAGTGCCAAAGAGTCCAAGGATGAGAGGATATTGCTCTTATCCTCCTTTGCAAACCTGATTAGCTAAGATACAATTTACTCAAATGCCAAAGAAAATAGAAGATGTAGTTCATTCAAATAGAAAGAGTATCCGAGATATACCCATACCAATAAGAAAGACTGATGATGTCAGACCTGTAGCTAGAGAGATCAATAGAGAGACTGCGCGGGAGACATTTATAAATCCACAAAAGTCAGTGGGCACAGCCATGAGCACTCCTCAGGTAATTAGATCAGAGCCTCGACTTAGTTACGTAGAGCCTGTTAAGAATAATTTTTCCGGGGCTAAAAGAATAATAGGAGGGATACTTGTAGTAGTTCTTATTGTTTTAATGTTTATCACTTTAAAGAATGGTGCAGTTCTTACCTATAAGCCTCGTGTTACTCAAGTTGCCTTCGCTAACGACACTTATTCCGCCTATCCAAACGCCAGTACTAGTGCATTGGTCTACAGCACTATCAAACTTTCAAGTACAAAGTCTTTGGATGTAGAAGCTGCAGGAGACGAAACTGTTTCAGAGAAGTCTAAGGGTCGAATTGCAATATATAACGAGCAAACAACAGACCAACAATTGGTTAAGAGTACTCGTTTCGAATCCACTGATGGCAAAGTGTTTAGGTTGCAAGAGGATGTAACAGTGAAGGCGAAGAGCAACTTAGAGGTAGAAGTTATTGCAGACCAACCGGGCAAAGAGTACAACATTACACTTTCTGACTTTACTCTGCCGGGTCTCAAGGGTACGGCTAGATTTGCAAAAGTTTATGGTAGATCTAAGACTAATATGACTGGCGGATTCATCGGTTTGAGAAAGAAGGTGAGCCAAGATACTCTTAATACTGCAAAAACAGCACTAGAATCCGAGGCCAAGGCAGATCTTGACGCACAAATCCAAGCTCAGACACCAGAGGGTTACATACTTTTCCCTGGACTAAACAAGGTTACTTATGAGCTTTTACCTACAGAGGCGGGGGACCAAGGTAAGGCAAAGGTTACATTAAGAGGCGACCTAAGTGCTTGGATCTTTAAGAAAACTGACTTAGCTCAATACTTGGCGGTGCAAAAGTTGGGGGCTGATAAGGTAGGTGCTCCAGTCGACTTCTTGGACACAAGCAAGCTTAGCGCTTCACTTGTAAATACTGAAGCCACAAGTACCCAAGCTATTAAGCTTTCGTTTATCGGTTCTGCAACTCTTATCTCTGTTACTGACGAAGCCTCTCTAATGTCTGATATAAAGGGTAAGGAGGAATCTGAGTTGTTTGAGATACTAAAGGGTTACCCATCAATTGTTGAGGCGTCTGCAGTCATTAGACCATTCTGGAAATCGAGCTTCCCAACTGACGAAACAAAGATTAAGATAGAGGTTCAAAAATAAATGCCCCATAACCCAGAGCTAGAAAGAACAGGGACAGTCACCGAAGCCTTACCAAACATCATGTTTAAGGTGAAGATTGATGGGTCAGACGAGGAGATTTTGACCTACCTGTCTGGCAAGATGAGGCTTCATAGAATCAGGGTTCTTGTCGGCGACAGGGTTATCCTTGAATTAGAGCCCTATGGAGGTAAGCCCCGCATTATTAAGCGTCTGTAGAGCCGTTGTTGACAAGAAACAAGCACTCGGTTACAATGTGTTTTCTCTATGAAAGTAAAGGCGTCTGTCAAGAAAATGTGCGGTCAGTGCCAGATTGTTAGGCGCAAGGGATACGTGTATGTTATTTGCAAGGCTAACGCTAGACACAAGCAGCGACAAGGTTAAATGAGATTACTCGGAATTACCATACCAGAAGATAAGCGCATTGATATTGGATTAACGATCCTTTTTGGCATCGGTAGATCTCGTGCAGCCGCTATCCTCTCTGAGGCTAAGGTTGATAGCTCAAAGAGACCCAAGGATATAAATATTGAGGAGGAAAACAAGATCAGATCTATTATAGAAAAGATTACACTCGAGGGTGACCTAAAGCGTGAAGTTCAGGCAAACATCAAGAGACTTAAGGACATCAAGGCCTACAGAGGTGTTAGGCACCAGAGAGGTATGCCAGTAAGAGGTCAAAGGACTAAGACTAACTCTCGTACTCGAAGAGGTAACGTACGAAAGACCATGGGTACTGGTCGTCGTGCAGTAGAAAAGACATAAAATTATATGGGTAAAAAACGAATTATAGAAACAGAAGGCAAGGAGGAGACAAAGCCAGCAGTAGCGGCCCAGCCTAAGACTAGTGGCAAGAAGCGCCTAGAAACTGGGATCCTCAATGTCGAGTCAACTTATAACAACACCAAGGTTGTTCTTGCTGATGAGAAGGGCAATGTCGTCGCTTGGTCGACCTCTGGGGCACTAGGCTTCAAGGGCGCTAAGAAGGGAACTCCTTTCGCAGCAGCCAAGATTGGAGAAGTTATCGGAGATAAAGCACTTCTACTGGGTGTTAAGGAGGTGAGTGTGAATGTCCGCGGTGTTGGCTCAGGCCGTGAGTCAGCCATCAGAGGCTTTATTTCAAAGGGTATCAATCTTACTACTATTACCGACAGGACACCCGTGCCACACAACGGTCCTAAGCCACCTAAGCCTCGTCGAGCATAATAAATTTTTATGAAAATTGGACCAAAATACAAGTTAGCTAGAAGACTCGGTGCCCCTATCTTTGAGAAGACTCAAGGACCAAAGTACGCACTCTCACTCTCAAAGAAGGAGAAAAATGACCAAATGCCAACTAGACCTAAGTCTGAGTTCGGTAAGCAACTTATAGAGAAGCAGAAGGCTCGTTTCTCCTACGGTGTGACTGAAAAGCAATTTGCAAAATATGTGAAGAAATCATTAAGTGCTGCCGAACCAACTCAAAAACTCTTCCAAGCGCTGGAATCTAGACTCGACAACGTTCTATACAGAGCTGGCTTTGCAAAGACTCGTCTCCAAGCAAGACAAATGGCTTCTCATGGCCACACTACGGTAAATGGTGGTCGTGTGACTGTGCCTTCGATCGAGCTTCGTGAGGGAGATGTGGTTAGTGTGCGTGATGGGAGTCAAAAAAGTGCTCTCTTCACTGGCGTCGATGAGCGCCTCAAGCAGGCCCCAGTGCCAGCTTGGCTCACTGTAAATCCAGATAAAGTTGAGGCAAAGGTTATGGGCAAGCCAGTATATGAGAAGAGTGCATCAGTATTTGACCTTGGGGCAGTTATCGAATTTTATAGTAGATAATTTTAATATTTATTTAACAAACATATGGCAGATCACACAATTCTTCTACCTTCGAAGCCAAAGATCGTCTCTGAGGAGGGACTCTCTGGCGTTTATGAGATCGAGGGACTTTACCCTGGATACGGTCACACTCTAGGTAACAGCTTGAGAAGGATTATCCTCTCGTCTCTTCCTGGCGTCGCTATTACCTCAGTCAAGATTACCGGAGTCTCACATGAGTTCTCTGTTATCGATGGCATCAAGGAAGATGTGATTACTATCCTTCTTAACCTAAAGAAGGTTCGCATGCGTTTCTCTACAGACGAGGCTCAGACTCTTACTCTTAAGATCAAGGGCGACAAGGAGGTTACAGCAGCTGATATTGTTCTTCCTGGTCAAGTTGAGATCCTTAACCCAGATCAGCATATTGCTACTATCACTGATAAGTCTACAACTCTTGAGATAGAGATGAGAGCAGAGAAGGGTCTTGGATTTATCCAGAAGGATGTACATCAGAAGGAGAGAGTAGACATCGGCTTCATTGCACTCGATGCAATCTTTACCCCTATAAGAAGAGTAAGCTACGAGGTGGAAAACATGCGCGTTGGTGACCGAACAGACTTCAATAAGCTCAAGCTCTCTATCGAGACTGACGGCACCATCTCTTCTAACGAAGCCCTCACTAAGTCTATCGAGATCATGATCAACCAGCTTAAGGCAATCATCGGCTTCAAGGAGGAGGAAGTACCCATGTCATCTATGCCTACAGCAGAGCACGACGGTATGAAGTCAGACCTAGACCCTGAGATCCTAAAGACCAGAGTTGAGTCCCTAGACCTATCAAGTAGAACTCAAAACGCTCTAAACAACGGCAATATTCGGACCCTAGGTGGCCTAGCAAGGAAGAAGGAGAAGGATCTTCTTGAGATTGAGGGTCTAGGCTCAAAGGGTATCCAGGAGATCAAGAAAGCCTTGGCCGAGTTTGGAATTACGCTCAAATAGTGTATAAATTAGTGCTCCTATGAGACATCACAACGCCAACAGAAAATTCGGAAGAGTAGCAGGCCAGAGAAAAGCTCTGATGAAGTCTTTGGCGCACAACCTAGTTCTTGAGGGCAAGATCAAGACTACCGAGGCCAAGGCCAAGGAGCTTCGACCTTATGTTGAGAAGCTAGTGACCATGGGCAAAAAGGAGACTCCAGCATCAAAGAGACTTTTGACCTCTCGTGTAGGCAAGATGGCTGCAGAAAAGATTGCAGGCTCACTCGCTACTACTTACAAGAAACGTGAGGGTGGCTACACTCGCATTACCAAGCTTGTTCGTAGAGACTCAGACGGTGCCAAGATGGCTGTAATAGAATTCGTTTAAATATATGAAATACACATTCGACGCAACAGACAAGAAACCAGGACGACTAGCAGCAGAGCTAGCGGTACTTCTCATGGGTAAGAACAAGGCCGACTTTGCTAAGAATGTTGTTACAGATGTTGAAATCGAGGTGACCAATGCTAACTCAATGTCCTTCGACGCCAAGAAGCTTATAGACAAGAAGTACGCCTCGCACTCAGGTTACCCAGGTTCTCTCAAACTTCCTTCTATGAAGCAGATGATTGAGAAGAAGGGTGGTAAGGAAGTGCTTCGCCGCGCAGTCCTTGGTATGCTTCCTAAGAACAAGCTCCGACCTCGCATGATCAAGAATTTAAAAATCACAGATTAACTTATATGGCAGACAAAGCAGAGAGATACATAGGTGCAACAGGACGCAGGAAGACCTCTATTGCTCGTGTTCGCATTACACCTGCAGCCAAAACTCATATTGAGGTGAATGAAAGACCTTTCGAGGACTACTTCCCAGTAGCAGAGCTTAGAAGGAATGT
>DAORIT010000015.1:10912-16091 GCA_035438685.1 Parcubacteria group bacterium | reverse complement strand
ACCTCATTCAAGAGGGTAACCTCGGCCTATACAAGGCAGTGGAGAAGTTCGACCGTACTAAGGGATTCAAGTTCTCTACCTATGCTACCTGGTGGATTCGCCAAGCTATTACTCGTGCCCTTGCAGACCAGTCTCGTACTATCCGCGTACCTGTGCACATGGTTGAGACCATTGCCAAGTATAAACAAGTTGTAAGACGTCTCACTCAAGACCTTGGTCGCGAGCCAATGCCAGAGGAGATCGCAATGGAGATGAATCTGGATGTCGATAAGATTTACCAGATAGAGAAGATCGACCAATCTACAGTGTCGCTCGAGAGTCCGGTTGGTGATGAAGGAGATGATGGCAAGAGTAAACTAGGTGACTTCCTGGCGGATGATAAGATACTCTCTCCAGCAGAGGAGTCCTCACGAAGAATTATTTCTGATCAGGTTAAAGAAATTTTGAATGACTTGCCTCCAAAAGAAAGAAAGATACTAGAAATGCGACACGGACTTACAGACGGTTACACCCACACTCTAGAAGAAGTGGGTAAGGTCTTTGGTGTCACACGCGAGCGTATCAGACAAATTGAAGCTAAGGCACACGAGAAGATTCGCCAACACGAAAAGATAAATAGACTCAGGGGTTATTAAAAGATTAAGGGCGACTCCGAAGAGTCGCCCTTTGTTTAATTCCGATCAGATTTCATCTTGAACGTGGCGTGGGCAGCGATGAGCAGCATGCCTCCCGCTAGCAGGAGCAATGACTCTGCAAGCGGCATGTGGGGGATTGGGTGTGTCCAGACCTGCCACCATTCCCACATCACTCGAAGTCCGAATACCGCAAGTCCAGCGCTGATCGTGTATTTCATCATCTTGGGCACAGACGGTTCTCCGTTGGGGTCTGTTTTAATAATAGCATCAAATGGTGTAAAAGTCAAGGAGGAAATAAACCATGCTAAAATAGGCTCAAATGGAAGAAAACTTTGCCAAAGCTTATAAATCCCTGAATAAGGCCCAAAAGGAGGCTGTAGACACTATAGAGGGCCCTGTAATGGTCGTAGCTGGCCCCGGGACCGGTAAGACTACGGTTCTTACTCTCCGTATAGCGAACATACTCAAACAGACCGACACGCCTCCAAGCGGAATCCTTGCCATTACTTACACAGACGCAGGGGTCAAGGCTATGCGGGGCAAGCTTCGTAACCTTATAGGCACTCGCGCTCACGAGGTTGAGATGCATACCTTCCACAGCTTTGCCAAGGCGATGATGAACGAGTATCAAGATCACTTCATTGAACTTAGTGATATGAAGCAGATGACAGATGTAGACAAAGAGATGCTCATTCGTGAAATTATTGAGAGTCCAAAACACAAAGATCTACGACCAAGTGGTAAGCCCGATGCATACCTCGCAGCCATCATAAGTAGTATTAGTAACTCAAAGCGTGATGCCATAACCCCAGAAGATGTCAGGAAGTTTGCTAATTCGGAGATAGAAAGAATTACAAATGACGAAGACTCTATTTCAACTCGAGGTGCCACCAAAGGCAAGCTCAAGGCCGATGCAGAAGAGAGGATAGAGAAGTGCAAGAAAACTTTAATCTTCGCTGATATTTATGAGGAGTATGAGGAGGGTAAGAAGAAGTTGAGGAAGCTCGATTTCGACGACCTTATAATCCAACTTCTTGTCACACTTAAGACTGATAATCTATTTCTTAGGTTACTTCAAGAAAGATTTTTGTATATTTTGGTCGATGAGCATCAAGATACGAACGATGCACAAAACTACATTGTCTCGATGCTTGCAGACTTTTTCGAAACACCAAACGTCTTTATTGTCGGAGATGAGAAGCAGGCTATATACCGCTTTCAGGGTGCATCGGTTGAGAATTTCCTCCTTCTCAGGAAGCGTTGGCCAGAGATGAAATTGATTTCTCTAGAGTCTAACTACCGCTCGCATCAAAGCATTCTAGATTCGAGCTTCTCTATCATTGAGAGGAATTATACAGAGGGTGAGCATGACGACCTTCGGGTAAGGCTTGTGTCCGAGAGTGCTGAGTCAGAAAGACCAATTGAGATTGTTAGTGTCGAGGATACTCGGACTATGGAGAGTTATCTAGTCGATGAGCTTAAGAGAATTACTAAAGATGAACTTGAGGCAACCGTCGCAATTATTACTAAAAGAAACAGGGATCTTGAAAGGGTAATAAAACTACTTGAGTTCAACTCTATCCCAGTGTCATCTGAAAGGAGTGTTGATATATTCCACCATCCTATTGGGGTAACCTTTTTCGACCTTATAACTTACGTATATGAAAATGATAAATACGAGTATCTGGCACGCACTTTGTCTACGGGTATGTGGGGACTCAGTTTCGACGAGAGTATTGCGCTTTCTAAAGCATTAAGGTCGGGGAAGCTTGGTGAACTAAAGGTAATTGAACATAAATTGAAGGAGATTAGATCAGAAGCAGTTTCCTCTTCACCTATTGAGTTTATTATCAAACTTGGTGATATAAGCGGATTCGCTGGTTTGGTGACACTTGATCCGTCTTATGTATATGTGTGGAAGGGTATTGTCTCGTTGGCTGAGTCACTTGCTAGAGATTCCGAGGTGGCAAGTCCAAACGAGCTCTTAAGACTCATGCTTGCTTACCGAGAGTCAGCAGAAATGAAGCCAGTCAAAGTGAGTGTCGGTGCTCCGGATTTGAAGGTGAGGGCCTTAACCGCACATGGTTCTAAGGGTTTAGAGTTCGATTATGTTTTCATACCATATGCTACAGACGAAGCCTGGGTAGGTAGGAATCGCGGGAGTTCCTTCGTCTTACCGACTAAGGATGTTGTCGGTGGTGATATACGAGATATGAGGAGGTTGTTTTATGTAGCGCTAACCAGAGCAAGAAAGCATGTGGTAGTGCTTACTCCACTTGAGGAGTCAGATGGCAAGGTGCTTACACCACTTAGGTTTATATCGGAGATTGAGTCAGGTGCTACGGCTGTAAGTATGCCGAGGAAGAAACTTGAGATAGTGGTAGACAGAAAAAAGAGCAAGGAAGCTAGCTATGACTCCAAAGTACTTGCTTTGGCCAAAGAGCTACTGATGAAGAACGGTCTTTCTGTGACAGCGCTAAACCATTTTCTCGAGTGTCCTAACAAATTTATATACGAGAGTATTCTTAAGATGCCTCAGGCACCGAGTATTAACTCAGCTCGTGGTACAGCCATGCATGAGGCGCTCTCGCACATCTGGATAAACGAGGGCAGAGAGAGTCTTGATAAGAATGAGATAGAGAAAATTGTTTTGAGTGTTGCCGAGAGGTCCATCGAGGATACCTTCCTCTCCATGAGGGACAAGGAGCTTGTAATGAATGATATTAGAGAAGATGCTCCAGCAATTGCGCGTGAGTTAGAAACACATTTGAAAACCAGGGGTACAGTGTATACAGAGAAGTGGCTAGAAGCAGTACACAATGCAAACAAAATTGAGACAGGACTCTACATACCAATACACGGCAAATTAGACACTATTGTTGACACCGGCGATGAGGTGCAGGTGTATGACTACAAGAGTAAGCAAGCCATGTCGGTAAATGAGATCAAGGGTGAGACTAAGAACTCGAACGGAGACTACTTTAGGCAACTTGTTTTCTACAAGATGCTTGTCCTGGCTAATCCTAAGTGGAAGTTGAAGAGGTCGACTCAGAGTCTTGTCTTCATCAGGCCAGATAAAAAGGAGAGATGTCCTATTATTACTCTTGATGTGGCGAATGCCGATATAGATAAGGTAAATACAGAGATAGATAGTCTTGCTCTATCCGTGTGGAGTGGAGAGATACTAAAGAGCACTTGTGGGAAGGAGGATTGTGAGTATTGCTCAATACGAGCCTTACTTAAACATTAATTACCGAGAGCTGTGTCTAACTTCTCTCTCACATCCTCTATGGGTTCTGCGCCGTTTATGGTCTCTACTTCTACGCCGTCCTTGAGTATAACTGAGTAGGGTGTGCCTCGTGCCCCTGCTTCCACAGCTTTCTTGATGTCACTCTGTACCTTGGCTGCATACTTACCAGTGTTTAGACAGGTGTTGAATACATCGGTGTTTAGTCCCAAACTCCCTGCAATCTTGGGTAGTTCAAGTGGGTCTAGAGTGTCGTTTGTACCTGTGGTAGCAAAGACTTTGTCGATGTATTTCCAAAAGATTGTTGACCCACCTTGCTCATAAGCACATTCTGACGCCTCGGCCTCTTTAGTGGCTCTGCTGTGGAGCTCCTTGATAGGGTAGTGACGATAAACCCAAGCCACCTTGCCTTTGTATTCATCTACCAATTGATGCATGGTGCTGTGGAAGACTTTGCAGAACGGACATTCGAGGTCAGAGTACTCAACTACTACCACGCTTGCTGATGCGTTACCAAATACCTTGTCTCCAGAACTAATAGGTTCGATGTCGGGGAGTTCAGTCTTGGCTAGGTTGTTGTTCGTGTCTGGTAGTGGAGTCCTGCCACCCAAATACACAGCCGCCGCGATCATACCTCCAGCAAGGATTATAGCTAAGGGTACAGAGACATTGTTATTGTTACTTGTTGGGTTGTTCTCCATATTTATTTATGCAGTATAACATTAGCCCTACTAATGCAGAAATCACTATACTCCCCAACACATCTACTGGGTGGTGTACTCCAACATATACTCGGGAAATCGCAACTACGAGGGCAATACACCACAAAACAAGACCAAGTTTCTTATTGAACAATGTCGTCCATACTGCCAAAGACGCTACAAACAGGGTGTGGTCTGAGGGGAAGCCGTTGTCAGCTACATGGTCAATCAGTGGGGTAAAGTTCTCCGTAACAAAAGGTCTTGGATTGTAGTATAGAGTTCTTGCAACGAGACCAAATATATAAGACACAGGCAGAATAATGACTCCAAACTTAAATAGCTTTCTCTTGTCCAAAGATTTGAAGAAGTAAATAGCTGCAATAATGACTGAAAGGAAGAATAAATACTTTGCTCCAAAGATAAAAAAGTAATTCATTAGAATGGTAGGGTGTAAGTTATTCTGTGATCGCTCGGAGCCTCCCAGTTACTAGTGTCGAGTTTAACATCGTAGAGTTTACCACCCTCTTTGAAAATAATTTTTTTGTTCTCCAAGGCATAGTCGTAAACCTCTTTGGTAATCCGGACATCGTCGAGAC
>DAORIT010000015.1:8191-10812 GCA_035438685.1 Parcubacteria group bacterium | reverse complement strand
CCCTTCTTCCACCATTCTATGGCCTCAAGACCGTTGCCTGACTTCCTCTTGCCTAGAGTACCTTCGGCGATTTGGTCGAGCTTCATCCTTCTGCCATAGGTTTTGTAGATTTCCTTCAAGATGTCTAGGCTCTTAAGTTTAGTGAGGTCGCCCGGATAGTATTTGTTGAGTAGTGGGATGTCAAAGTGGTCAGAGTTGAATCCTATAAGCATGTCGGCCCGCTCTAGTATCGGCCAAAGTAGACTCAAGTCTTCTTGCAGGTAACTAGTGTAAGCATCAGTTTCAGAATCCCAAACTCCAACGAGAGAAATGTCTAATAGGGTTGGGTCGTTCTTACCAACATCAGAAAAAACGTTTCTAGTCTCAATATCGAAAACAATTTTACGCATTAGGAAGAAGCTTGTGAGTTTCTAGGAAGTCTCTCATGGTTATATCTCCCATACCGAAGCCAACTGCAGGCACAGGCTCTACATCAAAGAGTTCGAGTAGATTGTCGTATCTACCACCACCAGCGAGAGCGCGAGGGTTCTCTGGGTCCTTATCAAATATCTCAAAGACTGTACCCGTGTAGTATGCCTGCCCGCGAGCTAGAGTTTCATCAAATGCCATGTTGGGGGTAAGGTTCTTGAAGTCTTCAAAGTTACAGTTGTTCACTCTTATTTCGAAGTCAGAGTCCTTGGCACCAAACTCTTTCATGATCTCGTAAAGTAGCGTGATTATTTCTTTGTCACCATCTAGACCAGGTACTCCTAAGAGATCTGCATTGAGTTGATAATGCTCGCGCTTGCGACCTCTTTGTGGCTTCTCGTATCTGAACAAGTTGGGTATAGAGAACCACCTGAGGGGGAATTTGAGACCTCTTCTTCTAGCTGCGACCATTCTTGCGAGTGTTGGAGTCATCTCTGGTCGTAGGGTGACAGACCTGTCTCCTCGGTCTTTGAAGGTGAAGGTCTGCTCACGCACTATTTCTTCCCCCGATTTCTCAGCATAGATCTCGGTGTGCTCAAGAGGTGAGGCATTGTACTCCTCATAACCCTTTCGCTCTACAACTTTCTTCCAGGTGTTGAAGATGAAATTCTGTATCCTCATATCCTCAGGGTAGAAGTCGCGAACCCCCTTATATGGGGCAGTATCAAGTTTTGACATGAGAGAATTATATCAAAAATTAAGCTTTTTCAAATCTTATTTGACTTTATGCAGATTCTGGGTTATTTTGTTGCCAGAAGTGAACCCTTTGGAGGAATCATGATCGAAAAAAACTTGGTCGAAAAGGAAGACTGGGATGAGTACGATTGGACGAAGGATCGTGGTGCTACATGGTGGCTTATGCCCACGGTCGCCATCGCTCTCATGGTCGCTTTCTCGTGGTACTACTGGCCGATCGTGAGAGTGGTGCATGTGCCCCCAGCAGTCAGGGTCCCGAAGTAGTTTCGGGACCATTTTCATAATTATGAGTTCAGAAGTTATAAAACTATATAAGAATCTTGGTGAGACTCCTCTCGAATGTATCGAGAGATTTAGAGCGAAGAACAAAGGATATGAGGAAACTAACATGACATATCTTGGACGACTCGACCCTATGGCCGAGGGTGTTATGCTCGTCCTATCGGGTAATACTAAGGATAAAGATAAATACTTGAGTCTCGACAAGACCTATGAGTTCGAAGTGCTTTGGGGGTTTGAGACAGATACCTATGACATCCTCGGTCTCGTTACCAATACTGGCGCCATGCCAGCTAAACTCGATTTCAAGATGGAGAAGTTGCTAATAGAGATGAGGGAGAAAAAAACGCAGAAGTACCCAATCTTTTCTTCCAAGGTATTCAACAAAGACTTTATGAAAGTAAGAGGTAAGACAAGTGATCTAGAGACGCCGGAGAGGGGGATAAAGATTTTCTCGATAGAGCATATAAATACAAAAATAGAAAAACAGGAAGATATACTCAAAGAAATCTTGGACAAGATTGATCTGGTCAAGGGCGACTTCAGACAAACAGAGATAAAAGATAAGTGGAGAGAGGTAATAATCCCCGGGGAAAAAGTTCTAATATCTCACTTCAAAGCCAGTGTCTCTAGTGGCACCTACATCCGTTCTCTAGCACATGAGATGGGTCAGAAGCTCGGCACAAGTGCCTTGGCATACAGTATCAAACGCACCAGAGTAGGAGAGTACAAAATATAAAACGAAAGCCCGCCAGGGAGAAATTAATCTCCCAAGCGGGTGCGAGCCGGAGCTCGGTGGTTCAACTGCAGATCACGATCATACCATTCGACAGGCGATGCATCGGGACCTCAACATTGCATTGCAGCACCCGACTGCCTTGATCCTTCACCATGATCAGAAAACGATAATGACTCATGATGATGACATTACGACGGAGGTTGAGAGGCTTGCCGACAACGACAAGACTGGCTTCGTCCGCGTCCATCGAGCTACCGTAAACATCCACACCCGGGGTAGTTCTCACGAGGTTGAGTAGGATGCCTTCTTCGAGCTGACTGCTCTTCTCGGTGCGTGTCACCACGAAGTGCACGCTAGGTGTCGCCACACTGATCGTGTTCGGCGACGGCTGCTCGAGCGAGCCAGCCATGTCTGAGAAGTAGATCACGGGTTCCGCGCG
>DAORIT010000015.1:0-8091 GCA_035438685.1 Parcubacteria group bacterium | reverse complement strand
ACGGCTGCTCGAGCGAGCCAGCCATGTCTGAGAAGTAGATCACGGGTTCCGCGCGGGGCGAGATCGTGCTTGCCTCAGCAGTGCTGACTACGGTGTCCTTATACTGGTCCTTCATCGGGATATTGATGATGGCCCAGCCCATGAACATCACCGCTGTTAGGACGCCGATGGTGTATAGCCAATCCTTTAGGTTTCTGCTGGCCATTAGGCCCTCCAAACTGGTTGAGTGAGGTGCGAGAGTTCTATTTAAACACTAGCACATTTATATGCAAAAGTCAAGGATTACTTCAGATCCTTTCGAGTGGCTTTGGAGCGGGCAGTTTGATTTAAAGATTAACAAAAAGCCCGTGTATGGATGTGATCCAAACGCGGGTGGGTGGAACTAGAAACCTTTTGTGGTTGCGCCAGATCTTTTGTCTGCAAAGAGACTCGTGAAGATGAGCAACACGAAGATTATTCCGACGATCTGAAGAGCCAGAAAGCCGAACAGTGACCCAAAAGCCTTCGTTGCTCCATAGTGTCCAAGAGCTACGAAGAAAGCGAAGACAGAAGTGAATCCGAGGAAGAATGTGAGACTATTGGTGGCTCTTATGGGGCCGCCAATCATCACTGAGATCAGACCGATGAGTGAGCTGATCATGAGTCCGGCCATCACTCCGATCTTGAGTCCGACCATCAAGCCATCCACGATACCAGCCATGATTCCAAACATAAAGCCGAGGATTAGGCCGATCACCATTCCCGACACACCACTGGTCAGGAGGTTCGTGCGAAGAGCTTGCTTTTCCGTTTCGGTAAGGTCAAACATTCTGACTTTCTCCTTGGCGACACAGTCGCTTTGGGGTGTGGTGGTACGTAGATCTACTTAGTTAATACTATATCTGCGGCTTAATGTCAATTATTACTTCAGATCCTTTCGAGTAGCTTTGGCGCGGGCGGTTTGAGTGAGAAGTTGCTTACGAAGACGGACTGATGTTGGGGTGATCTCGATGTATTCATCGTCCTTCATTATTTCCATCGCTCTTTCGATATCTAGTTTGTAAGGAGGTACGAGGAAGATTGCATCGTCTGAACCAGATGCGCGCATGTTGGTGAGTTGCTTACCCTTAGTTGGGTTCACATACATATCCTCTCCCTTAGAGGTGTTACCGATAACCTGACCCTCATATATCTCAGTAGCTGGCTCAATGTAGAGCACTCCACGCTGCTGTAAGTTGTCGAGTGAGAAGGCGAGTGCCTTACCATTTTCCATAGAGATCATAGAGCCGACATCGTGGTGGTCTATTACTCCTGCATAGGCGCGGAACTCGATGAATCGAGAGGAGAATATACCAAGACCTTTCGTATCAACGACGAACTGGCCTCTGTATCCCAATAGTCCACGAGTAGGTGCTTCGAATATCAATCGAGTTTGACCGTTGTCGGTCTTCATATCCATAAGTTGCGCACGACGAGAGGTAAGAGTAGAGATAACGGTACCACTCGCTTCCTCGGGTACATCGATGACCACCTCTTCGAATGGTTCGGTTTTCTTACCGCCTTCTTCTTTGATAATTACGTGTGGTTGAGAGACCTGTAGTTCAAATCCTTCTCTACGCATGTTTTCACAAAGTATGGCGATGTGGAGTTCTCCACGACCGTAGACGGTAAGATACTCACTAGAGGAGAAGTCGACCTTAAGACCCACATTCACCTCGAGCTCTCTTTCGAGTCTTTCGCGGATCTGACGACCTGTGACGAACTTGCCCTCTTTGCCGGCGAATGGAGAGTCATTGACCAAGAATCTTAGGGAGATTGTAGGTTCATCAACATGGATAAAAGGAAGTACTTCTGCATTTTGGTCACCTGAAATAGTCTCGCCGATGTAGATCTCAGGTAGTCCTGCAAGCATAACGATGTCACCAGCAATAGCCTCTTCGCTCTCAACTCTCTTGATACCAGAGAAGGTGAAGAGCTTGGTAATCTTGCCTTTATACTTTTCGCCATTGTTCTTCTGTACCCAAACTTCTTGACCCATCTTTAGTACTCCTTCGTACACACGAGCAATAGCCAAACGGCCGAGGAAGTTGTCATACGCGAGGTTAAATGCTTGTAGACGCACTGGAACATCAAGTTTCTGCTCTGCTGGAGGGACATGTTCAAGTACTACATCAAGTAGAGGGTTCAAATTGTCCGATGTGTCGCCGAGATTCCTCTTGGCCATACCTTCACGTCCAATAGCGTATACAGTAGGGAAGTCGATCTGAGTGTTGTCCGCCCCCAATTCAAGGAAGAGCTCTAGCACCATCTCATGTACTACTTCTGGTCTTGCAGCTGGTTTGTCTATCTTATTTATAACTACGATTGGCTTAAGGCCAAGTTCCAAAGACTTTTTCAGCACGAAACGGGTCTGGGGCATAGGACCTTCCTGGGCGTCGACTACCAATAGCACCGTGTCGATAGACCTGAGTACTCGTTCTACTTCAGAACCGAAGTCTGAGTGTCCAGGGGTGTCCACAATGTTAATCTTTGTGTCTTTATAGAATAGAGAGGTATTCTTGGAGTAGATGGTAATACCACGCTCCTTTTCCAAAGCATTAGAGTCCATACTCTCTCCTTCGGCGAACATGCCATTTTGGCGTAGTAGGGCGTCAGTTAGGGTAGTCTTGCCGTGGTCGACGTGAGCGATAATCGCTATGTTTCTAATTTGCATGAGGAGATATTAAAGCACGAAAACTATCTTTCCTCAAGTCGACCCGAAACGATTTTAAAAGTCTTTTTAACCAATTGGGTTGGTTCGGCTGACATGGGCTCTGAGGCCTTCCTATCCAAGTAGCTCACGAGTACATTACCGTTAGAATCAATTTTGAGGCTCTCTGGAGAGATTCTGTCACCGAGGAAGACTGCATCGAGACTCTTGTACTCCACATTTCCCGAAACATATGCCAAGAGGTAGACAAATAGCCCTGAGCCACCGCCAGTCTGTGTTGCGAGAGAGACTGCATCACTCTTACTATCATTATTTATATCGCCATACACGATATCTCCACTAAGAGCTGTTTCTATTGTCACAGCACTATCAGGGGCGATCTCAGTTGAAGACTTGCCATTTCGTAGCTTGACTTCCTCACCCTCAAAGAGGAAATTAGCATTAGCAATGTCAGGCTTAGACACAGTAGGAGCGATCTCAACCTTTTTTACCTCGCTATTATTGGTTTTGTACCAATACAAGCCATAAGCAACACCAACTATGATAATTAGGATTAGAAACTTCTTCATATACTTATTATCTCACGAATAAGCTTCTTGGTCTCATCGACATCTTTAACCGCTATACACTCAATACCAGTCTTTTTTGCAGGTTCGTCGTTACCACCTTCATACAGTGCATCTCCAACAAACACCATTCTCTCTATGGGGATGTTTAGTTCCTTGCTGGCTTTCCTTATGCCATAGGCTTTGTCTATACCTTTCTGCGTGACATCGATAGATGTCATACCTCCCATGTGTATTTCGTATTCAGGGATCTTCTCTAGCAGGAACCTGATCAGAATCTCTCGCTTCCTATGATCTGGGTCCCACTTCTCCTTCTCCTTTACGGGAGCGAGTTGGCCTAAGGCAGAGAAGGTGATCTCTACATCTCTGTCCTCTATTCTTTCTCCGAAGGGGAACTCGGGTAGGTTGAATGGTGCTCTTTCGAGTGCGTAGTAGAATGCCGAATAAATTTTCTCTTTATCCTCTGGAGAGAGTAGGTCTGCATAAATCTTCTCCTCCCGACTGCCGTTGAAGCGATACATGCTAGAGCCAGACCCAGGCATGATGAAAAGGTTTGGAATCCTTTCTGGAGTTAAATCAAGATGCTTTATTACTTGTTTATCGAACTGCTTAAGATGTCCACCAGAGATAATTATCACCTTATGCTTGTCGAGTAGGGAGTCGAGCAGGTCATGCATCTCATCATCTAGTGGTTGTTTGCTCACTGCAAGAGTGCCATCCAGGTCAAAGATGAAGACTTCTTTATTCTTGTATTGCTCTACACTCATGACAAGATCTTCAACAAAGCTTTTAGAGAAAGAGTTGCGACTCCAACCACAGTGTCTGCTCCTCCGTAGTAAAGGTATATGGTGTCCTTCCTAACCACTTGTCCGCATGGGAAGACAACCTTAGGTACAATACCTTTGGTCTCATAGTCCTCCTTGGGCTCGAATAGTGGTATAGCAGTACGTGCGAGTATGGTGGTGGGATCTTTGAGATCGAGGAGTACTGCGCCCATTCTGTATGTAGAGGTTTCGGATACTCCGTGGTAGAAGAGTAGCCAGCCTTTAGGTGTTTTAACTGGAGGGCCCGAGATACCAACTTTCTTCCCGTCCCACATGCCTCGTCTTGGTTGGATAAGCTCAATACATCGGACCACCTTCTGCTTTTCAAAATCGAGAGACGATAAAATGTCCGCACAAATGCTTTCGTTGATCCTATGTAGGAAGATGTACCCAGCAGCAGTTTTCTCTGGGATGATGCAAGCATCTTTGTTGGTTACATCCATGGGTGTGATAATGATGGGCATGCTCCACTTGTCCCAACTTTTCTTTAAGAATTCTGTCTTCAAAATCCTGGTTATGGCTACTCTTGGCACATAACCATCGTATGCGGTGTAGGTCATAAATATTTCCTTGCCGATTTCCATCAGTCTGGGGTCTTCGCACCCAGAGTTACCTTGTTGGTGTTTGTTTTCGAAGTCTGCTCTTGGAGTATAAACAGGCATGTCACTTCTCTCGCTTATAACTAAACCGTCTTTGCTAGCGGCATATCCGAATGTCGAGGTATCATCGGTCGACATGGCGCGGTAGAGTATGTGGACCATACCCCCAAGGTCTATGGCAGCAGGGTTGAAGGTGCCATGTGCCTCCCATTCCTTATCGAGTCTTGGGGTAAGTATTGGGTTACCAACGAAGCGATTCACTAAAGGTTTTGATGAATGCAAAATACTTTTGAGCAGATCATCTAGCTTTACTGTCGCCTTACAGGAGTGAGTGTCGGCTCCACCATAATAAATTTCTAGGTTCTTACCTTTTATCAGTGCTCCAGAGGGGAAGACGATGTTGGGTACAAGGCCAATCGCTTCGTAATAAAGTTCAGGTACAAGGAAGGCTCCCTTGGTTCTACCAATAATTAGTCTGGGATTATTCTTGTCTAGTATTACTGCCTCCACTCCGAAAGAGTGCTCATTGCGAGAGAAGTAGTGGTTGGCATGTGAGTATATGAGTAACCAACCTTCTTTGGTCTTAACAGGTACTGCTCCTACTTCTACTTGGTCATCATTACTCCTGTGAAGGTCAATCACGTGTCTGTCTCTGTGCTCGTACCAATCCTTCCAATAACTTTCGGACCAAATATCTTCAATCTTGTCGAACAAGGCTAATGCCACATTCGTTCCAGGCATGTCAGTATGGAAGGTAAGCACCGCAGCATACTTGCCATTAATCTTTTCAGGGAAGAGCGCCATAGCCTTGGCATTGAATGGGGTTACAAGATGTTTGGACTCAATAGTCTTCATGTCTTTGCTTATTGCAAGTGCTACCTTAATGCCACTTGCATCAAAGGGGTAATTAGAAAGCGCTGTGTAGAAGATGTAATACTTGCCACCAATTTTTGTTATTCTTGGATCCTCGCAACCATATTTTTCCCACTCATGCTCTGGCACGATGAAAGGCACGCGGTCCTTGAAGTCTTTGCCATTAGTACTCGTTGCTCTACCAATTACTGACTTGTGGATTTTGGGTTCCTCAAGAAGTTCTCTCTCTGAAAGTGCGCGATATACGACATAAGTAGTCTTGCCACTCTTTACTGGACACCAATTATAAGCACCTGCCGCCTCCCATGGGTGTTCCTTCCTGGGTGAGAGATAAGGATTGTCTTCTGATCTTTTGATGGTGAACATTTACTTACATTATATATTTAAATCTTTCCATATTCCTTCAACCAAAGCAGAAGTTGTTCGAGATTGGTGTGTGCCATGCAAATGTATTTGTCCCCACCACCGTAGTAAACCTGTAATTCTCCATTCACTACTACTGCCCCAGAGGCGTAAACGACACCTGGCTTCCAATCATTCTCATAATGCATGTCTGGAGTAAGTATCGGAGCAGGAGAGCGGTAGAGGATCTTGGTTGGATCATTATGGTCTAGGATCATAGCTCCCAGTCTGTATCCAACATTTGGTTCTACTGCATGGTAAAGCACCAACCAGCCTAGTGAGGTCTTGATAGGTGGGGAACCTACACCCTTCATTCTTTCGTCCCACATATTTTTTCTAGTTAGCTCTGTGTAGCCGTAGCCGCCATGGTTGTGAGAGCTCTTGATATTCTTGTCTTGCATGACATCATCTACGTACTCAATGAGTACCTTTGGTGCCAAGCTGTTTAAGATGGCGTACTTACCATTAATCTTTTCAGGGAAGAGGACCCAGTTCTTATGCATCTCATTGGCCGGAGAGAGATAGATCGGTCTTTGCCACTTCCATCTACCAGATTTCGCATCTTGCATATCAATAGAGGTGAGAGTGATGCGAGCGTTGTTCCATCCTTCGAAGGCTGTGTAAGTCATGAACACTCTACCGTCGATGACAACAGTGCGAGGATCCTCACATCCACCCCAACCTCCTCCTGATGCATAATTCACTGGATCGAACTTCTTTGGTACCAAGACATCCTCGGGTAAACCGAAACCTCTTTGTGGATGATACACGGGGTATGGGTACTTGCGCTCAAAATTCTTGCCGTCGCTACTCCATGCATGACCTATCTTCGAGAGTCCGTCACCTCCCATAGCTCTATAGAGTAAATGAATGTTACCTTCGTCATCGACGAAAGCCCCTGGGTTGAATACGGCTTCCGTCTCCCACTCATTTAGCCCATGTGGGGCGAGTACTGGATTGTGCGTTACTCTGTTAAGAGAGTAGTGGACGAGTTTGAGCACCGGCTTAGATAGGAGCCAGAGCAAGAGCAATAGGAAAGTCGCTATACAGACAATCAGGATCTGATTGAGAATGATGTCACTCATTTGTTGCCCGACCGTAGCGGTCATCTAGACGCACTATATCTTCTTCGTCAAACTCTCCGGTAGAAATTTCCAATACCTCCACATTACTCTCTCCTGCTGTTATTCGGTGTGTAGAGCCCTTAGGTATAAGAAACTTTGCATTCGGTAAGACAGGGAAGCTCTCTCCATTAATTTCGATAGTACCTTCACCTTTAAGAACGAACCACATCTCATCTCTCTTATTGTGATACTGGAGGCTAAAGGCTTCTCCGGCATTTATGTTTAAAATCTTTACAGTCGAAGGAGTGTCCTTAGTAAATTGCAGGAATTTACCCCAAGGGCGAGAAACTTCAAAAGCTGAGTCAGGTGTAAGGCTCATTTCCTCTATATTTTATATGTAAGTGGAGACTTATGCCACCAAAACTGTGTATTACAAAGCCCTTTCGATATCCTTTCTCCAAACTTCTCGAGTGAGCGGACCGACCGTACCTTCAGGTGGTAGTCCATTCTTCATCTGGTAATTCATCACAGCTTTTTTTGTTGTCTCACCGAAGTATTTCGAAAGAGGTTCTCCTTTGGGCCAGTAACCGCGCCAAGATAGGAAACTTTGTAGGAGTAAGACTTCCTCGCCTGCGTCGCCTGACTTCAGTGTTTTCTTTGCCACCTCTAGGTATGGAGGAGGAGTATTTGGGATCCTTGGGTTATTGGCATCTCTGTTTACATAAGCCAGGTGTAGAGATGGGGCTATACCAGCATTCGCTTCATCGAGCGCAATCTCCACCTGTTTAGTCAGTGCAAACCCAGTAGTAAAAAGAGAGATCACCCCCGCAATCAAAAGTAGGTGAAGAGACTGTTTGGAAACTCGAGCATGAACATAGTCCCGAAACGATTTCATTGTCATAAATTGTATCATTGAAAAGGTAAATATATCTGTTAATATATGACCTATTCCGCGTTAGCTCAGTCGGTAGAGCGCCTCCCTGTTAAGGAGGATGTCCTAGGTTCGAGCCCTAGACGCGGAGCCAAGCTTGACAATAGCATAGCAATATGCTATTCTTTAGGAGGTTCAAAAAG
>DAORIT010000014.1:0-16203 GCA_035438685.1 Parcubacteria group bacterium | reverse complement strand
CTATATTGCCATTAGATTGATCCATGGGACAATCATAACACCAAGAGTTTCTTCAAGCGAGAAGGGTTCTTCATCTCCCCTACCACAGCCAAATTAAGTCGTTCTTTCTTGAAAAGCTCCTGAGCTACCTTCAAAACATCTTTGCCACTTATCTTTCTTAACGACTCTTCAAAATATTTTGGCTCAAAGAGTTTCTCACGAGTAATTTCTTGATCGGCATAAAACTCAACAAGTGAGTCTGTGGTCTCAAGACCCATGTACATGTTGCCCACTAGATAATCCTTAACTTTGTTTAATTCCAATTCAGTTACTGTTTCTGTAGTTAGCTTTTTACACTCCTCGAGAAGGGCCGAGACAACTTCTTCTACCCGCTTCCCATCAATACCTGTAGATATAGCGAAGTAACCGTGATCTGTGTGCTCGTTGTCAGATGCACGAACATAGTAACAGACACCCATCTTCTCTCTTAGTCTCTCGAAAAGTCTAGAGGACATACCCTTACCAAGCACCCCAGCGAGTAGTTCAAGCACAGCTCTCTCCTTCTCGCTCTTTGGTTTAGTCTTAAATCCTAAGATTAAATGAGTTTGATCTGTTTTCTTTTTGAAAACCTTAAGCTGTGGAGAATCTTGGAGTGAAGAAACTTTCTCTTTACCCAACTTTTTTGCATCCCTAATATCCTTAAAATGCTTCTCAACCTCTTTGACGAGATCACTCTCCTTAACATCCCCCGCCACAACCACCAAGGTCTTCTTTGCAGTGTAGTGCTTGGCTCTATAGGCTTCAAAATCCTCTCTCTTAAACTTCTTGATATTTTTCTCTGGGCCAAGGATTGTTCTACCGGCTGGAGTGTCACCGTACAACAGTTCTGCGAAAACATTCCATACCTTCCTCTGTGGTAGGTCTTCATACATCGAGATCTCTTGAAGAATGACTCCTCTTTCCTTCTCCAGCTCCTCCTTAGGAAGAGTTGGGTTCAAATATAAGTCTGCAATAATTTCTAAAAGTTTTTTAAAATGCTTCTTCTCCGCCTTAGCATAGTAACCAGTCATCTCGTTACCAGTGAATGCGTTTGACTGTGCGCCAAGACCATCGAGCTCGCGAGTGATGTCGCTAGACTTGGGTCTGTTCGTTGTTCCCTTGAAAACCATATGCTCTAAGAAGTGTGAAAGTCCGTTCTCCTCCTTACTCTCATAGTTAGAACCCGTCTCAACTAAGGCCATCACTGTGACCGAGGGATTCCCCTTAACTGGGACATAAATAATTCTCAAACCGTTCGGCAGAGTAATCTTTTTGTATTGCATAGAGCCTCAAGCGTACCTTACCTGAGATGTTCTTTCAAATCCTCAATCTTTACCCTACTTTGCTCGCCGGTGTCTCTGTTTCTAACAGTTACCGTACCTTCTAGCTCCTTGGTCTCACCCAATGTATCAAAGTCGATTGTAATACAGTACGGAGTACCAACCTCATCCTGTCTTCTATAACGCTTACCAATATTGCCGTTGTCATCAAACTCAATATTACCGAACTCAGACTTAAGCATTTTATAAACCTCTCTCGCCTTCTCTACCAACTCTGGCTTGTTCTTAAGAAGTGGGAAGACGGCTGCACGGATGGGCGCGATCTCTTTAGGCAATTTCAAATAGCTTCTTGTCTCCCCACCAAGATCGTCTTCGGTGTATGCAGATGTAAGAATGGCAAGTATGGTGCGATCCACTCCGAGGGACGGTTCTATAACATGAGGGATGAATCTCTCTCCGTTCTCCTCGTCAAAGTATTCAAGCGCCTGACCTGATGAGGTTGAATGTTGTCTTAAGTCGTAGTCAGTCCTGTATGCAAGACCCCAAAGCTCCTTCCTACCAAACGGATAATCAAACTCGAAGTCGATGGTCTTCTTCGAGTAATGCGCTCTGTCGTTATCAGGTACATCAAGTTCGTGCACATGTGAGATACCCACTCTCTCGCCAAATTGATGCATAGTCTTGCGCCACATTTCAAAATGTTTTTCCCACTCACTCTCCTTAACAAAGTACTCAACCTCCATCTGCTCAAACTCACGCTGACGGAAAATGAAGTCTCTAGGTGAGATCTCGTTTCTAAAAGCCTTACCAACCTGAGCAATACCGAAAGGTAGTTTGGGGTGGAATGAATCCACAACATTCTTGAAGTTTACAAATATCCCCTGCGCTGTCTCGGGTCGTAGATAAGAAACAGTTGCTTCCTCTCCTGCACCAACAGAGGTCTTAAACATAACATTGAACTGCTCTCCATTCTCCATCGGATCGGCAAAGCCAGCGACATGACCCGAGGCCTCCCAAACTTTTGGGTTCATGATAATAGATGCGTCTAGACCATAGACATCTTCTCTCTCACTTCGAAACATCTTGAGCCATAGGTTCTTTACATTCTCTTTTAGAAGCACTCCAAGAGGACCGTAATCCCAAGTACCTGCAAGACCACCGTAGATCTCGGACCCCTGGTAGATGAACCCCCTCCTCTTGGCTAGTGATATCAGTTTTTCCATAATTATTCGCCTACTTTACAACAATTTCGTCACCCTGCACATAGGTTGGGTCACTAGAAATTCTAGTCGTTACCGAAGGGTGTGAAATCCTCACGTCACTCGCGGTAAAGCTATCAAAGCCGGTGAGAGTAATATTGCTTACAAGTACCGGTACACCGCCCACCTGTCCCAAAGATGGCATAAGCGAGACCTTGAACGACACCTCCTTACCCGGACTTGAGAAGCCAGACCCGGACAGCAATTTGCCTATCTCCCAAGAAACTGTTCTTGTTGTCGCGTTGTACGAGAGACCTGAGTCATTCGCAGGTGCCACCTCCTCGGCCCACTCGACATTTGGTCCCAACTGACCAGAGACCTTCACATTGTCTACATCGTTCCTGGTATTCGAGAGATTAAGAGTAATAGTGTAAGTAGTCTCTGTCTCAGCCTTTGGTGGTATTGGACCCTTGTTCTCTATGGGACCACGAGCATAGAGAGATTTGGCACTAAGCACAATCTCGGAAGCAATTTTGACCGAGCGAGTCAGGGTGACCTTGCTGTCTAAGGCTGAGCCCTCTGGTCTACCAGTGAGAATAATAGTGAGGTCGATACGCTGATTCTGACTCCCTAATGGCAAAACCTCAAGTGATGCGAATTCAAATGTTAAATTACCAGAGTCTCCAGGATTTAGATCTTCGATGTCACCTGAGTTAGACCTGTTCCAAACGATTGAGTTATTGGTGGCGTTATAAGTACCACCGTTTTGCACTGTGATGTTGTTCTTGTCTAGCGCCCCACCCGAGAGACGCACCTCGACAACCGGGTTCTCCAAAGTTTCCGTCAGATTGTTTTTGAAATTTATAGTGGTCAGGATGTTTTTTCCTGCAGGTGCGATGTACTCCTCACTTGTCTCTCCATTAAGCTTCACATTAAGATCGATTGTTGGCTTCTCGATAGTGACACCAACTGAGTCGGAGTACAGGTTTGTATCAATCTTCGTTGCCTGACCCTCGCCTACTCCAACGAAGTATCTAAATGTTCTCTCCTCTCCATCTTCACCACTCAGCACACCTCTTAGAGTCACAATTTTCTTGTCCTTTGGGGCTAGACTACCTATGGACCACAAGGTCTTCTCCTTATTTGTCGGTTGTGGGCTCGCGTTAACAAATCTCCATCCATAAGGGAACTCACCACGGAGGATAACGTTGTCTAACTTCTCCTTCGAGTTAGAGGTTATGGTGATTGTAGTGAGGAACTCGTCGCCAGAATCTACTGTTTGCGGCTTGGAAACCGAAACAGTTACTGGAGAAGAGCCGATAGTAATCTCGAAACTCTTTTCTTTGGTGAAGGTGGCGTTCGAGCCCTTAACACCGTACTCAACAGAGACCTTCACTTCTCTCACCTGACCTTCGACCCCAAGGAATATCGCTTTCTCATTCTTGGTTATTCTCTTGCCTGGACCAAGTTCTTCTAACTTCTCTACAACATTCGTCTGGCCATCATTGGCATCTGTCGCACTCCTAGTCCCATCTGGATAATCAATACTAAGAGTAAGTTTGTCGAGTGATGCATTGTTCTTGTTAATAATACTGATCTCCAGGTCAGCTATTTCCCCTGCTCCTATGTTTATAGGACCGTCTATCTCGATGTCCAAATTCTTTGTAGAAATGAAGTTATCACCGTTAAAGTAGATCAAACTCGCAGCAAGCGCAGCACAAACAGAGAAAATGAGAGAGATGTAAAACATCTTCTTGATTATTGGGTGATGGTCCTGGGTGTTGGACTCCCTGGCCAAAAGGTCATCGATCTTAGGAGAGTCCCACTCGCTCGGAGCAGCTTCAGCTTCGACAGGGTTAATAGACTCCCTGGTGTCCATGGGATCGTGATACTTAGTACGCGAGTAGAGCTTCTCACCCATACGCTCTAAGCGACTTTTGCCACTATTTTGGGGGACTGACATGTGTGGTTATTATACCCTACCTGAGCCCGCTCTCGAGTATGCCGGTGTTAATCTGGGCCACTAATTCCTTCTTCCTTTCTTTTGCCTCGCTCAAATCCCTTGGTATTACATCCTTAGATAAGTAACCCAGATGCGAGAGCAACTTCGACACCACTAGGAGCTCCCAAGCCTCTATCTCTGATTTAGATATTCTCCCACTTATTAAGGTCACGATTGCGTCCTCAAAATCATCAAAGATCTCTACATGCTTCTCCTCACCTCGTATAAGTCTAGATAGAAAATTTCCTACTCTATATAGCGCCTTCAACATCTCTCGCTCTTCTCTAAGCACACTACTCGGTGACTCTATCAAGCTTGCTGTGGTCACCCTCCAACTCCTCTTGCCCTTGACCAAAGATACTCTGATGAGTGCGAGATCACTTATTACCCCCCTCATCTTCGAGCTAGTCTGCCTGATACCTCTTACAGATCCATAGACTACTCCTAGATCCCTTGTAAGGATGAGTGCCAATTTATCTACTTCCTTAGATGGCCGAAGGGAGAGAACAATACCTTTGGTGGTATATATGTGATGAGACATTAGAAAGCCATTAGAAAGAAAGTGTAGTGTTTGTTGAACTCTCTACCGTAGATTGATACTTCTTTATTAGATCTATATCTTCTGCAACCTTGTACTCCATCTTGTCCGATGGTTTGAGATTCTTTTCTTTCCTCATCTCTTGTAGATTACGGATAAATTCTCTCACTCTCCCCTCTTCCTCAAGTTCAGGTGTTAGCTTGGTATCAAGCAATACTTCTTCTTTTAAATTTTTATCAGCAACAACACTCTTAACATTTATCTCATCTTTAATAAGATCTAGGTATTCAACCGATAATTCGCTATTCTTTATTCTTAATTCTTGGAGTGGTTGTCTGATCTTAATGTTTGCCTTCGATCTGGCCTCAAGAGCGAGACTCACCACTCTTCTTACTTCTTCCATATCATCAACTAATTTATCTGTACCTGATCCAAACAAAGAGAACTTTTTCTTGACCTCGGGCCAGCTGTCTAGATGGACACTTTCTTTATCCACCTCATTCCTTAACTTCTGATACAGTTCTTCAGCAGCAAATGGTGCAAATGGTGCAAGGAGTTTAGAAAGAGTTTTCAAAATATGATAAAGAGTCTGCTTAACCTCCACATCACCCGACTTCACTCTGTCTCGTGACCTGCGTAAGTACCAAGTAGACAAGTCATCGATGAAGTCGCGCATACCTCTCACAGGTTCGAGCAATCTGTACTCATTAATATTCTTGGTCATGTCCTCTATGAGCAAGTCGAGTTTGGCTAGGATCCACTTGTCTAAAATGTTTTTTGATTCCTTTATATTTGTTTTTTCTACTTCTTCATCTCTATATAGTTCATAGAAAGAATAGACATTGTCGAGTAAGTTAAAGATCCTCTTGTTTACCTCCTCGACCGACTTCTCATCAAAGTTCTTTGGCTCACCCGGCTGGTTCACCGAGTACATCCAAAGTCGGAGCACATCCACACCGTATTTCTCTATAGCAGAAAATGGTTCGACCACATTTCCTATAGACTTACTCATCTTCTTACCCTCCTTGTCCAAGATGTGTCCAAGGCAAATAACATTCTTATACGAGGCCCCTTTGCCCAAGAGTACTCCGACAGCATGGAGGGTGTAGAACCACCCCCTAGTCTGGTCTATAGCCTCAGATATAAAGTCCGCAGGATAATGCTCCTCACCAGTACCTGCGTAAGATGCTATTGGCATGGCACCTGAGTCGAGCCAAACATCCATGACTTCCTTGGTCCTCTTGTACTCGACGCCGTCCTTCTCTAGCTGAACCTCGTCTATATAAGGCTTGTGCAAGTCCACTTGATAACCCTCGTTGTGAGGTAGCGGTGCGAATGGTAGTTCACGCACCTCTGCATTATTAAAGCGCTTGAACTCCTTGATGAAAATGTGTGTGTTCGGTATGTGGTACTTCTTGTTCCTAGGATCGTAGTACCCAGATATGACGAATGAGAGCCAGGCTGGTCCACCGTGAGTAACAATGAGGATATTCTTGCCCTTATACTTCTCCTCTATTTCGTACAAGCACTCACCCACTCTCTTGCACACATCGGCTAGTGACTCTCCACCTGCAATGCTTTCGTTAAACCAATTTGCTCCGACATTGTATACATGTCGGTGATACTCGTCCCAATTCTTACCGTCATAGTCCCCTGGATTTATCTCACGCAGTCTCTCATCAAAAATTAGTTTGTCCTCAGCAAGCCCAAGCTCGCTCCTCACGATCTCTGCAGTTTCTTTAGTACGAGCAAAAGGAGATGAGATAATCAGATCTATCTTCTCTTTCTTCAGATTCTCCCCTGAATCTATTGCCTGTCCTCTGCCCGCCTCTGTTAGATGGTCACTGGCTTCTAGTTTGTAACTTACTAAATCTTTCTCATTTCCCTCTGACCCACCATGTCGCATGACGAAATATTTGTTACCAGACTTCTTCACATACTTTCTCAAAGTGTCTATAGAATCAGCAACAATTCTCTCTCCGCCCTCACTTAACCATACTGGCAGTGGTGTGCCCCAATACCTCTCGCGAGAAATTGCCCAATCCTTAACCTCTCGGAGCCACTCGCCGAACCTACCATTCTTAATATAATCTGGCTCCCAATTTATTTTCTCGTTCTCACTCAATAGCTCTCCTCTTAGTGACGACATCCTGATATACCAAGAATCTCGTGCATAATAAATGAGTTTGGTCTTACATCTCCAACAAAATGGATATGAATGTAAGTAACTCTCTTTCTTATATACCAGTCCTTTGGATTGAAGATCCTTCAAAATGTCTACTGCCAACACTTCATCTACTACCGACCTGCCTTCGAGCCAACCAGTACCTTTAACAAAGGTTGAATCCGGAGATACAAGATGCACCTTAGGTAGTCCAATCTTGGTCCCTAAGTCGAAGTCTTCCTGACCGTACATGACTGCAGTATGAACAATACCTGTACCATCCTCTGTGGTAACGAAGTCAGCAGTATAAACCTTAAACGCATTCTCCATACCCTCTCCACCCTTCTCTCTTATAAAGGGATAAAGTGGTTCGTACTCCATACCAACCATCTCGCTACCCTTGTGCTCGGCGATGATCTCATAAGACTCTGTAAGTACTGAAAGCCTGTCTTTAGCTAAAACTAGAATTTCTTCTCCTACTTTTGCCTCGACATAAGTAATGTCCTTCCCAACAGCTAGAGCTAAGTTGCCTGGCAGAGTCCATGGAGTAGTTGTCCACGCAACGAAGTATGCTTTGTCGAAACCAACTATCTTAAACTTCGCATAGATAGAAAGGTCTTTAATATCTTGGTACGCACCAGGTTGTGCGAGCTCATGAGAAGAAAGTCCTGTACCGCAACGTGAGCACCAAGGTAAAACTTTGTAATCTTTGTATAAATACTTTCTCCTATCTACTTCGGCGATAATGCTCCACACAGATTCTATATATGAGTTGTCGAAGGTAAAGTACGCGTCATCAAAACTTACCCAATAACCAATACGCTCGGTGAACTTGGACCAGAGATCTATATAAGAAAGCACACTCCTCCTACACTCGGCATTAAATAGCGCCACACCAAACTCCTCAATCTCCCTCTTGCTCTTGAGCCCGAGCTTCTTCTCTGACTCGATCTCAACAGGTAGACCGTGAGTGTCCCAACCTGCCTTCCTTGGCACCTTATAGCCCTGCATGGTCTTGTACCTAGGCACAGCGTCCTTGAAGGCTCTACTCTCTAGGTGATGAATCCCCGGCTTACCATTGGCTGTAGGAGGCCCCTCATAAAACACGAATTCGCCCTTAGGCGAAGGCTTCTCGAGTGACTTCTCGAATATCTTATTCTCCTTCCAAAATTGTAGGACCTTCTCTTCTCTTTCGGAGCGAGTCATCCCTTTATCTTCGGGCATTGTGGAGACATTCTAGCTTAAATTATGACAAAGAAAAAGGCTCCCCTATTGGGAAGCCACTAACTCCAGCAGAAGCTTGTCGATGTGATCTGTGTTCCTGAATCTCTCCGGAGGAGGCCTCTTACCAAGGCAGAGAATTCCGAGAAGTACTTGGATCTCGTGTACCACCTTATCGAGATCGTCATTCACCACGAAGTAATCGAACCTTGGAGCTTGTCGGATCTCTCCTTCGACTTTCTTCAATCGAAGAAGTATGGTCTCCTCGTCTTCGGTCTTACGATCCCTTAGCCTCCGCTCGAGTTCAGCGATGCTTGGTGGCAGAACAAAGATCGATATGACTTCCGGCATCTTAGCCTTGAGCTGACGAGCCCCCTGAATGTCGAGGTCAAAGAAGACATTCTTACCGGATGCTACAACCTCGCTTAGGCCGAGCCTCGTGGTGCCATAGAGATTCCCGTATACTTCTGCATGCTCAAGGAACTCGCCTTGAGCTACGAGGACCTCAAATTCCTCGCGGGTAACGAAGTGGTAATTATCTCCATTCACCTCTCCAACTCTCGGCTGACGAGTTGTATGAGCAACCCGCTTCGCAGAATCCTTCGTAGCCCAGAACCTGTCCAAGATCCTGTTCTTGCCGACAGCAGTCGGTCCCGAAAATGCAACAACATCACCAGGCATTTGATCTCCTTGAAGGATGCTTCTTCCGACACTCTACACACTAAAAAACTCTCTGTCTACACTCTATCTAGTACGGGGATGCCTAAGATGGTCAAACCGTTTTTCATCACCACCTTGAAGGCCTCTACAATTGCCAGTCTATACTTCGTCTCAGGTGAATCGCTGTTGACCTGCTCATGCGCGTAAAAGTTATTAAATGAAGATGCAAGTTCTGTAAGGTAAGTAGTGACGAACTGTGGCGAGTAATCCTCTCCTGCTCTCTCGACTATCTCTGGCAAGCGGTACAAAAGTCTCTCTATCTCGGCCGTCTCTCCTCTCTCGCCCTTAATGCTCCAACTAGTCGTCGCCTTATCCAACACAGACGTCGCCCTCGCGTGTGCGTACTCGAGATACACACCAGAGTCTCCCTCGGTAGAAACCGATTTGTCGAAATCAAATACTATGTCGTTACCTATCGACTGTCTGAGAATCATGTACTTAATAGCAGCGATTGAAAGTGGCTCACTATCTTTAACCTTCGCACTCACATCTTTGATCAAATCTTCTGCGGTGATGACATCTCCTGTACGCGAACTCATCTTGCCTGTTGGTAGCCTTAACATCCCGTGTGGCAAGTGTTTGGTACTCTTGGAAAGATCTGGGTACATTTGAGAGAGTGCGGTGAGCATAACCTTGAAGTATTCCTTGATCTCGTTCCCAGTTATTACTACTGACTTGGTGTATTTATATTTCTTATATTTGTTCACCGCATTGCCCAAGTCCTTGGCTTCGTAGGTTGGAAGCTTGTGTCTGTTCACAAACACTCTGGTGTGGAGAGAGGGATCGAACTTCTCTCCATGAAAAACTATTGCACCGTCTGACTCTTCGAAAATCTTGCCAACATTCTTCTCTACCAATTTCTTACCGAGCTCTCCCGCCTCTGACTCAAAGAAGTAATAGTCGAACTTAGTTCCAAGCTTTTTATAAATACTTTCGAAGTATTCTAGGCTCGCCTTTCTGCCTTCGTCATAGACCTTGGTGATACTCTTGTCGCTCCTCTCAAATATTTTTTTGTTTATTTCCTCAATCTCCTTCCTTGCCTCTAAATTGTCTACATAGGCCTTGGCGCCTATAGCATAGGCAGTCGACCACTCTCCGTGGAAGTAACCCCACACAGCCATTGCTATGTGCATACCTGTATCACCTTGATAGTTGGCACGCCTAACATCTGCACCATTCCACTCTATAACTCGAGACACCGCCTCACCAATGGCGTTACTCATGAGGTGTCCTATGTGAAATGCTTTGAAAGGATTTGGGTCTGTGTACTCGACCATCACCTTCTCACCCTTAAACTTCTTGGTTCGACCAAACTTGTCTCCTGCCTTGATAATCTGCTTCAACGATT
Source organism: Parcubacteria group bacterium (assembly GCA_035438685.1). Classification (GTDB taxonomy): domain Bacteria; phylum Patescibacteriota; class Minisyncoccia; order Phycocordibacterales; family Zambryskibacteraceae; genus JAIFWN01. The sequence goes on along the minus strand of DAORIT010000014.1, from coordinate 5,713 downwards.
CGGCAAAAAACTTCTTAGACAAATAAAAGTTAATGAACCCCGGCCCTACCATCTCTACCCTCTCAATCTCTTCTGGCTTATGGCTCTTTATATACTCAAATATTTCTTGCTTCTTTAGACCATTCTTTATAGCAACGTTCGTCGAGTAATCACCCATTCTAAGATCTGTTGGATGTTCTACGATAAAACCCTTGTCCTCTATAGCAAGTTCCTTCAGTGCCTTCCTTATTAGTACCTGAATAGTCTCCTTCATAAGGTCAATGATACCCGAATAGACACCTCTATCAAAATGAGTAGTATGGGGGTCAGAAGTCGCCCTTTCACAACCCAACAAAAGGATAGACAGATGCTTCCGTTTTCTGATCGCACCGTGGATACACAATATCGTGATCGACTCCGTCTCATTCTAGAACAAGGAGAATTGATCGGAGAAACCCAGCAAGGTGTCGGAGCCCTGACCTACATGGCCCCACCTCCGATGCATTTCGATCTGAGCAACGGGGTTCCACTCATCACTGAGAGGAAAATCCCGTTCTGGAAGGCCGCGGTTGGAGAGCTCTTGGCTTTCGCAAACGGCGTAAGGACTCAGAAAGGTCTTGAAGAATTTGGGTGTAGCTGGTGGGACAAGTGGTTGACGGCAGAAAAGTGTGCCAAACGCGGACTCGAAGCCGGCGACCTAGGACCAGGCGGGTATGCTGCCATGCACGACTTCCCCACAGCCGAAGGAAATCCTTTCAATCAGATCAAACATCTCGTTGAACAGATCTCGGAAAAGCCCCAACTCCGCACACACTTCGTGTCGCCATGGGTTCCGCAATATGTCGGTCGAGGCAAGGGAAAGAAGCAACGAGTAGTCGTGGCTCCATGCCATGGCTGGATGCATGTGCGCATCATCCCACACAAGGGGTTGGTACTTCACATGTTCCAACGTTCAGCAGACTTCCCTGTCGGTGTGCCAGCCAACATGATCCAATACGCAGCCTTCACGCTGGCTCTGGCCCATGTGACAGGGCACAAGCCGTACAAATTCATTCACAGCTTCTCTGATGCCCACATCTATGTGGATCAGGTGGAGCAAGTGAAAGAGATGCTTTCCAGAGAACCACGTCGCTTCCCCACGATGACACTCAATACGGATAAGAAAGATATTTTCGCTATCCGTTCTGATGATTTCGTGATCTCGGATTACGATCCACATCCTGGTATCCGAGAAATCCCCGTCGCCGTATAGGAGAAACAATGCTCAATATCATTGTGGCAATATCTCAAAACGGGGTCATTGGAAAGAACGGTGGATTGCCCTGGCATCTACCCGATGATCTCAGGTGGTTTAAGGGAATGACCGCAGGGTATCCTGTGGTCATGGGTACAAAAACTTTCGACTCAATCATCAAGGCAATTGGCAAACCATTGCCAGGAAGAGAGAGTGTCGTACTTACTCGAAGACCACGAGCACGAAGGTGTGATGGAGTGATCTTCACCGACAACTTCGATATGGTAGTTGAAATGTCGAAAACGAGAGGTGTGTTCGTGATTGGTGGTGCTGATCTATTCAGACTAGCGCTCCCGTTCGCGAGCAAGATATACCTCACCCAAGTGCATACTGAGATCGAAGGCGACACAGTTTTCCCGGAGTGGAACAAAGGCGAGTGGATACTCGAGTATTCGGACGACCACCCAGTGGATGAGAAGCACGAGTTTCCCTTCACTTGGGAGATCTACTCTCGGAGAGCAACATGAAAAGGTTGATGCATATCACGAACGCGAGAGTTCCAGAGCAACGCGCTCAGATGGAAGACATCAGACGAAGAGGAATTTGCCCATTCTGCCGAGAGAATTTCGAAGCAGACCATAAGGCACCAATCCTCTTTGAGAATCATCACTGGCTCCTGACGAAAAACGATTACCCGTACGAGGGCACGAGGTTGCATCTACTCCTTGTGCACAAGAGGCATATCGAGGATTTGTCTGGCATGACACATGCCTCGCTTGCCGCTCTCTCTCCCGTGTTGAAGTGGGCCAAGAAGCGATTCAGAATCCCAGGAGGGACGTTCCTCATGAGGTTCGGTGACATGCGTTATAACGGTGCCACTATCGCTCATCTTCATGCCCATATCGTCGTCGGAGTAAGGGAAGGTAAGAACACACAAGACATAAAGAAGAAATTGGGTTACGCAAGAAAGTAAATCCCCCGAGTACTACTCGGGGGATTTTTCATCTACAACTTGGAAGAGTTTGATGCCCGCCTTCCTAAGAAGGTCCGCCCCATCAAGCATCGAGTAACCGGTGCGAAAATAAATCTCCGCGATACCAGTCTCGGCCAAGATATTTGCACAGTACGGACATGGAAAATGAGTGATGTAGAGCGAAGCGCCCTTGGTCTGCACACCCTCTCGTAATGCAGCGCCCACAATTGCTCCCTCAGCATGCAAGGCGCTTGTCAGCTCCACGGCTATCCCCTTATTGAACAGACTGCGTGGATCACCTAGAGCGTAGGGGGTATGTTCGGATGGTGTGTGCCTGTTATAGCCAACCACCACCCGATCCCCGGACACCAGTACAGCCCCAACATGAATCCACCAATCAGAACTTCTTTCCGAGGCGAGTGAGGCTTTGTCCATAAACTTCCGATGCACTTCTTCCGAAGTCACTGGAAATCCCTGTGCATTCTTCTCATCAAGGACTCTGGGCTTGTCCCACCTTAAGAACACACTATCAAAGCTGACCTGCGATTCGCCAAAGAACTCTTCGACAACTCGTCGAGACTCGCTCTCGTCAGCAAAGACAAGAGAGATATTGCTATCACGAAGCTTGGCGATTTGTTCATCATCGAGCAAGGTCACTTGCTTCGCAATTCCTAAAGCACGGAGCGCAAGAAGCATTTCTTCTGGGTTAACTGCCCGGATGTCCTTTCTCTTCAACCAATCAAATTTATCTATGATTGGCTGGCTGAAAATGAACAATTCTTCAGCGTCCTTGTGACGCTTGAAGAAATCTAGATACCCCTGATGAAGCACTGGAACATAAGCGACCAAGGCCTTTCTCATGCTCCACCATTCTTCTTCAGATCCTGATAGATCCTGTGGATGAAGTCAGGAAGTTTCTGTGCCAGGATTCTGGTCAGATTCTCAGCGCCGTCTAGGACGAGAGTACGAACCTTCGCACTGGTACTTGTTTCCGCTTGACGAGGCAAGACGACAACTTGGTCACAGATCTTTTCGAGCTCCATCTTCTCTTCCTCGCTGTAAGTACCCTCAACGGCGACAAGAACATCTGGTCTCACCAACTTGATCATGTGCCACTTAGGATCATCGTGCTTCTTCATAGCAACAGCATCAACATATCTCAAATGACACATCATCTCGCAACGCTCGATGAATGGTACAACTGGACGATTCTCCCCCTTTCTCTCGCGAGCCTTCTCATCATCATCAATTCCAACGATAAGAAGATGTCCACGATTCTTAGCCTCTCTCACATAACGAGCGTGGCCAATATGGACAAGATCAAATGTGCCCTGTGTCAGAACTACCGGAAGACCAAGATTTCTCGCTCGATCAACAAGGAACCTGACCTCATCATCATTCTGAAGAAAACGACTCCTTGTATCTATGTCTGTTTCCTTTCGAGCATGGATCACTATCTGACCAAGCCTGGCTGCCAACTCCTTATTGTCTGTCATTTGGTCCTCTTGTTGTAGATGACAATGATCAATCTACGTTAACTTTACTGTTATAAGTTAAAAAAGCGAGAATACTTAAAAATAAGCACTGGAATAAGCATAATGTCAAAAGAAAAACCGCTAGGGGTAACCCTAGCGGCGCATTTTGTCGGCCATCAATCTCACTCTCACAGGATCGAGCTCGGTGAAGGACTCGCTGATCCCGGTCGCAACCAAGAAGTAGTCCACGAGGTCGAGGAATGGGTCAACATTCTCCGGAGTCATCCCGCTCGCTACTGCAAGCTTGGCACCATCCCCCATACCTTTACGAATCAACTCGATCTTCTCCGTAGTTGGAGGAGTGCCCGTCTCGGGCCCACTTGTGGTGATAACTCCGACGTGTGGGGCGAGGAGCCTTGCCCCAAGAACGAGATCACTCACAGGCTCTTGATACTTGAAGGCGTAACCCCCAAAAAGCAGGGCGTGGTTCGTGGCCACCTGCAATTCGAAATGGAGACGATCTGCAAAGTAAACAGCTCTCTCAGGACCCAGGCCTTCAGTATAGCGAACATCATCACACCAAAGTGCCTGGATATCTCTCGGGAGAGAATCTCCTAGGCGCTTGTTGTGGACTGCCTGAGTCAAGCTGAATCCAAGCAAGTTCAAACCGATCCAAGAAGCTTTGTGCCTCTCCCTCACATATCTGTAAGATCGGATCAATTCAAGCACAGAAACGCGGTGGTTGATAAGGAATATGCCGTCTGCACCATTATTGAGCGCGACAACGGCATTTCGGTGAGCCTGCTTTTCGTCCTCAACATGAATCACGGCAAAGAGCTTGTTCTTGCGCATTAATTCCCCGCTCGTTTAAGGGTTCAAATCTTAACGAAGAGTACTCTAGTCTTCGGTCAAAAGCAAAAGTCCCGCAGAGCGGGACTTTGTGGCTTAATATTTGTAGTTATTTAACATCCACCCCCATTGAGCGGGCTGAGCCCTCGATGATCTTCATTGCTGCATCTATATCTGTAGCATTGAGGTCGGCCATCTTCTTCTCAGCGATTGCCTTTACCTGGGCCTTGGTGATAGTACCAACCTTGGCTGTATTTGGCTTGCCTGAGCCCTTCTCCTTGCCTAGGACCTTAAGGATGAGGTTTGAAGCTGGCTCGGTCTTATAAGTCATGCCGTAGGTACGGTCGTCGTACACCTCAACCACTGTAGGGACTATGTCGCCCACTCGGTCCTTGGTCTCGTCGTTAAAGCGCTTAACGAACTCACCGATGTTGATACCAGCACCTCCAAGGACTGGTCCAAGAGCCTGTCCTGGAACAGCCTTACCACCTGGGATCTGAAGCTTTAATATTTTTGTAACTTTCTTTGCCATATATTTGGGACTCTTAGACTACCTTACATCTTCTTCACCTGCAAGAAGTCGAGCTCGACTGGGGTCTCACGACCGAACATCGACACCAGCACCTTAACCTTGCCTCTCTCCTGATCAATCTCAGAAACCTTGCCCTCAAGGTCCTTGAATGGGCCGTCCACGATGAGCACTCCATCCTCAGGTACTAGGTTGATGTTGTGCATTACCTTGTCGGTGTTCATCCTGGCGAAGAGCGAATCAACTTCGGACTTGTCTATTGGCACTGGGTACACACCCGAGCCAACGAAACCAGTAACTCTTGGAGTATTCCTAACCACATACCAAGAATCGTCTGTCACTATCATGTCTACCAAGATGTAACCTGGATAAATCTTCTCCTCTTCCTCAACACGCTTGCCACCCTTGATCTTGATCTTCTTCTCGGTAGGTACAACTACATTGAAAATCTTGTCCTCCATACCAAGTGACTCAATTCGTTGCTTCAGGTTCCTCTCCACTGCGTTCTCATAACCCGCATAAGTGTGGATGACATACCAGTTTCGACCTTCTGAAATTTTTTGCTTTGACATAGTTTTTATTTATAGTGAGCTTGTGGAACTAGATAACGAACTTCTGAATAACGAGTGAGAGTAGGTAGTCGAAGAACCCAAGTAGAACTGAGGTAAGAATAG
>DAORIT010000013.1:0-17022 GCA_035438685.1 Parcubacteria group bacterium | reverse complement strand
CAACCAGCCTACTCTCAAAATTAAAAAATGCAAAAGAAAAACTCCGACACTGTCGGAGTCTTGTATCTAGCTCAGCTTCGCTTCATCCCAGGGCCATTTGGGGAGCCAAGCTTTGCAGAACTTGAGTGCCGCCTTGCGAATGGTTTTTGAGTGGACCCTCTTCTTTTCTGAATCGTCCTCGAAACTGTAGCTAAAATTCGGAGTGATAAAGTACACAGCGTCTTTTTCTTCAGGTAGATAGATCAGTATCGCTGGGCACTTACCGTCTTTACCTTTTCGATAGAAACGGCCCTTGAACCCGAGTGTCTTAGCAAAGGCGGGGAAGTGTTCATGAAGTTCATCCGGAGAAATTGGGATCAATACCCCTAATACCTCATGGTATTGACCAATAGCCATGAGACACAAATGAACTCTTTCGTAGGCCAGCCTTTGGTGAACCGTTAGAGACTTGAGGTAGTTGACGCGCTTCTTCACTTTCTTTTTTCGCGTGTTCGCGGACGCCTTACTAGCATGGGGGTTCCATCTGCTCCAGCCCACTGCATGTTCGCGCTCATCATGACACAGTGCCATTTTGTCTCCAAGTGTTGGTTCGTTTCTATTTTTAGAATACTCTAAAAATTAAAAAATGTAAAAAGAAAAACTCCGACACTGTCGGAGTTCTATACCTTCCACTCATCAAGTTCCTTTAATACAAAACCACCCATTAGGATGGTTTTGTAAATTGGTGGAGATGGGCGGAATCGAACCGCCGTGCAAAGATGAATCAGAGTGAGGTCTACATGAGGTAGACTGCTTCATTTGGTTTCAAACATTAAGATACAAAACAGACGAAAGCTCTTAATGCTCTATCCTCGAGTGTTAGAAGGAGAGTGAGGAGGCTCTACTTCGAGTCCAAAGTATTCCACAGCTTTCAACCCCTTGGACAAAGGCTGAGGCCATGCGCACAGGCGAGCGGTTAGGCTCTAGCGTATGCGAACTGGAAGTCCTTCATACCGAAGTATGGAGAAATCCTAGCAAAAGAATCTTTTGCAGTTGAGTTTTGAGAGGGATTAAAGAGTCCTCTCGGCTCTCTCACGCATCACTCTGATGGTCGTCCTTGTCTAGGCCGATCATCCCCGTATTGAAATGTAAGTTACAGACTTCTCTTTAGGTCTCTCTCGGTGTCGCGCTTTTTGATACTCTCGCGTTTGTCGAACTCTTTCTTGCCTCGAGCAATAGCCACGCGACACTTGATAAACCTACCTTTATTATACACTGTAAGTGGTACAATTGTCAAGCCCTTGGTGGCCTCGGCTGTGGTGAGCTTTTCCAACTCATCTTTGGTCATAAGCAGTTTCTTTGCACGCCTTGGATCGTAGTCTGCCTTAAGGTTTTTTGGTTGGTAAGGTTGCACTTCTGCATTGAGGAGGAAGGCCTCACCGCCTCTTACAGAGACGAATGAGCCGACTAGACTGATCTTCCCAGCTCGAACACTCTTCACCTCTGCTCCTGTGAGCTCGAGCCCAGCCTCAAACTCCTCGACGAATTCGTAGTCGAAGCGAGCCTTCCTGTTCTCCGCGTAATTACTCATGAAGCAATCATAGCAAAACCTAGATTTTTCGGTATAATTCGGTGAATGTCAGAGAACAAAAATCAGCAGAATAAGAAGAAGATAATCATCAAACCAAGTGGTAAGGGTGGTAGGAAAATGCCAGAGAGCTTTGCTAGACAGGCCGTCCTCACCGTCTTTATTTTCTTCGTCATTACCAGTCTCTACTCTTATATCAATGGTGGTGGAGAGAAACCAGTCGAGATACCACTCTCGGTCCTTGCTCAAGATGTTGTGGGGGAGAAGGTACAAAAGATCGAGGTTAAGGGTGACGAACTTATCGTTACTTATAAAGATGAATCACAAAAGGTTTCGAAGAAGGAGGAGGGTGCGCCTCTCACCACTACTCTCGCTAACTATGGCGTAGAGAAGGATGCTCTCTCGGGAGTAGAAGTAAGTGTTATCTCGGACCGTGGTGCTGGTTTCTGGATCCTCTCGCTTACGCCCATTATTCTCCCAATCATTTTCGTGATCTTCTTTGTCTGGTTCCTTTCGAGACAAGTTAAGGGTGCGGGGATGCAAGCTTTTACCTTCGGACAGTCTAAAGCGAGGATGATCCACCCAGACGACAAGGTGAGTCGCATTACATTCAAGGATGTGGCTGGAGCAAAGGAAGCTAAGGAAGAGTTGAGCGAGATTGTCGACTTCTTGAAGAATCCAAAAAAGTTTTTGGATATAGGTGCACGAATTCCTAAGGGTATTTTACTCATGGGTGCACCTGGTACTGGTAAGACGCTACTCGCACGTGCGGTGGCGGGTGAGGCTGGGGTGTCCTTCTTTTCAATCTCGGGATCTGAATTCGTAGAGATGTTTGTGGGTGTTGGTGCATCTCGTGTGCGAGACCTCTTCGACCTCGCGAAGAAGTCGGCCCCAGCTATTATCTTCGTTGATGAGATAGATGCCGTGGGTAGGGTGCGTGGTGGTGGTATGGGTGGAGGCAATGACGAGAGAGAGCAGACCTTGAATCAAATCTTGGTCGAGATGGACGGCTTCGAGCCGAACGAGAAGGTGATCGTGATGGCTGCGACAAACAGGCCTGACGTCCTCGACCCAGCACTCCTTCGACCTGGTCGTTTCGACCGTCGCGTCACTCTTGATCTGCCTGACCGCTCTGATCGAGAAGAAATTTTGAAAATCCATGCAAGGAAGAAGCCTCTAGCCGAGGATGTGAACTTGGTTCTTATTGCCGAGCGTACTCCCGGCTTCTCTGGTGCAGACCTTTACTCTTTGATGAACGAGGGTGCGATACTGGCAGCACGCGAGAGTCGTACCAAGGTCTCACAGTTTGATCTTATTAGATCAATAGAGAAGGTGATGCTCGGCCCAGAGAGGAAGAGTCATATATTGAGCAAGAAAGAAAAAGAATTAACCGCCTACCACGAAGCAGGTCACGCCATCGTCGCTTCTGTCCTTCCGTATGCAGATCCTGTGCATAAAATTTCTATCATTAGTCGTGGTCGTGCTGCAGGCTATGTACTCAAGCTCCCCATAGAAGACAGGAAGCTACAAAGTAAAAAGGAATTCCTAGACGACATTGCAGTAGCGCTCGGAGGCTATGTGGTGGAGAAGACGATCTTCGGCGACCTTACTACTGGTCCATCGAACGACCTGCAAGTCGCCTCAGCACTTGCGCGCGATATGGTGGCTAAGTATGGCATGAGTGAGAAGCTGGGCGCAGTTGCTTTTGAGAGTCAGCCAGGTCGACCAATGTTTGGTCAACGCCTTGAGGACAAGGGTTACTCCGAGGAGGTAGCAGCCAAGATTGATGTAGAGGTTTCTAAAATAATAGATGACTCAATGAAGAAAGCGTTAGAGATCATCACCACTCACCGCGAGGCATTGAATGATATTGCGAAGACTTTAATCGAGGTAGAGACAATCGAGCAGAAGCAGTTTGAGGAGATTTTGATGAGGAACAAGATCAAACCTAAGAAGAAGCTCGACATAGAGCATCAGCCTCTAGTTTAGAAAAGTGTGGAATCAAAAAACCGCCAGAGTGGCGGTTTTTTGATTCTTAAGAATAAACCTAGAACTACATTGTTGAACCAGAAGCGTTGCAGTTTCGGCACATCTTCTTGTGACCGAAGATCTCAACGATAGCTGAGATACCTACGAGGATGTAGATAACCATAGCTACTGTTGAACCAACGAAGTTAGCTAGATCCCAACTAGACATAAGTCCAGTTAGAAGCCAGTTAAGACCTCCAACGATGAGCAAGATAAACGCGATTTTGTGAAGCATTAAATTAATTAATTTACTTATAACCTCAAGGTTAATTATAGCAAACATGGCTTGTGTTATAGATGAAGTTTGTCCACAGAGGTCTTTTGAGATATTCTTGTGTAATCAACCGCCCGTAGCTCAGTTGGTTAGAGCACAGAGCTTATACCTCTGGGGTCCTTGGTTCGAATCCAAGCGGGCGGACACTTTTAGCTTGGATTCGAACTAGAGAGGGATCGGGAGAACATTTTGGTCTCCCGTGGAGGAAGGTTTGGGAAAACCGTGGGTTTCCCAGAGGTTCTATCCAAGCGGGCGGACAAGAAAAAGCCCCGAACAATAGTTCGGGGCAGGGGGTCCTACTTGTCTCGCATAAGCAGAAGGAGTGCAGTCCTTGCCTCGCTTACAGTGCCGTACATCTCAGTTTTAATAGTGATGTTGGGCACCTTCACAGGGTTCGATAGTACACCCAGAGGCTCCTCAAAGTCAGTCCTCCTGAATCTGACTCCCATGCTTGATGTGAGATTGGTCACACCAGTACGGATGCATTTGAGTGACTTAACTTCATACGAACTTTCGAGGAAGTACACCGCTTTCTGCCGGCTGAAGTAATTCACATTCGCCATTCCATTCTTCACATCTTTAATGCGCCAGATGTGGTCGTTGCCGTATTCTTTCCAGAGGGGTCTGCCCAAGGCATCAAACTCAGTGACTCTCCAGAAGCCCGAGTAGTAGCGAGTTTTACTCGCTACTTCTAGGCCGCTTGTCGTGTCACTTGGGCTTGTCACATTCCAGTCAGAGACTTGTAGGAGATTTGCCCCAGCACTGCCATAAGGGTAGATGTTGTAACCATAGTAGTTCCTTGCAGCTAGCCAGAAGGTCTTACGCTCTTCGATCATGAGGGTCAGTCTGTACTTGTCAGGTAGTCGACGCAACCACCAAGGAAAGCCCAGATAGTACTCACCTGTGTCCGGCGGACTAGGGCTCACATGGATGTCACTCATCTCGATCCAAGATGGCGGATTCGAGTCGTTCATGATGATGTTGACCACACACATCTGCTTCGGCTGCTCGGGCTCGATGATGGTCGGCTTCTCTTTCGAAGTACAGCCAAATACGATGCTGAGCACGAAGAGTAGAAGGATGACTCTCAGAGTCTGACGCATGTCATGTCTCCAAGTCAGGGGAGTGTATAAGAAGAACTTCTAGTCGAATACTGCTACTTATGGATTTATATGTCAAACAGAATTTTTATAAAAAAAGCACCCTCGACAGCATTTCTACTGTCGAGGGCTTTTGATCTTGGCCGAGCTCAGGACTCAGCCTTTGCCGGCTCCATCATCCCACACCGTGGCGATCACCATGAAGGAGATCTTCTCCCGCGGGTTCGAGGCTTCGTGGATGGTCACGGTCGCTTCGCCGGCTTGGGTGGCCTTGTAAAGGACAAGGAGTCGCCATGCCATCCGCGTGCAGTTGGGCTCACAGAGCTGATTCGAGACCAGTTCGAGCCGAGGCGGCCAGAGCTCCAGGTTCGCCGGGTTCTTGGGGTCCTCGGTGACCTTGTGTTCGATCTGCGGTGCCACGCCGATCGGGGCGTAGAAGTTCACGTCCTGCACGTAGGTGTAGCCGACGGCGATGTTCTCGACCGGGTAGCGGAACGGCGGGAGCTCGATCTTCTCCTCGACGACGGGCGCGAGGATCTCCTTGGTGCAGCCGGTGAGCGGGAGCGACATGAAGATCATGACGAGCAAGAGCAAGCGACGAAGCATGTGTTGCCTCCGAACTAGGGTGTGTGTGACTGGGGAACTACTGTACTTATTATATTACACAAATACCCATTTTGTCAAGCCCTGGCTAAACGCTTCTTTTTGAACACTTTTTTCAAGAATTTTCTAAGTTTAAATATCTCCATATGGAAGAAAGGTGTAAACCACTCGATAGAGGCGGTGAAGAGTATACCTCCAGTGAAGAAGGTTGAGTGCTGTACTGTTTTTGATGCGAGAGATACATCAAAGAGTTTGTGCATGTAATAGGGGAGGAAGCCGACTGATGTCAGATTGACCCCAGTTTGTCCCGCAAGATCGCGGAAGTGTTGTTCTATTATAGTGAGAGGGCAGTTACCGTAATATGACCAGAGGATGACAATAAGTATCAAAGCTCCAGCCTCCCAAGGTCGGAAGCGTTTGTATCTAAAGGAGAGTAGTAGTCCAGCTATTACTGCAACAATAGTTGCAATGTGAGAGAGAGCAGTTAAATTCGCGAGTAATCCATAATTCATTTTAATAATCCTAACATAAAGAAAAACACCATTTGAATCCTTTCGAATTCAAATGGTGTGTCGATCACGGACAGCTAGCCTTTGTCGTGAGGGTGAAACTGTTCGCACTCATGGTGACCACGACATTGTCGCCGGCCACAGTCTTCACCTTCACCGAGTCTGGGATCATCGCGAAGGTGTAGGTGCCGGCCGTGGCGTTCGGGATATTTCCCTTGAGCACGGTCTGGAACTTGCCACCAGGCGGGATCGAAGGCAGTGCTCCGAACTGGATGTAAGACGCCACAGGGTCTGTCTGAGCGTCGATGTTAGCGGTGATGCTGTTGTCGGCATTCCGCCACTCCGGTCCGAAGTGGAACATCTTCACCGAAGCGATCGATGTGGTCGAGAGCTGTGCGGCGAGTTGCTTCGGTACGATAGACGCCGTGGTCGAGGTATTCTCGAACTCGACGGTGCCCATGTTCACTGTACCAAAGGGGCTGTCGAGTCGAGCACATGTGCTCGGCGCAACGAAGCGCACAGAGGCGCTCACCACGTCTTCCTTCGGTTCGGTTGTGCTCTGGCAGGCTGCCAGGATGGCAGTGAGACAGAGGATGAGCGTGCACTGGATGTAGCGGATCATTGGCCCCTCCGGGTCAATTGGTTTGGAGAACTGCGTATCTGGTTGCCATTAGACTCCTATTTATTGTTTTTGTCAATAATTATTCAAAATGGATTTTTTGGTCAGAGGATTCAAGTCTTTGACCTAACTTTGGATGTCTTTTGAGTTCTGGATCGGTTTCAATTATTTTTACCGCCTCGGTACGTGCAGCCTCTACCATTTTTAAGTTCTTGATAGCTTCCATGCCGATATCAGATATTCCCCATTGCTTGAGACCCACGAGTTCTCCAGCACCACGCTGTTTAAGATCATGTTCTGCTAGTTCGAACCCATTTTTTGCAGTCTTTAAGGCGCGTAGTCTTTCTATAGAGGTTTGTGATGTTGAGTCGGTGAAGACGTAAGCATATGGTTGATGCGTGCCGCGGAGCACACGCCCTCGAAGTTGATGGAGTTGTGAGAGGCCGAAGCGCTCTGCACCTTCAATTACAATTACGCTCGCATTCTCCACATTCACTCCGACCTCCACTACCGAGGTCGAGACGAGGATGTCGATCCTTCCTTCTTTAAATTCATTCATCACTTGCTCCTTCTCACTCGTACTCATCTTTGAGTGCATTATACCTATCTCGTACTCGGGGAAGACACTCTTCTTCAACCTCTTAGCTTCCTCTTTGACCGACTTGGCCTGCACAGCGAACTCTTTGTCAGGGTCTGGCTCATCAATCCTCGGGCAAATGATGTAAGCCTGACGTCCACGGACTAACTCCTCGCGTATCTTCTCATAAGTTTCTTTGCGCTTGTTTGGTAGGACTATTTCGGTGATTATCTTCTTCCTGCCTTCTGGCATCTCGTCTAGTAGGGTGAGGTCTAGGTCTCCATAAAGAGTAAGAGCAAGGGTTCGGGGTATAGGGGTTGCTGTCATGGAGAGAAGGTGGGGAGCTATATGATCCTTATTCACCAGACTTTGTCTTTGTTTGGTACCGAAGCGGTGTTGTTCGTCTATGACTGCTAACGCAAGATGTTTGAAGGAGACTGACTTCTGTATTAGAGCGTGAGTACCAATCACAATAGCAATCTCACCATTCGCAACCCACTTCTTGAGCTGAGGTCGAGAGATGTCGGTCGCTATGTCTGGGTTTACTTTACTTGGGAACTTCTTGCACCCACTCCCAGTGATGAGTGCAATATTTATTGGCATGTGTCTAAAGAGTTTGATAAAAGAGTCGAAGTGTTGCTTGGCCAGGATCTCGGTCGGCGCCATGATCGCAGTTTGTAGCGTGCCAAAGTTTTGTCCCTTAGGTTTAGAAGTGGTTATTGCATACGCGAGAGTCGCGGCGACAGCAGTCTTACCACTACCTACATCTCCTTCGAGGAGTCTAGACATTGGGTGCCCACGTCGGAAGTCCTCTAGAGCCGCATCGACAGCTCTTCTTTGAGCCTTAGTCGCCTCGAATGGGAAGCGAGCAATAAACTTCTCCACCTCTTCCATTTTCTTGTTGATAGAGAAAGCGTTTTGTACTTGGAATAAGTGTTTTGTTCTTTGCTTCTCAAGTTGGATGAAGAATATTTCTTCAAAAGCAAATCTTTTCCTTGCTACTTCTGCATCGGTAATTTTTTTTGGTGTATGTATATAGAGCAGTGCCGTGCGGAGAGAGGGGAGAGAATACTTTTTCAAAATTGGTTCTGGTATTGGGTCATCTAGTTTGTCGAGAACACCGCTGAGGAAGATATTCTGAATCTTGTGCACGATCCAGTTACTAGTGAGACCCTTAGTCTCCCGGTATACGGGGTAAAGAGCGTGTACATCACTCTCCTCACCAAAGAGCGAGATCCCGATTGTCTCGGGTAGCTTGTCTACCTGCTCTACTTTAGGGTTCGAAAAATATAACTCACCGTTTCTCTCACTTACTTTACCCTCAATGCGTACTAACCCTCCCTCGTGGAGCATCTTGGCGAGATACGCTTGGTGGAACCAAACTATTTTTATTCTTTCGGATCCGTCTGTCACACAAGCCTCGGACATGGGTATTTTTTTGGTCCAAGCCTTTTTTGTCTCGAGTCCAGTGATCTTGCCAAAGATCGTTGCAACCTCACCCTTCTTAAGCGAGGCGATGCTACTTACTTCAGCTGTGTCGGTGTAGCGAGTGGGGAAGTGGTACAAGAGGTCCTCGACAGTTAGGAGACCAAGTCTCTTTAATGCTTTCTCCTGCACAGGGAGAATACGGAAGTGTGTTTTGAGACTGTCGTTTAAATTCATTTTTCCATTCTACCTTTAAAAGGATAGAATAGGATCTATTATATGAAGGATTTCTTCAAGACATTGCCGGAGAATATAGTAGAGAACTTTAAGGGTCTGAATCTGCTTTGGAACGCCCTTGCTATAGTCGTTACTTTTTTTATCGTTACTTTGGGTGTTGATTGGTATTATTTCCTAATAACTAGGAGCGACATTGTCACCTTGTTTTCATGGCCGGCAGCTGTGCTTGGTGGGTTGTTGCCTATCTTGCTCCCTCTAACTTTACTTTTTTATGGTAAGCGCAGGTTTAGGATAGATTTGGTTATCTTGGCCTGGGCACTTGCACAGGCTGCACTTATAGGCTCGATCGTGTCCTCTTTCTATAAGTCATTGACTGGGCGTATTCAACCGGATTTGGCAAACACGATTGTCGATTCTAGTAGGCAATTTAATTTTGGATTTTTGGAACATGGAGTATTTTGGGGTTGGCCATCATCACACACCACTATCGCCTTTGCGATGACTCTCACCCTCATTACCTTGTATCCAGATAAGAGGAAACTTAAAGTTTTTTCAATTATCTACGCTATTTACATAGGTTTGGGAGTCTCGACTACTATCCATTGGTTATCGGAGTTTATTGCCGGGGCTATTATTGGTTCTGTTATTGGTATGATCGTCGGCAGAAGTTTCAAAAAAAGATTATGAAAAAGCCGCGGACTACTGTCCGCGGCGGTCGAGCACCTCTTCGTTGAAGAGCCTAAGAAGGTCTCCTTCGAGTCCGAGATTGCCTTCCTCATTTACTCTGATCAGGTTTTTGTCGAGTAGAGAGTCTATCGTCTGCATGAAGGTTTTTAGGTCCATGCGAGTCTCCCTCTCAACGAGGTTCAGATCGATGAATTCTATTCCTCCAGAGGCTACGAGCTCGACGAAGAGGACTGAGGCAACCAGCGCTTCCTTGAAGTTTAAGGTGTGCCATGCCGGTGAATGATCGAGCAAAGCTACTCCAGGGTTAAGTTGTCTACCTTGAATTATAACCTGTTTTTTAGCTATAGTCAAACAAAATTATAAAAGAAAAAGCATACCACTAGGTATGCTCGCGCCTGATCAGTTCCCTGGAAAGTTCAACGATCTCATCTTCAGTTCGACTAACACCTGATTTCACTGTGCCTCTGGGGCACATCATAATCTTCGCTGTTTCTGCAATGGTGTGACCTTCGAGTCTCCGGAGTACGAAGATCCTTCTCCTTCTCTCTGGTATCTGTTTGAGGCATGTGGCGAGTACAATCTTCGCCTCGCGCTCTCGGATAGCAATCTCGGGGTCCTGTCGCGGGTCCTCGAATTCGATCCATCTGTCCTCAGTCTCATCTTCGGTGATTTTTCGGAAGATGGTGACGATGTTTCTACTGCGGTTTCGAAGTTCGTTACGGCAGAGGTTTGATGCAATGGTGTAGATCCAAGTAGAGAACTTTCTACTGGCATCGTAACGATGAAGGTGTCGCCAAACTCTGATAAAAGTCTCTTGGACTATGTCCTCGGACTTCTCCCAGTCTCCAATGGAGTCTTTAATGAAGCGGAGTAGTTTTGTTCTGTACTTTTTATACAGAAGTTCGAAGGCTTTCTCCTCACCACTAAGGTACCTTGCAACGAGTCTGTTATCCTCGTCGTGGAACTCGGGGTTGTTTCTCCCTCGCTTTGCCGGCCTTGCTTTCTGCATGGTCAGAGTTCCTACTTAAGGGTTGGGTGCAGTTCCAATAAAGAATTCTGCTCCTACTCAGTCCTTATTGCAAATGTGATTCTCCCTCCCTGGTTCTTCTTTTATGAGCGAGGAATCCCCAGGTGGAGAAGAAGAGGAGGGCAACACATGAGTATATGATTATTGAGATGTTAATACTCATGTCGAGCCCGCGGTAGAAATATAGGACGCCAAAGAATCCCAAGAAGTCGAAGACAACATCCATCACCATGTTGGTTGCATGTTCCTTGATACCGAGAGCTACTTCGACAGCCTCCCATCCGACAAAGAGCATTAGGGCGATGACTAAGGCGATAGTAATATCCATCTCGAAGTAGAAGAGGATAGACCCGAGTGCGACGCCTGACAGGGTGTGGACCACACTCCAAAGGTCAATGTGTTTACCTTCTTTCCAATAGTGTTCAATATTGCTCATATTCGAAGCATATCACACAAGCATGAAGCAATTTGGTATAATCTCATTATTAACATAACTTAATTATCCCAATGTTCATCTCTCTACTTGATTATTATGATATAGGACTTCTTCTTCTAAGACTGACGGTTGGGGTGATATTTATTGTCCACGCAGTACCTAAGTTCAAGGATAAGGAGTGGATACCTCTTGGAGTCCTAGAGGTGCTAGGTGGTCTTGCGGTTCTTTTGGGCATCTTTACCCAGCTCGCAGCTCTTGGTCTCGCTATCATCATGGTTGGTGCCATCTATATGAAGACGAGGAAGTGGGGAGTACCCTTCACTACACAGAACTCGACTGGTTGGGAGTTCGATTTACTCATCTTGGTGTCGAACATCGTCATCATCACGACTGGTGGCGGTACTCTAGTGCTCTTGTCCTAACAATATGAAAATTCTAATACATCTCTTACTCTCGGCTCTTGCCATCTTTGTTACCGCCTATTTACTCCCGGGAGTTGATGTAGATACTTGGGCTACTTACTTTATCCTTGCTGTCGTTTTGGGTGCGATCAACATCTTTATCAAACCAATTCTTACCTTACTCACTCTTCCTCTTTCGATCATTACGCTCGGCCTATTCTCCATAGTGTTAAATGCTCTCATGGTGATGCTTGCTGACAAGATTGTCCCAGGTTTCTCGGTAGATGGCTTTGTATCTGCTTTGCTCTTTGGACTGGTGCTCGGAGTTGTCTCCTTTGTATTCAAGAAGTTTGATTAACTACTTACAGTAAACTCTACAATCACATAAGTCAGCCACAGCAGTGTGAGGATGAGACCTTCCTTTACACTGATCTTTTTGTTCGTGTGCATAAAGTTGATGAGCATCATTGCGCCAAGGAACATGAACCCACCCGTGATGTAAACAATCTTTGTGGGGAAGGCGAAGGGCGAGATAACCGCTAGTATACCGACAACTATCGTTGCATCAGCTAGTACCGTGCCCAAAAGGTCACCTACTGCCAAGCTGTCTTCCTCACGCTCTACAGATTTGAGAGAGAAGAAAAGTTCAGGCATGGTGGTGCCGAGACCGACAACAAGCATGCCTATGAGGACTGGGCTTATGCCTAGGGCGAGCGCAAGCGAGCTTGCAGACGAGACGGTAAAGTGCGATCCAACAAGCAAGAGCCCTATAGAGAAGATGAGTAGTAGAAGACTTCTCTTGGCGCTGACCAGAGTGTGCTGAGTGGGGGAGTCGCTTACTCCACCTTTAAATATTTTGTAATAGAAGAAGGCTCCAGCGACGATGAGGAAGATACCCTCGAGCCTAGAGTAATAACCATTGAGCCCAAAGATAAGCGGGAGGAGGATAAAGAGCGGGTAGAAGTGCACTGTGCTAAGCACTTTTGTACTTACGCGTACTCCTCGTCCGATGTGGAAGATAAGTATGGCAAAGATGAGTGTGAGGTCCGCGACATTCGAGCCAAAGAGTGTTCCAAGACCAAACTCTGGTATACCAGCCAAGGCCGAGTTAATGGCTATCAAGGTCTCTGGGAGTATGGAGATGAGAGCAACGACGATAAATCCGATGACATAGCGTGAGATGTGGAAACTCTGTGCGAGCCTAGTTGCATGCTTGGTGGCAAGTGTGGAGCCACGTATAACGAGGAAGAGCGAGCCAACGAAGATAAAGATGCTTTCTGCCATCACTCAATTATATATTGTATTTGGCTTACACAGCACTTATTTTGGTATAGTAGTAGCTGTAACTAAATTAATTGATTAATAACAAAATGAATATCAATAGAGAAAAGTTTGTGCATGTATCGCTGGTATTATTAAGAATCGTGGCAGGACTACTCTTCCTCCAGCACGGAGGTCAGAAGCTCTTTGGTTGGTTTGGCTCAGGTATGAGTATGGGCGAGCTCCCAACTCTTATCCTAGTAGCAGGACTACTTGAGGCGGTTGGAGGATTACTCATTGTCATTGGTGCCTTCGTAAGACCTGTTGCACTTGTGCTCTCGGGTGAGATGGCGTTCGCATACTTCATGGCGCACTTTGCGAATGGTTTTTGGCCATTGCAAAACGGGGGAGAGGCAGCAACTCTCTTTGCCTTTATCTTCCTCTTCTTCGCTGCTCATGGTGGAGGCTTGTGGAGTGTAGATGCTTGGTTGAAGAGTCGAAATATGGGTGTGCAGATGTAGGGCTACATCTTTCTTGAATCGTAAGCCCAATGAAGCAGCGCTTGGCGCTGTTTTGTGTTACATGAGTAGTCGCCCGCTCGACACTTGTTCACCACCTGTGCGACATGCCTACGCATTGCGATCCATCTCTTGATTTGCTTCTCATCTTCTTTGGGTAACCTCCTACCCATGTAGTATCGAGCGTACCACTCGAACCAACCCCTCGGGTCGTCCTTGTGTATCCAGCCTTTCTTTTGCCACACTTCAAGTGGTTGAGATGCATCTACTTTGAAGAAGTTAAGATTCTTATCGTGCCCGGGCACGCCTTCTTTGTGTAGTTTGGCCTTGGTGAACCAGCTTCTAGGGTACTCATTTTTGCAGTCTCGCATATACCTCCCGCCGAAGACTCCAAGTTCTAGCATTTCTTTGGGTGTGAGGTCGGGCCTAAAGTCTTTATGGAAGTTTTTGCCGATTGGTTCTACGAGTTCGTACTCGTAACCTCTTTGCATTTTGTTATCTACCTTAACCATCTTTTTCATTATTTGCTCAAGTAGTATACGAGTAGGAGTAGTGCGGACCACCAACCAATATCAGAGACGATGAGGGATAGCGCTATCTTCGTCTGCCAACTTTTGGGTAAGAGCTCTTTGGACTTTCCTTCCATCTCTCGTTTCAAAAGATATGGACTTACACTAAAAGAGAGGAACAATCCGTTAAGTACTAAGATGATAGCAATGCCACTTTCTATAAGTGGTATGAGAGTGAGACCCTCCTCTTGGTAGAAGAGTGCTCCGCCGATAATGGCTAGTAACATACCGAGCCAGATAAGGGGCTTAGTCACTTTGTGTGTCCTTGTAGTCGCTTCGCTCCAGTACGAGGACTTCCTACCAAGGAAGCCGTGCAGGTCTATTACTGTCACAGCCCCGAGTCCTATGACAAATCCAGCAAGGTGGATAAAGAGGGGGATCATGTCGACTATGTCTCCTAGCATCTCTAGATTATTTCATACTCTCGCCCCAGTTACACGACAAGGGGAGGGCTTGTCATCCGATACTGAGGGGAGGCCACCGGGGATTATTGGCGGATAAGTGTAGAATAGTTTGCTACATCACCAGCCTTCTCTGACTTTTTGTTTATTTGGTATTTTTCTCTTGCTTCATCGATTGTCAGGTCTGTATCTAAGAGACTACTCTTGAGAGCGAGTTCATCAGCTGATGCGGTGAGATAGAGTTGCCACGAGAGGGTAGAGACTCGACCACGAGTTATGTTGTTCACATGTTTGGCGATACTCGAGGTACAGCTGGCAAAGAGTGTGTTGTACCAAGCTGGTCTCTCTACCAACTCGTTCATTCTCTCAAGCATATCTACCAAGAGTAGGCGCGCATTCTCCGGGCTACTGGTCTTTACTGGGTAGACATAGACCTTGTCTTTGCGTACATTGGCTCGGAGCAGGACCACATCTCTCTCATCTGCTGCGATGTACATAAGGGGATATGTCTTAAGGAGACCCTTTAACATACTGTAGTCCTGATTCTTGGTCTTCCTCGCTTCAATAGTAATAGCGAGGAAGTCGCCGTTCTTAAACTCGAAGGATACGAAGGTGTGCGCCGCGTATGTCGCTTCGTTGAAGGGCTCTGCTACGAACCACACCTTCTCCACCTCACGCAGGTCATAAGTCTTGTCGTAGTAGTTGGAGTGTATGTCAGCCTCAGTAGGTGAGTAGCGGAAGTTCCTAACATTCCTAACTGTGACCAAGTCCCCGTTAAACTCCGCTGTTGAGGATACTTTTAAATGCTCTTGCCAGTCCGCATCTTTAGGAGGGGAGAGAAGGGGTTTGTATATAACGATGAATACGATTACCAAAATACCTAACACAATTCGTTTCTTGTGAGATCTTATGAATTGAATCATTTATCAATCTTAACACTCATATAAAGAGAAGATATTTGTATGACAAGGTGAGGTGTTGTAGTGAATGGAGTATCAATTTTTTAAGAAAAAACACCCAAAGAGTTGTGGGTGTTTCTAGATACCGTGGACGAGGCGGTCAACAACTTCGCCAAGTGTCGGTGTCCGCTTTTTCTCCGCTCGGAGCCCCGCAATGATGTTCCAGACAAGCTTGCGATTGCCATTCGCGAGGTAAGTGAGGTCGTTGAAGATCCTATTCACCTCCTCGGGCTTGGCCACTGGATCGAAGACCCTGAGTTTCCCTAGGGCTAGCATGATAAGCACGATCAGGACTAAGGGAACGATGTATTCCATAACCACTCCTGGTGGGAGATTCTAATACCAAGATATCACACAAAGCTCTCTTATCTAAAGAGGAAGAAGAAGATGACGAGGGTGATGAGAGCAAAGGTTGCTAGAGTTTTGAGGAAGAATCTTACTGACTCTTGCTTCTGCCCGTCTAGATACATTTGTAGGGGGACGAAGACGAAGAAGTACCCCATAGTAGCGACAGAGAGAGTGAGGAGCGAGATGAAGGCGATGCCACTAAACCACTTGTCTGGAGTATTGGCGTAACCCTTCTCCATAAGATGCATGAAGGTCCCCACTACTCCTATATATAGACTCGCACCTAAGGCATTAAAATATGGATTTTTCATAATCTCTATTATAACAACAAAGAAAAACCCTCTCTGAATCAAAGATTCAAAGAGGGCGGGAGTGAGTCGTAGATTAATCTAGTACTCGCCCGTAACGCAGGATTTCGGTGTACACCCGACGCATGGTGGTGTGTCCGCCGCATTCACAGTCGATTACTCGCGAATTTTCGAAACCACGAGCGCGAAGAACCTCGGACTTCTTCTCCATGTTGCAGTCGCAGAAGACGAATACTGCACGATCGGGGGTGAGGCCATGTTCGGCTGCGAGCTCGATGATGCGCTCGGCGCCATAGCTCCCCACATAGAACACGACCACATCGAGAGATGCAAGCTCTCTTTCGAGATCGGCCCAGAGCGGGTCGATGAGGGACTTGGTCTCATCATTCCACTGTTCGGCGGTCTTGCCGAACTGGCTTGTCCCCCACATGTTGCCATCGGCATTCTGGAGGAGAAGGAGGTTGTTGTCACCTTGATTCTTCCAGCCGTTCTCATTTCCGGCAACGAACGTGTTGTACGAGATCATTGCTGCGCGCATCTCTCGGCACTCCTGTTTGTTTAGAATGTGCGTTTGGGGCTTGTGCCCGATGAATCTACATTAGATATTAGCACATTAATACACCTTTGTCAATTAATATAATTCCAACATCCAATTTTTGCGGAGACGGAGGGATTCGAACCCTCGAGGCCTTTTAAGGGGCCTGCCTCTTTAGCAAAGAGGTACGTTAGACCACTCTGACACGTCTCCAGAATGTGGTCAATTTAGCATAATAGACCGTTTTTAGCGAAAGAGCTTTCTGCTATAATCGGCTCTTAAGTGGCCCAAGGAGAGATGGATGAGTGGTTTAAATCAACAGTTTACTAAACTGTCGTTCCTTAATTGGAACCGCGAGTTCGAATCTCGCTCTCTCCGCATTTGTGCCTCTATAATAGAGAGATGAAAATATGGGTTAAGGCGAGGACGGGGGCGAAGGTGGATGAGGTGGTGCCTCCACCCGCAAGACTCATACCTGTAGAAGAGGAGTGGTACATAGTGAAGACGAAGGCTGAGCCCGTGGAAGGGAAGGCGAATGAGGCTATCACGATACTTCTTGCAGAGCACTTCGGCGTAGCAAGGTCGCAGGTGAGACTCATAAGAGGAGCGACCTCGAAGCAAAAGGTTTTTGAAA
>DAORIT010000012.1:5375-17050 GCA_035438685.1 Parcubacteria group bacterium | reverse complement strand
GTGTGAACGCTGAGAGTTCGGCTCACGGATTCTCTAGTCACCGCACACCTCACTTAATGCATTTCTCGGATCAGCCGAGAGCTGGTGCCGTAGGCACGGAAAGGTGCTATTTGACTCTATAAGCACCCTATCATTTCCGCCTCATATTTGCTATAATTATGGGCACAAATATGGCTAAAGAGCCCAAGAAAACCTCGAATTATAGCGCTGAATCCATCACTGTCCTCGAAGGCTTGGAACCTGTCCGCAAGCGTCCAGGTATGTACATCGGGACCACCGGTCCTGACGGCTTGCACCACCTCATTTGGGAGATCTTTGACAACTCTCGTGACGAGGCGATGGGTGGCTTCGCCAATGATATCGAGGTCTCGCTCCTTCCTGGTAACTACATTCGAGTGGTGGACAACGGTCGAGGAATACCTGTCGATGTACACAAGCAGACCAAGGTCTCAGCACTCGAGACAATCATGACCACACTCCACGCTGGAGGTAAGTTCGGAGGTGAAGGATACAAAGTTTCTGGAGGTCTCCACGGTGTGGGTGCCTCGGTGGTGAACGCGCTCTCGACTCACACTATTGCTCAGGTACATAAGGACGGTGGTGTTTATCTCCAAGAGTACAATGCTGGTAAGAGGAAGGCTGCGGTGAAGAAGACGGGCGGAACCAAGAATCAGGGTACTGTCATCACCTTTCGCCCGGATCCAACTATTTTCCCAGACACTAATTTCGATTTCAAAAGAGTGGTGAACCACCTGCGCCAGCAAGCGTATCTTGTGAAGGGGCTCAGGATCACAGTGATCGATGCAAGAGAAGAAGCAATGGTCGAATCAGAGGATGCCTTTTACATTCGTGACCTCGCTCTCAATGTGCCATCAATGTCCTTCTACTTCGAGGGGGGACTCATGTCACTTGTCCGCTTTGAGAATGAACTTCAGAAGCCGATACACAAAAATATTTTCTACGTGGAGAAGGCGGCCAATGGCAACGACTACGAGACAGTCGAGGTGGCTCTCCAGTATGTAGACGACATATCGTCTCGCATACTCCCATTTGCAAACAACATTTATAACTCAGAGGGAGGTACTCATGTCACTGGGTTCAAGACCGCTCTCACAAGAACTTTGAATACTTACGCGAGGAAGAATAATTTGGTAAAGGAGAGTGAGGACAACTTCACCGGCGAGGATGTACTTGAGGGTCTTACTGTAGTTATCTCGGTTAAGCTCCGTGAGATCCAGTTCGAGGGACAGACCAAGGGTAAGCTAGGGAGTGTAGAGGCACAGGCGATGGTGACAACCATCTTTGGTGAAGCATTCAGCACCTTCCTCGAGGAGAATCCTGATGACGCTCGCGCAATGATCAACAAGGTAGTGCTCGCTCTTAAGGCTCGTAAAGCAGCGAAGGCAGCTAAAGACTCGGTGCTAAGGAAGGGCGCACTCGAAGGCATGACTCTCCCAGGCAAGCTCGCAGACTGTCAGAGTAAGTCAGCAGAGGAGTCAGAGCTCTTCATAGTAGAGGGAGACTCGGCGGGTGGTACTGCCAAGATGGGTCGAGACCGTCGTACACAAGCCATACTTCCACTAAGGGGCAAGATCCTAAACATAGAGAGAGCTAGACTAGATAGAATGCTAGGAAGTGAGCAGATCAAGAACCTAGTTGTTGCCCTTGGTACTGCTATTGGTGACACCTTCGACCTAGAGAAGCTCCGATACCACAAGGTCATCATAGCCACAGATGCCGACGTCGATGGCGCACACATTCGTACTCTTCTTCTTACACTCTTCTACAGACACTTCAGACAAGTCATTGATGGGGGATTTATCTACATTGCTCAACCACCACTATATAAGATCAAGAAGGGTAAGGAAGTACATTATGCATATACAGACGAGGAGAAGAACAAGATTGTCGGCAAGGACATCAATGTTGAGGATGTCATAGAGGAGAATGCCGAGATCAAGGAAGAAGAGGAGGCAGAGGAAGAGACAACCAAGAAGGTTAAGTCTAATAAGGTATCAATACAACGCTACAAGGGTCTCGGAGAGATGAATGCTGAGGAACTTTGGGAAACCACCATGGACCCTAAGGTAAGAATCTTGAAGCAAGTAACAGTAGAAGACGGTCGCGACGCCGACAAGGTCTTCGACATCCTCATGGGTACTGATGTCCCATCTAGGAAGTCTTTCATCCAATCAAACGCAAAGAAAGCTACTTTGGATGTTTAAGGCTGGTTTTCCGACTTCTAATTAGTTGAAGTGGATCAAATTTCTTGTATCGGACAATAAATTTTATAAAGCACAAGTAGTTTATAGCTTTGTTTATAGGGTTAATTCGAGAGGGATCTTTACAGGTTGCGCAAAATATTTGTAATGAGAAAAGAAATGTTTATCCACAGGATTTATCATTTTTGCTTAAGTAGAATGTGGATGGTGTTCAATACACCAAACAAAAACACCCACTAATCATTTAACTGGATGGCTGGGAATTACTCCTTAAGCCGGCGCCGGTATGTTTACTCCAGAAAATGATTCCCAGGGTGTTTTTGCTATTTAGGTACCATTAGATATTACTCTTTGTGGTATTGGATATCTATAACTTTATCCACAAAAATTTGAATATCCATATATAGAGCGCTGTGTAGTCATCTTTTATTGGAACTTGTCAATATGTTTAAAACTGATAGTAAAGTAAAAAAGCTATAACAACTATGGCAACCAAAATTAGTGGCCAGAGGAATCCGGCGATCAAGCCGCCTATCAAGGCGGGTAACCAACCGATTGCCAATCCTATAAGAAACCCCCAAGTATTGAATGCATATATCCAAATACCTGTAAAGCATATGAACCCTACTATCCAACCAATAACTAAATACCAAAGTCCGTTTTGCATTATTTTCTATTTTTAATTTCGTCTTTGATTTTAGAGATTAGTGCTTCGACAGACATTGCACCAAGTTTTTCCTCACGGCCTTCGACTGTGACTGTCTTATCCTCAACTTCTTTGTCTCCAATAACTAGGGTGTAGAAGACCTTGTCGGTCTTCGCATTCCTGATCTTCTTACCCAGAGACTCGTTCGACTCATCTAGCTCTGCTCGGATACTCTCGGACTTAAGCGACTCGAATACACTCTTAGCATAATCAAAATGACTTTCTCCAATAGGTAGCACCTTAACTTGTACAGGCGAGAGCCAGAGGGGGAGCACTCCCTCAAGATGTTCTAGGATAATTGCGACACAACGCTCAATAGAACCAGTGATAGCAGAGTGGATCATCACTATGCGTTCCTTCTCACCTTTTTCATTAACACACGATAGATCAAATCGTTCGGGTAGATTCATGTCGAGTTGAATTGTGGCAATCTGCCATTCGCGTCCAGCAGCATTCTTCGCTACGAAATCAAGCTTTGGACCATACAGAGCAGCTTCTCCAGGGCCTTCGAAATAATCAGCGCCACGTTCTGTCGCAATCTCTCTGAGTTCACTCTCAGCTTTGTCCCATATTTCTTTTGTACCTAGGTACTTTTCAGGAGCGCTTGGGTCACGGAAGGATAGACGTACTCGTATACTGAAACCAAATGTTTTATAAAAGTTATCAACAATATCCCATATCTTATTGAACTCCTCTTTGATTTGTGTAGTTCTACAAAATACATGGGAATCATCTTGGGTGATAGAAAGAACGCGAGTTAAACCGCCCAATTCACCCGACTGCTCATCTCGGTAAACCATTGTTGTCTCAGCATATCGTTGTGGCATCTCTCGATATGAATGTGGCTTTCTGGCAAAGATTTGAGTGTGATGAGGACAATTCATTGGCTTCAAGGCGTACTCCTTACCTTCACGGGAATTTATTTTGAATAAGTCATCTGAGAATTTTTCCCAATGGCCCGATGTGTCGTACAGGTCACGCTTAGTTATGTGGGGGATAGTGACCTTGCTGTAGTCGTGTTTTGATCTTAATTCCCATACGAACTTATCCAATTCACCTCGAACTACTGTTCCTTTTGGGGTCCAAAGAGGGAGACCTGATCCTACTAAATCAGAAAAGGTGAAGAGATCTAGCTCCTTACCAATCTTTCTATGGTCATTATCTTCAACATTCATCATACGAGTGATTTTAACATATAAGTTGATGATTGTTTATTTGTATTGACTACAGGATATTTAGTATGTACTATGAATTGTAGAACAACTCGCCAAACAGGCGATCTTCAGTCCCTTCACTTATGAGGTTTCAATGCGCAGCTCCTTGAGTTTCAAGCCGATCGGTCAGCCTTCCGATGATCAGCGTACAGTTTACGCGAGGGAGTTGTATCGTCGGATGAAAGCAGTCGACTTCTCTGCAGTCATCACGACGGTGCTGCGCGAGTCGAACCTCAAGACGGTCGAAGAGATCGAGCCGTTGCTTGACGCTTTCCTCCAGTGGTTCTCGCTGGTCCCTGAAGCTCTCGACGGCAAGCCTCTCCAGATGCTCGAGTCAGTCGACCCGATCTGGCATGCCATGATCCTCAACACAGCCTTCTATCGAAGGTTCTGTGAGGAGTTCATCGGCGAGTTCGTGGATCACAACCCCATGGATGTGACGCAGAACACGAGGGCGGTCAAGCGAGCATATGCTGACCACACCCTTGCACTTCTCCGTCGTACCTACGGGGATAGCGTGAATCCGGCCCTGCTCTCTCTCCATGATTCGATCACTTGTTGTTGCGGCGGAAGCTGCTGATACAAGTTCTACGACACCGATAAGGTGTCGTTTTTCTTTGTTTGACTAATAAGCAAATAAATGGTTTTATGTGTTCAGGCAGTTCCCCGGGCAGTGATGCTCATATACAAAACCCGTGAGGGTAGGAGGAGGCGTGTCGAAACTTTCGTCATTCATGGCTCGTAAGGAGATGTTTGACAGAATGAAGAAGGAGATGGAGCTAGGAGCAGGACTTGTCGTTGAGTTCGCAAAAAAGAACTTATCCAGACTCAAGTGGAATAGCAGGGTGGGAGTGGTCTCACGATTCACTTTCTTCGATGGTAAGTGTGAGTGGCAACTAGCTCACTTTGGAGGAAGGACTGAGGTCGTGCTCATTGCGCATGTCCCTTCCACCAATGATTCCGAGTCATTAGAGGAAAGGGAGAGTCGGTTCGACTACCCAATAATGGGTGCTTCGACGCAGATGGCCGTTCGGCACTCCGCTCTCGTTCACATCGAGACCATTCGTCTTAGCTTCGACGAGTTTCTCGATCACTTTGCTGTAGTGCATCCCGAGTTTCAGAAATTCATCGAACCGTTTGATCAGTGTCGACCCACATGCCAAGAGGGTTAATTTTAAAGCGAGGTAACTCGCTTTTTTTTATAAACTTTTTACTTTTTCTACGATAAAGCTGAGTTCGTCGTTCTTCTTGCCTATGCGACCCTTCACCGCAATGCACTGGTCGCCTTGGAGGAACTCTTTGTACTCCTCATAAACTTTTGGGAAGACGACCATATCTACACTGCCCTTAAGATCCTCTAGTCTAGCAAAGGCCATCATCTCGCCAGCTTTGGTAAGTGTCGTACGAAGATCGGTAATGACACCGCCTATGACACACTCGGCATTCTCTGGGGCATCCTTGAGGTTTAAGGAATTATTTTTCGCCTTATCTAACTTTTCGCTAAACTCATCCAATGGATGCCCAGTGATGTAGAGACCGAGGAGCTCCTTCTCCCACATGAGTCTTTCTTTCTTATTTATGGGCTCGGCCTTTGTCATACGTAGTGGGGGTAGTGCGCTCGACCCGGTTAAGCCGCTAAAGAGTGAGTCCTGGTTCGTCGCCTTGGCGCTCGACTCCTTGTGGTAGGCGAGTAGAGTTTCTAGGTTTTGTAGCATCTCTCCTCTCTCGGCAAAGTCGTCGAGTGCACCAGCCTTGATGAGGCTCTCTAGAGATTTTTTATTTAAATTCTTGTCTTTAACTCTGTCGAGGAAGTCTATTAATGATTTGAACTTACCACCCTTCTTCCTCTCCTCGATGATCGAGGTTGCTACACCTTGTCCGAAGTTCTTGATAGTTGTAAGTCCGAATCTTATTTTGTATTTATCATCCTTACTCTCGCGAGGTGGTACGGTAAATTGCGAATAACTTTCGTTTACCGATGGGGGTAGTACTTCTATACCCATACGTTTGCACTCTTTGACCATGACGCCGATAGTCTCTACATCTCCAGACTCTGCAGTCAGTACTGCTGACATGTAGATAGCAGGGTAGTTAGCTTTGAGGTACGCAGTGATATAAGCGATGTGTCCGTAACTCGCTGCATGTGCCTTGTTGAATCCGTATCCTTGGAAGGGAACGAAGAGCTCCCAAAGTGCCTCAGCTTTGTCCTTACTCATGCCTCCATGCTTTTGGCATCCATCAACAAACATGACATGTTGCTTCTTCATCTCTTCAGGAATCTTTTTGCCCACCGCCTTTCTAAACTTGTCGACCTCGCCCCACGAGTAGCCAGCCACTTCGATAGCAGTCATCAACAGGTCATCTTGATACACGAGTACTCCATAAGTGGTATCGAGGAAGTCCTTCATCTTTGGATGGAGGAATGTTACAGGCTTCTTCTTGTGCTTCCTCGCTATGTACTCTTGGATGTTGTCCATCGGGCCAGGACGATATAGTGCCACCATGACATTGATGTCGTGGATCACTGTGGGCTTAAGTTCCATCAAGGCCTTCGTCATGCCATCGCCGTTAAGTTGGAAGGTGCCCTCGGTCTCGCCACGAGCAAGCATTTCATAAGTTTTCTTGTCATCCACTGGGATCTCATCCATATCTATCTCAACACCTTCAATCTTTTTTATACGATTGATAGCATCAGCAATGATCGAGAGATTCCTAATACCAAGGAAGTCGAACTTGAGTAGCCCGGCTTCTTCTATCGAGTACATGTCGTACTGAGTGATCACCTTGTTCTCACCCTTGGTATCGTATTGGAGTGCGGTGTAGTCGGTAAGAGGAGAGGGGGATATAACCACTCCCGCTGCGTGTACCGAGATGTGGCGTGCGTTGCCCTCGATCTTCTCGGCCATGTCCACAATACGCTTCACATCCGGGTCAGAGGTGTAGAGCTTTTTGAAGTCAGGACTCTCTTTCTTCGCTCTATCGATAGTCATGGGGAAGCCTTGTGCGCCCATGGGTATCAACTTTGCGATCTTGTCTCCTATGGCTACTG
Organism: Parcubacteria group bacterium; assembly: GCA_035438685.1. GTDB lineage: Bacteria > Patescibacteriota > Minisyncoccia > Phycocordibacterales > Zambryskibacteraceae > JAIFWN01. The sequence continues at coordinate 9,859 of DAORIT010000012.1, read as the reverse complement.
CGAATCCCATGGCACGAGTGACATCGCGCACTGCACCTCTCGCCATCATGGTGCCGAAGGTACCAATTTGGGCCACTCGATCCTCACCATACTTTTTCCTCGCATAATCAATAACCTCGTCGCGCCTGTCGTCGGCGAAGTCCATGTCGATATCTGGTGCAGAAGGACGGTCAGGGTTGAGGAATCGTTCGAAGGGGAGCTTGTACTCAAGCGGGTTCACATTTGTAATACCAGCAAGATAAGTAACGAGGGAGCCCGCCACAGATCCTCGAATGTTTGTAAGGATGCCGTTCTCATGGGCGAAGTGGAGTAGGTCAGACACGACGAGGAAGTACTTGGGGTAACCCTTGTCACTAATGACTTTGAGCTCATACTCAATTCGTTCTTCAACCTCCTTTGTTTTCTCGAGCTTTCTTCTTATGAGTCCTGCTTCGACAATTTCGCGCAGAGCTTCGTCAGGGGTCTTTCCATCAGGAATTTCAAGGTTGGGGAAGACCCAGTCACCTAGCTTCAATTCCACATTACACATATCAACTATCTTCTCTATGTTGTCTATTGCTTCGGGAGTGCTTTTGAATCTCTTCTCTGCCTCCTTGGGCGAGATGAAGGAGAAGTCGTCCTCCTCATCCTCAAAACTCCTGCCACGACCAACACCGATATGCGACTGGATAGACATCAAGGTCTCACGCGCTGGTCTGTCTGCTTTCTCTAGGTAATAGACATCATGCGCTGCAACTATCTCTACTCCAAGTTTTTTTGAGAGAGCAATTCTTTCACTCTGCTTATCCTCGTGATTCGCGATCTCGGGGTGATGAGTGATCTCGACGAAGAACTTGTCTCCAAAAGTTTTTTTGTACCAGGTTATCTGCTCCTCAAGCTCTGTATTGTTGAATGAGGGGAGGATAGCAATAAGTCCGTCCTTGTACTTCTCCAGGATCTCCTTGTCCATTCTTGGTTTGTAATAGAAACCCTCGAGATAGGAGAGTGACACTAACTTCAAAAGATTTTTGTACCCAACTATATTCTCTGCAAGTAGCACCAAGCGAGAGCGTGATGCGTCAATACGGGCCTCTTTGTCGAGCCTGGTCCTCGGTGCGATGTAGGCGTCGACTCCGATGATCGGCTTTAGCCCCTCATCCTTACATTCCTTATAGAACTCAATAGCACCATATAAGTTGCCTGCATCAGTTAAGGCCAAGGCCTTCATCTCATGCTTCTTGGCATGAGCTACAAGGTCAGAGATCTTGGGTAAGGCCTCAAGGAGAGAGTAGTGAGAGTGGGTGTGGAGGTGGACGAACTTCGACATGCACACAGTATAATATAGAGAAGATGACAGACATAATTGGGATAGATGAGGCTGGGCGAGGCCCGCTAGCTGGTCCTGTGGCGGTAGGAGTAGCAAAGATTTGTCATGATTTCGATATGAGTTTTTTTGAAGGTATCAAGGATTCTAAGAAGCTCACAGAGAAAGGGAGGAAAGAGTGGTTTGCTAAGGCCGAGGAGATGAAGAGGGAGGGCAAACTCAACTTTACTGTCGAACTAGTCGGAGCAGATGTAATAGACAAGAGGGGAATAGTCTACGCCATTAAGCTCGGTATGAGTAAGTGTATGAAGAGGCTCGGTGTGGATGAGGATGCAAAAATTTTTTTAGACGGCTCGCTACATGCTCCAAAAGAATTTAAGAATCAAGAAACAATTATTAAAGGGGACGAGAAGATCGCGTTAATCTCGCTCGCCTCTATATGTGCCAAAGTTGCAAGAGATCAATATATGACGAAGTTGGCTACAGAGTATCCAGAGTATAAGTTCGATATCCACAAGGGCTACGGCACCAAAGCGCACATAGAGGCTATCAAGAAGCACGGTTCATCTGCGGTCCACAGAATGAGTTTTCTAAAGAACATTCTTAAGGCTTGACAAATAGGCAAATTATGTAGTATAATAAGAACAAAGGTGGGATATACCCACTTCTAGAACCTTTTGATAGGAGAGCTTGTATGACAGCAACGATGCGTCAGATGAAGACTCCTCAAGACCTGGGTTATATCAACCCCTCAGAGGACGATTCGCATCTCGGTGTCGCCGTCATTTGTAGAGATGGTGATGAGGAGAGAGAGTACCTCGTCATGGAGTACGACTCTGGTGACGGGGTGCAGATCAAGTTCCCTGCCGGCACGAACAACGACCGACCGGGCGAATTGATCTTCGACACCTGCCTCCGGGAGACCGAAGAAGAAACTGATCTCATCCTACCCAACCCCTCAGAGTGTGTCTGGGTAGGCCCACGTCAGAAGAATCGGGACAAGCCCGGCTTTCATCAGAAGGTCGCGTTCATCTCTCGCTTCGAAGACTGTGGGGGACAGCTCCGCACCGAAGAGAAGAAAGATGACGATGGGGACAAGCACTCTCCGCCGTTCTGGCGGACTGAGTCAGAGCTCCTGGTTCAGGTCGAGGATGGGGGGCTCTTCTGGAGTCATCGACCGATACTCCACGCCGCCAAGATGCATCAGTTCTAGCGCCCCGCACGAGAAGAGAGCTTCGCTCCACTTCTGGTGCGGGGCTTTTCTTTTTCTAAAAAGCTGGTAATATGGCCCTATGGTTGTTCGAATGAGACACACACGGGCGCATACTAAAAACAGGCGCTCACATCATGCACTTGAGAACCCGGCTTTGACCGTGGCGAAGAGTGGTGCTGTTCATTTGCGACACCGTGCTCACCCTAAGACGGGTGAATATCGAGGCCGTAAGGTCTAGACAATACAGTTCTTTAATTTATGTCACACCGACATCTTTCGCGCTCCGTCGTATTACAGACGCTTTTTGAATGGGATTTTGATATCTCGAATGGTAAGTCGGTAGACGCATATGAAGTATTTGGCAGACAGGTCCAGGAATTTGCTCCAGACTCGAAGGACCGTCCGTTCATGAACAATCTTTTGAAAAATGTAGTCGATAAGAAGAACGATTTAGATAACATTATTGTGAAGGCCGCTCCTGACTGGCCAATAGAAAAAATTTCCATAGTAGACAGAAACATTCTAAGAATGGGTCTTGCTGAACTCCTTTTTGCAGACCGGGGTGAGGTGCCTCCTAAGGTGGCTATCAACGAAGCAATTGAACTCGCTAAATCTTATGGTGGAGAGACTAGTGGTAGGTTTGTTAACGGGGTTCTTGGCGCAGTATATAGAGAGATGGGCGAGCCAGGCAAGGACGATCAACCAAAGCCTAAGAAGAAGTATGGTAATGTCCCAGACTCCGAGCTCCCACTAGAGAAGCTTGCTGGAGCAGTGGTTTATGCCAAGGAGAACGGAGAGACCTACTTAGCACTTGTACACGACATCTTTGGTCATTGGACTCTTACTAAGGGCAAACTTGAAGGTGAGGAGACAGAGGAGGCCGCACTCGTACGCGAGGCAGAGGAAGAGCTTGGTGTACCAATAGTGGTGAAGGAGAAATTGGGAGAGAACGCCTACACCACCTTCCACCCAGAGAAGGGCAAGATCAAAAAGCAGGTCACATACTTCCTCGCTGAGGCACCATATCAAGAGCTTACACTTGAGAAGAAGGAGGAGAAGGGTGGTCTCGATGATGTCAGGTGGTTTAGACTGGCTGACATACTTGGACTCAACTTTTACGACGATATACTGCCTATAGTTACTAAGGCTTTGCAAATTTTGGCACAAACTGGTTAACTCAACATATGGATTTCAGTAAATTCGAGGAAACGCTTGGACTTAGCTTCAACAACAAGGCGCTCTTGAGGCAGGCTTTTACGCACCGCTCTTATATCAATGAGAACCGCTCTTCGGGTCTCACTCACAACGAGAGATTAGAGTACTTGGGTGATGCGGTACTCCAACTTGTTACCACGGACTTCCTCTTTAGGAAGTACCCCGACAGGGATGAGGGTGAGCTCACCTCTATCCGCTCCGCGCTTGTTAACGCAGACACCTGTGCCGAGGTGGCGCAGAAGCTCTCTATGAACGACTTTTTACTTTTGTCTAAGGGGGAGTCCAAGGATACTGGTCGCGCTAGACAATACATCTTGGCGAACACCTTCGAAGCTATTATAGGTGCGATATATCTAGACCGTGGTTTTGCCGAAGCCATTAACTTTATAAACAAACACATTACTCCTCTTACTGAGGCTATTCTTGAGGGAGGGAAGTGGGTTGATGCGAAGAGTCTCTTCCAAGCCAAGGCTCAAGAGAACTTGAGTCACACCCCAATGTACAAGACTCTCTCAGAGTCGGGCCCAGATCATGACAAGCAGTTCTCTGTTGGTGTATTCGTTGGTGAGGAGAAAATGGGGGTAGGTGAGGGTAAGAGCAAACAAGACGCCGAGCAGGCAGCGGCCAGGGACGCACTCAAGAAACAGGGGTGGCAATAACTGAGATTTCTCCTATGAAAGTGGGGTATAATTAGGAGTATAGAAATTTAATAAATTAGAATGGCAAAGACAGTTAAAAAAACAGTTAAGAAGG
>DAORIT010000012.1:0-5275 GCA_035438685.1 Parcubacteria group bacterium | reverse complement strand
ATAGAAATTTAATAAATTAGAATGGCAAAGACAGTTAAAAAAACAGTTAAGAAGGCAGCAAAGAAAGTAGTTAAGAAGGCAGCAAAGAAACCAGCAAAGAAAGCAAGGAAGGCGAATGCCGCATTCATGAAGCCAATGAAGATTAGTAATGATCTTGGCATGGTAATAGGCAAGGGTCCTATGCCTCGCACAGAAGTTACTAAGAAACTCTGGGCATACATCAAGAAGAACAAGCTCCAGGATGAGAAGAACAAGAGGAACATCAATTCAGACGAAAAGCTCAAGGTGATCTTCGGAGGTAAGAAGACTGTCTCAATGTTCGACATGACCAAACTTGTTTCAAAGCATCTCTCATAAATATATAAAGTTTGGGTTAGTTGTTCTGCTCATTATCGGCATTTTCTTCTTGCTTAGAGATGAGAGAACAATAACTAACTATCCGTCTCAAGGGTCTGACATCATTGCTTTCGGCGATAGTCTTGTAGCTGGAGTAGGCTCGAGTACTGGTGGGTTTGTCGATATGTTGTCGAAGGATTTGGGTGTTGAGGTGGTCAACCTAGGTATAAGTGGTAACACGACTAAGGATGCACTAGATAGAGTTGAAGTGCTCAAGGATTACAAACCCAAGCTTGTGATGATCCTCCTCGGTGGCAACGACTTCTTAAGAAAGGTGCCAACTGAAGAAACTTTTGCTAACCTTGATAAAATTGTGCGAGTTGTAGTGAATCAGGGTTCTGTAGTAGTACTTCTTGGTGTACGAAGCGGGGTACTAAGCAACCGTTATGACGAAGAGTATGAAAAGTTGGCTAGCAAGTACGGAGCTGTATATGTGAGTGATGTATTAGATGGAGTTTTTGGCCGTCCTAATCTTATGTACGATACGATACATCCGAATGATCTTGGTTATAGAATAATTGCCGACAGACTGAACCCAGTAATAAAGAAATTAATACAATGAGAAGGAGATTAATTATTCTTCTGGGGATACTTATAGTCACCATAGCAACATCACTGCTTTGGTATACCGGTAAGATTGAGAAGTATAATTCTAGGAATTTTGGCATGGCCTTCTACTACTCCAACAAATACTTCTTGGAGGAGAAGGTAGTGAGTGACAAAGAGAAGATTGTGATACTTACCGAGGACACCGAAGAAAATAGGCTAGTACGAGAGGGTAAATCACCGGGGCGAGAGGGTCCGACAGCTATTACACTTAGAGTTATCAAGCTCTCTAATTCCTCTACTACTCCGCTCGAGTGGGCGAAGAATAATATGGAATCGAACTTCCATCTCGCTATTGGCGAGCACCACGAGGGTAAGGTGGGTAAAAGGGATTCGGTATACTACATAACGGACGGGCTTTATGTGGCAGACAATATTGTTGTCTTGGCTAATGGTAGAATGGTCCATATATCTGTAACATACTTAACCCCCGAGGATAAAATAAGAAAAGACTTGGCGAGGATTATCGGATCAATATACTTCTATGAATAAAAAGTTAATACTAGCGATTATAGTTCTCGGTGCGCTTGTATATGTCTTGTCACAGGGAGGGGATAGAGTGACTAGTGGTATCAAGGGTGTTGTTAGACTCGGACCAACTTGTCCTATGCAGAAGAACGAGGATGATCCAAATTGTGCCGACAAAATGTATCAGACCAAGCTCGAGCTAACTCGCTTCAACTCAGTTGAGGTTTTAAAAACTTTCTCATCAAACAAGGATGGCGAGTTCGAGGTCAGCGTAGCTCCAGGAGAGTACTCAATTCGTGAAGCGGGTTTAGGCAAGGAGGGTAAGTGTGGCAAAAATGGTCTAGTACCAGTCGAAGCGAATCAGTTTACCGAGGTGATAGTCTTCTGCGACACCGGTATTCGTTAGAGCTTGACAAAATTGATGGAACGATATATATTGAATAAGTAACTAACACTCATAGGTTTCGTCTGGGGATTAATCTCATTCGTCGGCTAAATGCCATAAACCTCAGAGCAAGGTTTATGTCATATGGAATACAGAAGACGCGGGTTCACTCCGCACAAAAGATTTAGTAATAGTCGTCCAAAGCAACAGAAGTTTTTTTCTGATGTTTCGAAGTTCATCAACAAAGCTGTTATCACCGAAGAGGTCGAGGTCTTTACCCCTGAGCACATGTTTAAGGACTTCGCTATCAACGACAAATTGAAGGCCAATATCGAGGAGAAGGGCTACATCGCTCCAACTCCTATCCAGGACCGTGTGATTCCACACATTCTTCGTGGTGAGGATGTTGTGGGTATCGCGAACACCGGTACTGGCAAGACCGCTGCTTTCCTCATACCTCTTATTGATAAGGTGATGAAGAATGAGAATGAGAAGGTGCTTATTGTGGTTCCTACTCGCGAGCTCGCCTTTCAGATCGACGAGGAGCTAAGAGCCTTTGCTAAGGGCTCGGGTCTTTTCTCAGTTATTTGTATTGGAGGCGCAGGTATTGGCAAGCAGATTACCGAGCTCAGACACAAGCACAGCTTTGTTATTGGTACACCTGGTCGCCTCAAGGACCATATAGAAGCAAGGAGACTGAATCTTGCACTATTCAACAATGTGGTACTCGACGAGGCAGATAGAATGCTTGATATGGGGTTCATCAACGACATGAGGTACATGATGGAGAGGACCCCTAAGACGAGGCAAACACTCTTCTTCTCCGCCACACTATCTCGCGAGATCGAGGCACTGATTGGCGAATTTTTGAATAACCCTGCCAAGGTCTCGGTGAAGACTAGAGATACTTCTAAAAATATTGATCAAGATGTTATCCGCATACAAGGCAAGACCAAGGCCGAGGTTCTGCTTGATCTTTTGGTTCAAGAGGACTTTGATAAGGTACTTGTCTTTACCCGTACTAAGCATGGTGCAGATAAACTTTCTAAGTTCCTCTCTACCTCTGGGGTTAAGACTGAGGCGATACACGGCGACAAGCAACAGTCAGCAAGACTGAAGGCGCTTAAGGAGTTCAAAGAAGACAGGGTCAAGGTGCTTGTGGCAACAGACGTGGCAGCTCGTGGACTCGACATCAGCGATGTCTCACATGTGATCAACTTCGATCTACCTGCTACTTACGAAGACTATGTCCACCGTATCGGACGCACTGGTCGCGCCAACAAGAAGGGCAAGGCACTAACCTTTATTGAGTAGACTGTTTGTAGAATAGGGATTCGGTAGAGTCCCAGAAGCCGTCTCCGTTGGTATCTCTTTTTGTACTATCTGTTTTAACACAACCAGGTAAGGCGCCGATACCAATACACTTTTCGAACACATCTAGGGCGTAATCTACATCAGTATCTTCTGTAGCGTTGAGTAATCTGTCTCTTACTGTCGTGGTAGCCTCACCCTCCTCTCGAATAATAATTGCTCCGAAAAATGGGTTCAGTGATAGGAACTTCACTGTTGAACCCTCTCTAATAAAGTATAGTACTCCTCTAGCGAAAGATGGTGACTCGCCTTCAAGTGACTCAAAGTAATCTCCTGCCAAGATGATCTGCTTTTCATCATAAGAGATGTACTTCATGTTTTCATACTTAAATTGTTTTCCATAGATGAATGCTGTGTTCATTCTATCTTGGCACTCCTTAACCTTGGTTTGATCAAGACAATCACTAGATACTTGGTAAGACAACTTCTTAACAGTTTCTATGTCTTTGTCCTTAGTTGCTTTTAGGTAAGCTTCGAAAACTTTCCATGCAGCATCCTTTATCAATAAATCATTCTTGCTTGGGGTGGGCTTGGTCGCAGGTGTGCTTGTAGGAGTGCTGGTACTTGTTGATGAACTCTCTGTTGATGTTACTACTTCTGGTGCCATTACGAAGGATCTATATCCAAGAAAGGCTAGGACAATGAAAATCACAACGATTATTATTTTCTTTTGCATGTGGGGTATTATAGCAGTATGAAGAAAGTTTTATACATCTTGAGCATTTTGCTGGTAGTAGGTATTGCCTGGTTTTATTCGAGGGGAGTAGATAGTCAAATAGATCTAAACCAAGCAGGTAGTCTGGCTACTCAAGATGAGGTGGTAGTGGGGTATCCAAAGTCTGGTGACTTGTTTAGAAGTGGGGACAAGGTTGCTGGTCGCGCTCGTGGGCCTTGGTACTTTGAAGCATCTGCACCCGTTAAGGTTGCGGGTCCAAACGGTGAGAGTTTGGGAGGTGGTTATGTTACGGCTCAGGGTGAATGGATGACAACCGATTTTGTGTCATTCGAGGGCACCATTAACTTTGACAAGGGAAGGAACAAGAGTGGTTACTTAATATTTATGAACGACAATCCATCCGGAGAGGAGAGTCGGTTAAAGTACTTTGTTGTACCAGTTAAGTTTTAAGAAATCTCGCTAACTTGCTTTACCTCGTGTATATCTAAGTTATCTCTGATCGGAGTTTTCTTGATGATCTCAAGTATTTCGTCGTGGTTGTCGGTAATCTTGAAGAGATCAACATTGTCGGGGAGTATGGTACCTCTGGTTAGGAGCTCCTTTTCTATAAACACTTTGAGAGACGACCAAAAGTCAGTACCAACGCAAATGATTGGTACGCCAACAACTTTTTGAGTCTGGACGAGAGTAAGTATTTCGAAGAACTCATCCAGTGTTCCGTATCCTCCTGGAAAGAAGATAAAAGCTGCTGCGTTAAATGAAAGGAGAACCTTTCTAACGAAGAAATAATTCGGGTCAACCATACGAGTGATGTATGGGTTAACAATCTGAGGATGTGGTAGGCGAATGGTGAGTGCGAGAGAAGAGCCGCCGTTCTCATGTGCGCCGCGGTTGGCAGCCTCCATGATGCCAGGACCACCGCCAGTAAGTACTGCGTAGTTTAGCTCCTTGGCTATACGACCAGCTAGAGTGCGAGCGGAGATGCAGTAAGGGTCGTCTTCCTTGAGCAAGCTTGATCCGAAGAATGTTACTGACTTTGGATACTCATCGATAAACTTGAATCCCTCTTCGAACTCGCTATGGATCCTCTCCATTCTTATCTTCTTTATTCTATCTTTCTCTTCTTGTGTGTGATTGTGGGTATTTTGTTCTTCTGGCATAAGGGCTATAATATCATGACATTAAAGTAAAATTATGAACAAAACAGTAAACAAGGTTATAGGGGTAGCTGCAGCGTTAGTAGTATTGGGGTTCCTATTTTATGGTAACCTCTTTATGAATTTATTTAATAACACACCAAAAGAGAACAACACCATGAGTACAAACATTACAACTGGATACGAAAAGGATGATTTGGTAGCTGGTACAGGACA
>DAORIT010000011.1:15803-17487 GCA_035438685.1 Parcubacteria group bacterium | reverse complement strand
ATGACAACAATAAATCCTTGGATTAATTTTAACGGAAATGCCGAGGAAGCGTTTACTTTCTACAAATCAGCATTTGGTGGAGAGTTTACAAAAATAGTTCGTTTCAAAGATCTAGCAAGTGAAGAATTTAAAGTTCCAGAAAACGAGGAGAACAAAATTATGTATATTGCCCTACCTATTGGTGGCGGAAGTATCTTAATGGCGAATGATGTTCCAGAGTTTATGGGCAAGATAAATGAACGTGAAAACAGGAGTAAAATTGTGGTAAGCGCCGAAAGTAAGGAAGAAGCAGAAAAATTATTTAAGACTCTTTCTCTTGGAGGGGAGGTCGAAGGACAAATGGGCAACAGCCCTTGGGGTACATATGCAGGAATGTTTCGAGACAAATACGGTATTGAATGGATAATCGAGTTTTCTTCCAAGGAATAAAAAAGCCGCAAGCTGTAAGACTTGCGGGGGTGGGTGAGAGGGGGTCGGTTTAGCCTTGCGAGGTGCGATTGAGTACTCGCTGATTCGTGGTTTGGCGAGCCAATCCACTACTTAGGGCATAACCAGGCGAACTTCAAGGCGTGGTGTACCCTTCGACCCCTCAAGTACCTTGGATCTTCCTTGAGGTTTAGGCTGTTCCATTTCTGGAATCGCGGTTGCTTTCTTCCTAGTCCCTCACACCCACAGCAATCCTACATTTTGAGTGTCTATAGGTCAAGAATTCTGTTATCAAAATGTAGTATTGACATATCAAGTATAAATGTTATTTTTTGTTATAGAGACTGTTCGCCAATACAAACCTGAATTACGAGGCTACCCATGGAGTCAGTACGCCAGATTCAAGAGTCCGCATTCTGGAGTGGACTCACTGAGGCAGTCAATACGCTTCACAATACGCTTCAGAGGAAGCCTAAGCGCCTGCGTATCGTTTTCACTGATAATCCTGGTTCTATTTTGAACGCCTACCGTGAAGGCGACCTCACTTTCAAGCAGGCTGTCAAGCAGCTCGAGAAGTGGAAGAGGTCTACTCGGTAAGCTCGTCACCACAGTTTGATGTGGGTTAAGTGAACCACTCAGAAGAACCAAATTCGATTTGGTTCTTTTTCATATATAATTGTCTGATGTCACTTGATAAAACTCATAAGAGCTATTTGATTGGACTAATAGCCTTACTGTTGATAGCAGTATTTGGCTTATGGAACCTTTATTCAAAAAATTTGGATTTGAACACATCGCTTACAGAAACTAGAGAGACTCTTGGCAAGACTCTAGAAGAAAATTTGAAGTTGACTGACGATCTAAAATTGGCTCGTGGTGACATAGACGAATACAGTTCACAGATCGACGGACTCTCTAGCACCTTGGAGAAGTTGAAGAAGTTAGCCGAGACAGATAGAGAGCTCTTGAAGCAATACTCCAAGGTCTACTTTTTGAATGAGAATTATGTTCCCAGAGGTCTTACAGACATTAGTTCGGTTTTCCTCAGTAACCCCGCCAAGCCACAGCAAATCCTTGCTCTTGTGTACCCATTCCTACAGAGACTATTAGAGGAGGCAGATATAGACGGTATGGATTTAAAGATTCTTTCGGGTTACAGGTCATTCGAGTCACAAACAAGTTTGAAGAACGCATATACGGTGACTTATGGTGCGGGCACAGCCAACAAGTTCTCTGCTGATCAGGGTTACTCCGAGCA
>DAORIT010000011.1:8566-15703 GCA_035438685.1 Parcubacteria group bacterium | reverse complement strand
AGGCAGATCGATGCTTATCTTCTAAACCTTTTTGAAAGTAGGGTCGAATAAGCTAGAATATTGGTAAATGATTCCGAACACCTCCCCTTGGATAAAGCAGCTTAATCGCTCTAGGCCAGCTGTTCCCTTGGATAAAGATATCGAGACTGATGTAACCATAGTGGGTGGTGGTATTGCGGGTGTTGTCACAGCATACTTTGCACTTAAAGATACAAAGCATAGAGTAGTGCTCATAGAAGCAGACAAGGTGGCACACGGCGCAACTGGGCATAACGCTGGGCAACTCGCGAGTTATTTTGAGAGACCGCTTCCAGGTATGGTAGAGGAATTTGGTGAAAAGTTAGCTACAGACGGAGTAAGGGATGTGGAGTCAGCATGGCTGCTCCTCGACGAGATGGTAGAAGAAGCAAAGCTCAGGACCCCAATATATCGCTTTACTGGTTACGCAGGGGTGGCAGGTATGAGCAAGCTTGTAGATTTTTTAGAATCAAATAAATACAGAGAAAGAAATGGTTTGCAAAGAGAGTCAATAATAATTTCTGAAAGTTGGGATGGATTAAAAGATATCAGTGATGAGTACAAAGAGTATTACTCCGTTGCCAAACACAAAGATATTCTTGATCTACTAGACACCAATAATTCTGACTACATAGCCTGCATCTCATACCAGAAGGGTTGTACTAACAGCGCTCTGCTTACCGAAGAGCTTGTGGGTTATTTGTCAGCAACTTATAAAGATAGATTCTCCTTCTTCGAAGAGAGTCCTTTGAAAATTGTTCGTTTGGATAAAGAGAGCGCTGTGCTTGAAGTTTTAAACAAGAATATTCAAACTAAAAGAGTAGTACTCTGCACAAACGGGTTTGAGAATTTTTCTATTGATAATAATGTGGGGCAAGACATTAATACCGAGTTTCATCACTCTGTGGCAGGACGCATTGGTTATATGGCGGGCTACATCCAGCCACTAAACCACCCTCCGACAGCTATTAGTTACTTCTCAAAGAGCGAGATAAATTCGAACGATCCAACAGGAGACACGTACTTTTATCTTACGAGGAGGCCTCATGAGAATGAGGGTGAGAAGGACAGAGACTTCAACCTTATTTGTGCAGGAGGACCTGAAAAGGTGTTGCCTAATGGCGCCTTGTACTCGAGGGCACATGCATGCGACGAGGATGTGCAAGATAAGATAAACGACTTCCTCTTAGCAAACTATGGTAAACATCAAAAGGAAACAGAGTACGCTTTTTGCTGGCATGGACTTATGGGTTACACTCCTAATGGAATAAGAAGGATTGGGCCAGAACCTCTTAACCCAGTTTTGCTTTATAACCTAGGATGTAATGGGGTGGGGATACTACCATCAATTTTTGGTGGAAAGAAAATATCAAAATTCTTAAATAATGATGAAGTTGCCCCATCAATCTTTGACCCACACGATCAAAGCAAGTGATATAATAGAGCTATGAAAACCAATATCAAAGCAACCAATATTGAGTTAACCGAGGCTATAAGAGATTATGCATTAAAAAGATTTTCAAAACTGGAGAAGTACCTTGGTAACAAGGATGTCTTACTATCTATAGAACTTGGCAAGACCACTGACCACCACAAGCATGGAGATATATTTAGGGCTGAGGCCAGGCTCTCGGGCGCAGGGATGGATAACTATGTTGCCCAGGAGGCGGATGACTTGTATAGGGCAATAGATCTTGTAGAGACAGAAGTTATACAGGATGTCACCCGAGAAACCAGCAAGAAGAGAGAGTTACTTAGGAGCGGTCAGAGAGCTATAAAAAATATGATTCAAGGATTCCCGTGGATCAAGTGGAGAAGGTAATTAATGCTTACCTCGTAGGTAATCGGTGTAAACCATCTCTTTTTTGCCTGGTGGTATAACCTTGTCTAACACTAGTTTTCCTCCTTCTATGTGAGCGTCAGTAACGATGAGCTCGCCAAGTCTTGCTCGTGGCCAAACTTCGTATGCTCGTATCTTTCTCATTGCTACTTCTGGTGAGTCATTCGTAATATCTGAATCCTCTTTTTTAATAAGCTTGGTGTATGTCGCCTGAGAATCGTCTTGTGGTTTCTCCTTAATCTCGCCAGATAACCATCCAGGTATCACTTCTGCCAAGAGTTCCCCTCCAATTGTGCCAAGTATTTCCTCAGCTATGACATAGTGCTCTGGATTGTTTTCGAAAATAACTTCTTTTGTAGCTAGCACTGGGCCTTGATCCATTTTGGCATTCATTCTCATGATACTTACTCCGGTTTTCTCACCACTAAGTATTGCACCCTGGATAGGTGCGGGTCCGCGGAGCTTGGGTAGTAGAGATGGGTGGACATTTAAAGTCTTATACTTAGGTTTGTTTATAAGTTCATCCTTAAGAATCTTACCGAAGGAAGCAACTATATATAGATCGGCATCAGGTATTTCTGGTAGATCGCCCTTGGCGCTCGTAATACAAAGTTTAGGCTCGTAACCTTTATCTCTGAGCACATTCAAAACATACTCAGAGAATTTAGAAGAACCAAAAAAGATAAAGTCTAGTTTATTCATCTTGATGTGTTGGTGGTACATCCTCGATATCTGTTGCTTTGTCTATAAAGAGAGTGCCGTCGAGGTGATCTATCTCGTGTTGGAATATTTGTGCCAAGAGTCCTGACGCACCTCTCTCAATTTTTCTGCCTGTTTCGTCGAGAGCCTTAATAGAGACTCTTTCGTGTCTTTCGACCTTTCCATAGAGCCATCTAACCGAGAGACAACCCTCCTCCATAATTTTTTTCTTTTTCGAGAGTTTGGTGATCTCTGGATTGATAAAGACGAGGTCAGGGAAAACGGTTTCCTTGTCCGCTTTCTTACCAATGTTGAAGGTTCTTCCAGCTACAACAAAAATTCGTAGACTTACACCTATCTGAGGTGCTGCAATAGCTACACCGTCATCCTCGGCATGTACCGCTATCTTCATCTTGCTTATTATCGTTTTGATCCTTTGAGATGAGATCTCATTTTCTGGCACATCTAAGGCTACCTTTCTAAGGATGGGGGAGTCTTTTTGTAAGATGTTTGTTTTGGGCATATTAGAAGATGCTCTCAGGATCTACTTTAATCAAAAAGTCGGGTGTTAGCAAAAGGAGTTTCCTCTGTAGGGATTCGTCTGGCCAGTTCTCTCTAGAAATTCTGATAATCATTGTTAGCTCAGCTGTTTTTCCTTGGCCACTCTTTTTGATCATAAAGTGTGGGTTGAAGAGCTCAAAATCGTTCTTGAGTAAGATCGACTTGGCTTCAACCTTATCTATTGTTCCTTCGAAACTGATTTTGATGAAGTAAGAGAATGGTGGGTAATGCAAATCCTCCCTTTCTTCTATCTCACTTCGGTAAAAGTCGAGGATGTTGCCTGCTGTGGCCCACTCGAGGATGTTTACACCCGCATTTCTCGTCTGGATGAGAAAACTCTCTCCGGTGATCTCCTTAAGTCTAGTAACTAGGTAGAAGATCCTCTCATTTATATAGAAGTTAGGTATGGAGAAGAGCGAGTCGAGCGAGACCACTCCAACAGTGGGTACGCTTTCTAGGTACTCTATTGCCATTTCGGTACCTATAAGAATACTTTGCGGAGTATCGAAGAAGCGTTTAACAGTTTCTACAGCTTTGGACTTGGTTGGGGTGTGCTCTTTGCTCAGGATAAAGACATTGACCTCAGGCATCTTCTCTCTACATTCTTTAGCAATAGTGTCTATGCCTATACCGAGGGGCGTGAGCTTCCAACTTTGGCATGAGTCACAGCGAGTCTCTGCAGTCCTCTTGGCGCCACAGTGATGACATTTGTAGTAGTTAAGTGTCTCGCCTTGAATCTGTTGGGTATGGAGTACGAGGGGTGATGAACAATTCTTGCATAGTAGGAGCGAGCCACAATCACCACAAGCGGTTGTAGATGAGAGGCCCTTGCGCACTCCGAAGAGGAAGATCTTTTTGTTCTCTGTTAGAGACATTTTAATCCTTTTTTGAAGTTTCTCAGAAATGATTTCGAACTCTTTCTTCTCTCTCATGTCAATGATCTCCCCTGAAGCTTTATCCTTGAGTCTCCAAGTAAGAGGAGTGACGGCACTATACATGCCTTCTTTTTCGAGCCAAAGAGTTTCAAGACTTAGAACCGAGTCGCCGAATATTAAGCTTTTACCACATTCCTTAGTGTAATTTTTGAGAAACATTTTATAGTCTAGGTAAGGGCGCTTGAGTCCTCTGTAGGCTCTAGAGTTTTCTCTCTCTACTATTATTAAATCCAAATCAGGTCTATCGAAGACACAATTACTCATGCTGGTGATTATAAGAACCGGGTGCTTCTCCTCATGAATTTTCAAGAAAAGCTTCTTTAACCCCTTGGGAGTAATGCCGGCAGTCGAGTACACAAATTTTTCGATACCAACATTAAGGCTGTTCTTTGCTTTGTCCAAGTCTTTTTTGGTGGGTGCAATAAACATGACAGAGGACCCCTTGGCGAAAGACTCTCTTATGACACCCCGATACTCACGGTATCTTTCCTCTTCACTAAGCTGAATTAGTTTAACCTCGCTTGTCTCAGAGTTAGTTCTGGAATTTTTCTTAAGGAAGTTTGGGTTGTCCAGAAAAAACTTGGTAAGTAGTGTACCAAGTACTGAGCCCGAGCTAGTGGCATAGAATTTGGAAGTAGTCTCAACAGCTTTCATAAAGCCTCTAGACAAGGCTTGCTTGGGCGCTAGAGAAATCTTTTTTAGTGGGAAGCCAGCTTTCTTAATCAAACTTTTCTTCTGACTGACGTCGACAGTGCTTTCTACGATGCCAAGAATAGATCCATTTCTAAGTGGAATTTTGACGAAGCTACCTGGTGCGAAGCTCTCCTTGCTGAAGTAGGAAAGGGTCTCTCTGGTAAAGCCTTTGACAATCGGTACAACCTCTACGACCTTCATTGCCTCATTATAGCGGAGGAGCTATTATTGTGCCCATGATCAGTCTCCAGAAGAAGCTCGGTATAGACCTCGGAACCACCAATATTCTAGTCTTTGTGCCCGGGAAGGGTATCATTATGAACGAACCTTCGGTAGTGGCCGTATCTATATCAGACAACAAAATCCTAGCTATTGGGGCCGAGGCCAAGACTATGGTTGGTAGGACTCCAGAGGACATAGTGGCCTATAGACCGATGAAGGACGGTGTTATAGCTGACTACAGGGTAACGGAGGCTATGCTCCGTTACTATATCAACAAGGCTTTAGGTAAGTGGAATATATTTAAACCCGATGTCTTGGTCTCTGTACCTGCTGGCGTCACCTCCACTGAAAGAAGAGCGGTGATAGAAGCAACCCTTAAGGCAGGAGCTAAGAATGCATATGTGGTCAAGGAGCCTATTTTGGCTGCAATAGGTGCTGGTATACCTATACAAGAAGCCGCGGGTCACATGATAGTAGACATAGGGGGTGGTACGACAGATGTAGCGGTGATCTCTCTTGGGGGTATAGTTGCATCCACTTCGGTGAAGTGCGCTGGCAACAAAGTAGACTCTGCTATACAGGATTATATAAAGAGAACGCACAACCTCTCGATCGGAGACAAGACGGCCGAGGAGATCAAGATCAAGATCGGTAGTGCTGTAATCCTCCAAGCCGAAGATGAACTTTCTATGCAAGTGAAGGGTAGGGACACGATACTCGGACTACCAAGAACTATTGAGCTAAAGAGCAACGAAATTACTAAAGCAATTTCTAAGGAGCTTCGAGAGATGGTTGGTGCTATTAAAGATGTTTTCCAAAATACTCCACCCGAGCTTTCATCGGACATTATCGACAAGGGGATCATCATGACAGGTGGATCATCTCAACTTAGGAACTTCCCCGAACTAGTACTCAGGCGTACTGGGGTCAAGGCCGTGCTGGCCAAAGAAGCGCTCTACTGTGTGGCAAAGGGTACGGGCGTGGCACTTGAGCACCTTGATGTTTATAAGAAATCTATTATTACCAAAAGATAATGGCCCCATTATCTTTTGGAATACTAAAGAAGATAAATGGTGCTCTTGGTCGTGCGGGAGTTATAGAGACCCCTCACGGCAAGATCAATACTCCGGCTTTCGTATCAGTGGGTACCAAGGGTACCGTGAAGGCAATTACTCCAGAGCAACTTCTGGACCTTGGAGCAGAGGTGGTACTTGCGAACACTTACCACTTATACCTCGACCCGGGTCCAGAGAGGATGAAGAACTTTGGAGGACTGCACAAGTTTATGAATTGGTCTGGACCAACTATGACCGACTCTGGAGGGTTCCAAGTTTTCTCTCTTGGAGCAGCGTATGGCAAGGAGCTTTCCAAGGTGGTAAGTATTACAGACCCTAGGCAAATGCTTGCAGAAAGATCTCTTGATGGTGAGACACCAAGTCTGGCAAAGATTGGTGCTGATGGAGTCTCCTTTCGCTCTCATCATGATGGATCGCTACACTACATCACACCAGAGAAGTCCATAGATATACAGCATCACATAGGTGCAGACATAATCTTTGCCTTCGACGAATGCACTTCGCCGTCTGAAACTTTTGCTTATCAAGAGGAGGCGCTCGAGAGAACTCATAGATGGGCCAAGAAAAGTCTCGAGTATCACAAGTCGAAGCCAAATGCCGAGACACAAGCCCTCTTCGGTATTGTCCAAGGAGGTAGGGAAGAAAGTTTGAGAAAGAAGTCAGCAGAGTTCATTGGCTCTCTCGATTTTGATGGTTTTGGTATCGGAGGCTCCTTTGCTAAAGAAGATATGGAAACTGCGGTGAAGTGGGTGAACGAAATATTGCCAGAAGAAAAGCCTCGACACCTTCTTGGTATTGGCGAGCCTGAGGATTTGCTTATGGGTATAGAAAATGGTGTTGATCTTTTTGACTGTGTGGCACCGACTCGTAATGGCAGGGGAGGCACCCTCTACACACATCAAGGTAAAGTAAATATTCGCAATGCAGAATTCCGAGATGATACAAACACACTAGACTCAGAGTGTGGGTGCTATGTATGTAAAAATTATTCACGTGCATATCTTTGCCATCTCTTCCGCACTCACGAGATGCTCGGTGGTACGCTCGGATCTATCCACAATCTCTATTTCATAATCAACTTAGTCAAACGCGC
>DAORIT010000011.1:6093-8466 GCA_035438685.1 Parcubacteria group bacterium | reverse complement strand
AATGTCAGGATTTAAGATAAAACGAGAGTGGGAGCCGGCCGGGGACCAACCTAAGGCCATCAAGGCTCTTACAGAAGGAGTAAAGAAAGGCCACAAGTATCAGACCCTTCTTGGTGTTACGGGTTCCGGCAAGACCTTTACTGCGGCGAATGTTA
Source organism: Parcubacteria group bacterium (assembly GCA_035438685.1). Lineage (GTDB taxonomy): Bacteria > Patescibacteriota > Minisyncoccia > Phycocordibacterales > Zambryskibacteraceae > JAIFWN01. The sequence continues at coordinate 8,311 of DAORIT010000011.1, read as the reverse complement.
TACAGAATATTGGCAAGCCAACTCTTATTATCGCTCACAACAAGACTCTCGCAGCACAACTTGCACAGGAGTATAGAGAGTTCTTCCCTGAGAATGCAGTGCACTACTTTGTCTCTTACTACGACTACTATCAGCCAGAGGCTTATATGCCAGTCACGGATACTTATATTGAAAAGGAGGCCATGATCAACGAGGAGATAGATCGCCTTCGTCACGCTACTACTCAAGCATTACTAACTAGGAAGGATGTGATCATAGTTGCCTCAGTGTCCTGTATCTATGGCCTCGGAAGTCCAGAAGAGTATCAGAAGGTGAATATAAAGATTGAAGTGGGTCAAAGTATTAGCAGATCTGACTTTGTGCGTGAACTAATCCGTATTCATTTCTCTCGTACTAACTCAGATGTGAAGCCGGGCACCTTCCGCGCACTGGGCAATGCTATTGAGATCATGCCCACAGGCGAAAGGATGATCTACCGAGTAGAAATAGATGGAGGCATGATTAAAAGTATTAAGAGGATTGATGCGGTATCTATGTCGATTATTTCGGAACCTAACTTCTACTTCATCTTCCCAGCAAAGCACTTCATTACGCAAGATGATCAAGCCAAGCGCGCACTACTTAGTATCAAGCAAGAGCTAGAAGAACAGTTAAAAGTTTTTGCCAAGGAAGGAAAAATTTTGGAAGCAGAGAGGCTGAAGCGCCGTACTACTTATGATCTCGCCATGATTAAGGAGATTGGTTATACGAGTGGTATTGAGAACTATTCTCGTCACTTCTCGAACCGTGGTCCTGGGGAGGCACCGGATACTCTGCTCTCATACTTCCCACACAAGGCAGACGGCACACCTGACTTTCTCACCATTATCGACGAATCACATGTTACCTTGCCTCAGATTGGTGGCATGCACGCCGGAGACCAAGCAAGGAAGAAGACCTTGGTCGAGCACGGCTTCAGGCTCCCTAGTGCTAAAGATAACAGACCTCTTACTATGGATGAGTTCAAAGAGAGAGTGGGGCAAATCGTTTTTACCTCAGCAACTCCTAGTGACTTCGAGAGAGAGAACTCAGCGCAAATTGTTGAGCAGGTCATCCGCCCGACTGGCCTCATTGACCCAGTTGTAACCATTAGACCTATTAATGAAAGGGGGGACTATCGAGGACAAATTTTTGATTTCATCGAGGAAGCAGAAAAAGTGATAGAGAAGGGTGGCAGAGCTATAGCAACAACCCTTACCAAGAGAATGGCAGAGGATCTCTCGGAATATTTGAAGGAGAAGAAGATCAAAGCGAGTTACTTACATAGCGACATTAAAACTATAGAGCGCATTGAGATACTTACTGCATTTAGACGAGGTGAGTTCGATGTGCTTGTGGGGGTGAATCTCCTAAGAGAGGGCTTGGACCTGCCTGAGGTGACATTTATTGGAATTTTAGACGCAGATAAGGAAGGCTTCCTAAGATCTGAGACCTCTCTTATACAGATCATTGGGCGTGCTGCAAGAAATGTGGATGGTAAGGTGTATCTCTACGCAGACAATATTACAGGTTCAATAGAGCGAGCAATTAACGAAACAAATAGAAGACGCACGATACAACTTGCATACAACAAGGAACACGGCATCACTCCAAAGACTATCATGAAGAAAATTAAGGATATTACTGACACTCTAGAGAGAGAGCATGGTCAGGCGGTGAAAACATTGCTCAGTACAGATGAAGAAATGTTCAAAAAGAATCCAAAGAAACTTATCAAAGACAAGATGAAGGAGATGGAAGATGCCGTGGAGAATCTGGACTTCGAAACAGCCGCCATTATAAGAGATGAGATAAAAGTTTTAGAGAGTAGAACAGAAATAAAAAAAGATAGAAAGAAAAAAGCCGCCTAACTAGGCAGCTCGGGTGAATCTTGCTTTCTTGCCCGCGAATCGCTTGAGAATGCGTTTGACTCTCTTGGCTCGAAGATGTGGGTCACGTGTTGGGTGTCCAACGTGGAAGTGACCACAGTAACTGCACGGATAACACTTGTTGCCATCACCAACTCGTCTGGCGTGATCCCATGCTTCTTTGCGCGTGAGGTGAGTGATCTTGCGTCTGCAAGACATATACCTGCGAGCGCTTGGTGACATTGAGGCACCGGGGTTGTAGGGAGTCTAACGGGTACAGCTCTAATTTAAGAGTATACCTATTACACTCTGTGTCCATAAAGTAATGCACA
>DAORIT010000011.1:3121-5993 GCA_035438685.1 Parcubacteria group bacterium | reverse complement strand
CATATGCATATGTCCAAAGACAAAAAGAACGATACAGAGGGCAAGATTATTGTGCGAGGCGCACGCACTCACAACCTTAAGAACATTACGGTCGAGATGCCGAGGAACAAGATGGTGGTCTTCACCGGTCTTTCGGGCTCGGGTAAGTCGTCGCTCGCTTTCGACACAATCTTCGCCGAGGGCCAAAGGCGCTATGTAGAGAGCCTCTCTTCCTACGCGCGTCAATTCTTGCATCAGATGCAGAAGCCTGATGTCGACGAGATCATTGGCCTCTCTCCAGCTATTTCAATAGATCAAAAAAGTCGCTCCAACAACCCGCGTTCGACAGTAGCTACTATTACTGAGATCTATGATTACCTTCGTATTTTATATGCACGCATTGGTCGTCCACACTGCCTTGTTTGCGGAAGAGAAATACAAAAGTTATCGAACGAGGAGATTAAGAACTTTATTCTGGATAAGATAACTGAGAAGGCGAAAACAATTACTAAAGGCAAGAAGATTGACTTACCAGTATATGCAGAGATCTTCTCTCCAATTGTGAGGGGGCGTAAGGGTGAGTACTACCAACTTCTTTATGACTTACTCGGTAAGGGTTATATAGAGGTACTGGTTGATGGTAAGAGACATAATCTTCGCGAGAGGATCGAACTCACTAAGACAAAGACACACAGCATCTCTGTCCTGGTGGATGCTATAAGTCTTGGCGACTTTGAGAATGACACTAAGTCAGCGAACGAAAGGTTAAGTGAGGCAGTTGAGAAGGCGGTTCACGAGTCTGAGGGCTTGGTAGTACTCCGATTTAGAGACCTGGCTAGCGAGCAGAAGGGCAAGGATAAGAAGACCGATATAGACGACACCGAGTTCCTCATGTCTGCCAAGTGGTCCTGCCCGCATGATGGCTTCTCGTTCCCCGAGATTGAACCGAGACTCTTCTCATTCAACTCGCCATACGGGGCGTGTCCAGAGTGTAATGGCTTGGGTACCAAATACTTCTTCGGCACAGAGCCATGTCCAAAGTGTAAGGGCAATAGACTTCGAGAGGAGGCACTCAATGTTTTGGTTGGTGGCAAGAACATTGTCGACATCACGAAGCTCTCTATAAAGGAGTCCGAGGAGTTCTTTAAGAAGCTTAAGTTGACTGTAAGGGAGAAAAGTATTTCAAAGGTAGTAACGAAAGAAATCGAGTCTAGACTCGACTTTATGCTAAATGTCGGTATTGACTATCTCTCACTAGATCGTCGGGCACACACTCTCTCTGGTGGAGAGGCACAGCGTATTCGTCTTGCATCGCAACTCGGCTCTGGACTTGTCGGTGCACTCTATGTTTTGGATGAGCCAACTATTGGTCTACACGCTAGAGACAACGATAGATTAATCAAAACACTTGTTAATCTGAGAGATCTTGGTAACACTATCCTTATCGTTGAGCACGACGAGGATACTATTTATTCTTCTGACTATATTGTAGACATTGGTCCGGGTGCCGGTAGGCATGGCGGCGAGGTTGTCGTATCTGGAGACTTGGAGGAGCTTTTAACTGCTAAGAAAAATCCTTCCGGCTCATTAACACTCTCATATCTGCGCGGCGAGACAGAGATTGAGATTCCAGACAGCAGGCGAGAGAGTGAGAAGGGGGTAATACAGATAAGAGGTGGAAACATCTTCAACATCAAGCATATGAATGTCGACATCCCGCTTGGTAGACTTATATCTGTGACCGGGGTGTCTGGTTCTGGTAAGTCCTCTTTTGTCTATGAAATTCTTTATAAGAATCTCCAAGCAAGACTAGAGAAGAGATATAGAAGTGCCGAGACCTACAATGCACAGAGCTTCGCTGGTAGTGAGTATGTCTCGCGCGCGATACTTATAGACCAGTCTCCAATAGGTAGGACACCTAGGAGTAACCCAGCTACTTATACTGGGGCCTTCACATTCATTCGCGATATGTTTGCCACCTCTGAGGAGGCGAGAGCAAGAGGGTGGAAGGCCAATAGATTCTCCTTCAACGTTAAAGGTGGTAGGTGCGAGACCTGCCAGGGTAACGGACTAATTGAGGTTGAGATGCACTTCCTACCTACTGTCTATGTACCCTGCGATGTGTGCCAGGGTAAGAGGTTTATGAAGGAGACCTTGGAGGTAAAGTACAAGAAAAAGAGTATTTATGATGTTTTGGAAATGACCGTTGAAGAGGCTATTAACTTCTTCGAGGATATACCTGCAATATACGACAGGTTAAAAACCTTGGGAGATGTAGGACTCGGATACCTAAAGCTCGGTCAATCAGCCACAACCCTTTCCGGAGGTGAAGCACAGAGGGTGAAGATTGCTTCAGAGCTCTATCGTCCTCACATTGCTAAAACAATTTATATATTGGACGAACCCACAATAGGGCTACACTACGAAGATGTGAAGAAACTTATTGAGATACTTCAGAAGCTAGTAGAAAAAGGGAACACTGTACTAGTAATCGAGCACAATTTGGATCTTATAAAAAGTTCTGACTACATTATTGATATTGGTCCTGAGGGTGGAGATGGTGGTGGTAAGTTGGTAGCCAAGGGTACTCCTGAAGAGGTGGCAAATACCGACACTCACACAGGAGACTATTTGCGCAGAATTTTAAGAAAGAAAAAGCGCACTACTTAGTAAGACCTAGTGCGCGCTTGATTCCAACGTGTTTTCCAAATAGCCTTTTTACGACCATGAGGGGTGTTAACCTTATGGTCGAAATACTCGCGATTCAAGTAATGATCACTCATTCGGAGATTCTTGAGTTTTTTGCTCCGAACCTTCTTCTTGCCGAGGGTACCAGTGTTCCTCTTCCTGTACTTCTTCATCTTTGGCATATTTGCCCTCAGTGATTGGTCCG
>DAORIT010000011.1:0-3021 GCA_035438685.1 Parcubacteria group bacterium | reverse complement strand
ATTTGTTCGGGGTCTGAAAATATAGTAGAATACAAAAAATGAATAGTCAAGACTATAAAAAGGCCAATCTCCCAGACGCCCCGGGAGTTTATTTCTTCCTTGGACCTAGGAAAGAAATTCTATATGTAGGTAAAGCAACCTCACTTAAAGACAGGGTTAAGAGCTACTTTAGCAACGATTTAAACAAGACTCGTGGTCCCTTACTGGTAAAGATGATTGATGAGGCAAAGACTATCGACTTTACCACCACAGATTCTGTGCTCGAGGCTCTCCTGCTTGAGGCATCTCAGATCAAGCAATGGAGGCCTCCATACAACTCAAGAGATAAGGACAACAAGAGCTTCAACACTGTAGTTATAACTGACGAAGAGTTCCCTCAAATACTTGTTGTAAGAGCCAGGAACTTAGAACATTGGGAAAAGATTTCAAAAGACTTAAAGATCAGAAGTTATTTCGGCCCTTTCCCACACGGAGGCGAGCTACGAGAAGCACTTAAGATCATTCGAAAGATCTTCCCTTACAGAGATGAGAAGTGTAACTTGAAGAAGAAGTGTTTCAACGCGCAGATCGGACTCTGCCCAGGTGTATGTGCAGGACTTATGACCAGTAAGGAGTACAAGAAGGTTGTAAGAAGAATAGAATTATTCTTTAACGGTAAGAAGCAAGATCTAATCAAGGATGTGGAGAAGGAGATGAAGTCTCTGGCCAAGGGCCAGAAGTTCGAGGAGGCAGAAATGCAAAAGAGGACACTCTTCGCTCTCGAGCATATACACGATATGGCACTTATCAAGCGAGATATCGAGAGGGGGGATTCAGCCAACACTACTCGAATAGAGGCGTATGACATTGCGCACCTCTCGGGCAAGGACACTGTGGGTGTGATGGTTGTTGTAGAGGATGGCGAAGTTGCCAAGAGTCAGTATAGGAAGTTCAAAATTAAAGTAGATAGTAATGACGATACAAACAATCTTCGAGAGATTATTAGAAGAAGACTTGGTCACCTAGAATGGGACCTGCCAAGAATTATTGTAGTTGATGGAGGTGCGGGACAGATAAATGCTGCTCGAGATGAGATTAAGAAGCGAGGTTTCGACATAGAGCTAGTCGCTGTTGTTAAGGATGACAAACATAAGGCTAGAGAGATAGTCGGGGAGAAGGCCCTTATTTCAAAGTGGGGTAAATCTATACTCCTAGCCAATACAGAAGCGCATAGGTTTGCTATTGGTTATCACAGGAAGCTCAGGAACAAAGGATTTAGGATATAACTCTGTTATAATTTTTGAATGAGAATTGCAGTTCTGCGCGGCGGTCCATCAAAGCACTATGACGACTCTCTTATGACGGGGGAGACCGTACTTTCGGTCCTTCGGGATGAACCTAAGTATAAACCCTTGGACATTTTCGTATCTAAGGATGGTGAGTGGCACCACATGGGAAGACGGTACGAACCACATCACTTGCTGAGACATGTGGATTTGGTGTGGAATGCTATGCATGGTGAGTTCGGTGAAGATGGCAAGCTTGGGCAACTGCTCTCGCAGATGAACGTGCCCCACACGGGTTCCACCTCGCTTCATCTTGCCTTCTCTTTGAATAAGGACTTGGCCAAGAAAGTATTCGACCAACACAACCTCCTTACTCCTAAGCACGAGGTGCTTCTAGGCACTATTAGTAATGATGACTTAGTTAGGATCTTCCAAACTTATTTGCATCCTGTGATGGTCAAACCTGTTTCTACTAGGAGTAGTCTTGGTGAGAGAGTGGCGCACAGCTTTAATGAGCTCAAGGACTCAGTGGTCGAGGCCTTCAAACATGCAGAGAGAGTAATTGTAGAAGAGTTTATAAAAGGTGATAGCGCTAAGTGTGGTGTGGTAGAGAACTTCAGAGGTAAGTCCTTGTACACTCTGATACCTACTCCAAGCACCTTCAAGTCCAATGTACACAAGGAGATAGAGAGGATGTCGGCCGAGGCGCACCGTGCTCTTGGTCTTAGACATTACTCTACATCTGAGTTTGTTGTCACCCCAAAGGGTAAGGTTTATATACTAGAAACCACAGCCCTGCCTCCCATATCACCCGAGACTCACATGCACCAGTCTTTGGGTAGTGTAGGGATCACTCCTAAGGAGTTTGTAAACCATGTTATAAATATAGCAATATGAGTTTAGAAAATTTAAACTTCCATGGAGATCCAAGTTTACCCAGCTTTAAATTTACAGTTGAAAGGCCAGAGATGTTAAAGAAACTAATAGAAGGAGGTATGACAGATGAAGAAGCCGAAGCCGAGGTATCAAGAAAGGAGGCAGAGATTACTAACAAACAAGCTCAGGCTCGCTTTAGGAAAGAGAATAAAAGAGCCGCCTAATTTTTCTTGCTAAGTGAGAAAATCTTAGAGTAACAAAACAAATCATCTCTTTGCATTGTGTGGTTTTGTGTTGAATAAACAAAAAGCCGCGAGAAGCGGGGAGACTTACGTCTCGCGACTTCTCGCGGTATCTACCTGGTGATGTACTTCTGGACGAAATCACCAAGAAATGTCTGGTCAGTGACGATGTAGTACGTCGCCCACATGACCAGGTTCCCGATCGAGGCGAGTGCAGCGAAGATTACCGTCACCAGTCCTGCCATCTCTTGGAGCCTGATGGACATGATGATCACGATGATCAGGCAACCCACGCTGATCAAGACCATGAGAGGTACAGTCAGGAAGTATCCCGCTAGCCAGCCGAGCAGGATCGAAAGCATAATCAACAGCATCAGAGCCTCTGGTGTAGGGTTTGTAGATCTGAAATCCAGATAAGTTATTATCATAAACTAACTTCATTGTCAAGTTGTTATGAATAAACCGGATTCACACCGATAACCACCTAATTATTGGGGGGGTGATTTGTCTATTGCATAAAAATAGAGGACCCCGACACGCTCTGGTGTGGGGTCCTATTGTGACAAGGCCAAGTGCCATGGATTGGCTTATGTCGTTAGCAAGGTCTCGGAAGGTCCGTCCTGCCCCGCAACTCTGGA
>DAORIT010000010.1:14292-18208 GCA_035438685.1 Parcubacteria group bacterium | reverse complement strand
AGTTCGGGTATGGAAGATCGGCCGGATTGCTCAGACGCTTCGATAAAGCGGAGGAGCACTTCGGAGGTGAGGTGCTTGGCAGGTTTAGAAGCTAGGGTCTTCAAGAACTCGAATTCGTCATCTGAGGTCTCGCTCGATATATAATCCTCCATCCCTGCTTTAAGTCTGAGGAGGAAAAGATAACGCAGTCTCTCGAGAATGAGCTTGGCAAAAATCTTGGCCTCAACATTGTTCTCTCTCGCCTCAGCTATCGCCTTCATCCCTTGCTCTAGGTCTTCATTTATAAGTGCCTCGAGCACACTCCTTACAAGCTCTCCCCTTGGCGCACCTGTAACCATCTCGACTTCTTCCCTCTCAATCTTCTTCTCCTTGGTACTACTGAAAATCTTTTCCAGTATCCCGTGAGTATCGCGGAAGGATCCGTCACCAAGTAGCGCAACCAACTCTGCGCTGTCGTCAGCAAGTACCCTCCCCTCATCCTTTGCAATCTTTTGTGAAAACTCACGCAAGATCTTTTGACTTGGTCTTTTGAATACGAATGACTGGCACCTAGACTGCACAGTCTCTGGAACTTTGTTTAACTCTGTTGTAGCGAGGATAAAGATGACATGCGCTGGAGGTTCCTCAAGTGTTTTAAGAAAGGCGTTCCACGCACCCTTAGAGAGCATATGTGCCTCGTCCAATATATAGACTTTGTATTTAGAATCGAATGGCAGGGTGTGCACTGCGTCATTCAGCGCTCGGATCTCATCCACTCCGTTGTTCGACGCGGCATCTATCTCGTAAATATCGCTCTTCGAAGTCCCAACCTCGTTAGCAAAGATCCTGGCTACTGAGGTCTTGCCTGTACCACGCGAGCCAGCGAAGAGATACGCATGAGCAAGAGTGCCGAGCTTGATCTCGTTTTTCAAAACATTAACTATCGGTTCCTGGCCGATAACATCATCAAAGCTCTTGGGCCGGTACTTCCTATAGAGGACTGACATGTTGAACATTATAAATGAAAAACCCCAGAGACGATAACTTGTCTCTGGGGTTCGCTCTTACGGGCTCGTGAAGGTGTAACACCTACGCGGGCTCGTCTGAGTGAGGGACCACTGCACACAGATCTCGACCGTGCCGGGCCGGAGACGCTCGAGGTAGGCGATAAGGCCAACCCAGAAGGTCATCGGGCCAACAGGCTTCGCTGTGTTACCTCTCACCGTCGCAATGCTCGGGTCGGACGACGTCCAGTACGGCTCGCACACATTCGGGATCTCGGCGCCCTGAACGCAAGTAGCGGTCAGAGTATCGAGTCCGATCGGAAGCGGGCCACCACTCGGGGTGAAGTCGATGGAACTCGTCGTCCCAGGACACACCGTAGAAATAATCTGAACCGGGATAGCCGTGACCACACCACTCATCGTGGTGAGAGTCGCAACCAAGCTCCCGTTCGCCACAACACTTCCTGCCGTCCTCGTCACAGTCCAGGTAGAACCTGAACCAGAGACAGTGACACCAGTGGTGTTCGACGCGAGGACCACATTGCTCACACTCGCTCCTGTGACGGTAACCGTCACAGTCTGAGATTGTGGAGTCCCGACCACAGTGCTGAAGCAGAGTGACACGGGGTTCAAACTGATCACGGGGAGAGCATTCACACTCACGACGAGTGTGTCGGTCACCCCAGTGACTCCGAGCGCGGCGTAAGTAACCACCACTCCACCCGAGGTCGTCGGCGCGAGCGCCGAGATCAAGCAAGAGGAGTTCACCGTAACCTGACTCGTGTTTGCACTCGAGCAGGAGAAGGTGGACAGGTCGTTGACCCTGGTCGTTCCGTCGGACATGGTCACCACCACACGGTAGGTACCAGTGCCAAGGGTCATGGTCTGCCCAGAGTAGAGAGTCGCGCTCACCGGCTCAACCGAAATCGAGACCGGGGTAGGCGTAGACACTCCGGGCACAACCACAGTAACCCTAAGGACGATGGTACTGTCCTCGACAGCTGTCGCAGTGATCACTGCTGTCCCCGAAGAGATGGCTGTGATGCGAGCAGAGACTGAGTCAAAGGCAGTAACGGAGACGACACTCGCGTTACTCGTGCTCCACCTGAACGTATAAGGCGTACCGCAACCGCTCGGGTTGAAGCGCTGACTCACCGAAAGTGAGTCCGCCTCGCCTCGTGGCAAGAGGATGTTCGACCCTGCAACGTTCGATGTGTCGGAGGTTCCGATCATCGTAGTCCTCACGCAGGTGCCCGTGGTATCAGTCCGGGTGCCAAGCGGCAGCCAGATGTTCACGATCACCTTGGTGATCTGCTTGTTGTCTCCGCAAGCGGAGAACATGAGGATGGCGACCAAGAAGGTCACCAGCCTCGGAAACCACCTGGTTCGCATTGGTGCTCCTAGTGTAAGAAATGTGATTTTCGAAGAGCTGTTTCTGCCCTCTTATTATCACAAAAGAAAGCTTTTGTCAAAGGTAAATTCACTGGAAATTCAGATATGAGAAAGGCCCCAGAATTGGGGCCTAGAGAAAGATCTAGGAGTAGATAGGATATGGCCGTCTGGGCCACGGTAGGACATGGGTGGAACGGCGAGGATTCCGGGCCTCGACGACTCACCACACACCACTACCGTGACCACAGACTTGTGCCACAACACAATTCTCTACTTCTGTAATCTACTTGCTATTATAAACCTACTTAAATTGTTTGTCAAGTCTAAATTAAATATAAAAAAACGACCAAATGGTCGTAGTGTATCTACCCTAAGGCGGTTTGAAAGCCAGAGTAACCAGTACGGAGTCCCCCCCAAACCCTCCGTACTGGCACCCTGCCCTACATCGCGTTCAGGTGGAGCCTCCGGCGTTGTTCGCGCCGCCGCCCTTCTTCTTGTTGCTCTTCCTGCCCTTCTTGTTCAGGAGCGCGATCTTCCACCTGGTGAGCCTCTTCGCTGCCATGCACCACCTCATGCTTGGGTGAAGCTTAATTATACAAAAAGTTTTTTACAATGTCCTCTACCTCTTCTGCATTACCTGCTTCCATTAGCTTACCTCTCAAGTCTCCCGCTCCATCAAAACCATTCACATATGCTTTGTAGTGCTTCTTCATTAGAGCAAAGTTCTTTAACCCACCTAATTTTTTTTCAAATAATTTTGTATGTTCGACACAAACTATAAGCTTTTCTTCCAAAGTCGGAGTCTTCTCACTAAAAAGCCATGGGTTACCAAATATCGCGCGACCGAGCATCACTCCATCGGCTCCTGTCTCATCTACTTTTTTCTTAGCATCTTCGATACTCAAGGCGTCACCATTACCAAGTATCAACGTACCTGACCCAAGTTCGTTACGTATCTCTACAGCACGCTTCACGAACTCCCACCTAGCAGGAACCTTACTCATCTCCTTCCTTGTACGAGCATGAATAGTCACTACAGCTGGATCTTCTTTGAGTATCTCGGGTAACCAATCTTCCAACTCCACCTTGTTATAGCCAACACGAGTCTTAACCGACACGGGCAATCCGGCAGCGCCTTCTATAGCGGCTCTAAGAACCTCTCTTGCGAGCTTTGGATTTTTCATCATAGCTGCTCCTGCACCCTGCTTCTCAATACTTCTATCTGGACAACCCATGTTGATGTCTATACCGTCGAAACCAAGTTCCTTGGCAAGAGCTGCTGCCTTCCGCATGTTCTCAGGTTTTGATGTAAAGAATTGTGCAACTATAGGACGCTCTGCGTTAGTAAATTCAAGATCTTTCAAAAGTTTTTTCCTTCCTTCCTCGGGTGCGAGTGCCAGGCCGTCAGCCGAGACGAACTCGGTCCAAGTAACATCGGGCTTACCATACTTGGCGATAATAGCTCGAAAAGCCGAGTCAGTAACATCAGCCATGGGGGCTAGAACAAATATTGGTCTCTTAAGATTCTTCCAGAAATTCAT
>DAORIT010000010.1:0-14192 GCA_035438685.1 Parcubacteria group bacterium | reverse complement strand
CAGCCATGGGGGCTAGAACAAATATTGGTCTCTTAAGATTCTTCCAGAAATTCATATGTGTATTGTACTAAACATGAAAACACCCTCGAACATGTCGAGGGTGAAGGGGGGTGGGAAGTTGCTAGGAGGCTTGCTCTGGGCACCTTTCGGAGGCCCTGAATTCAAGTATCGATTTCCCCGAGACAAATGAAGGTTAGCGATCCGCAGTGTGTCGACCATTTGCGATGTGAGGGAGACCGGGGCCGGTTCCCATTAGTCCTAGTACAAGATTGAGGGAGAACCCTTTCACTTGAACCAGATTGGTCCATCTGCGTGCTTTACAGTCATTTGTACACCTCGTTGATATCTCGTCAACATTCCGTAGGACTGTTGAACAATCTATCTCAGAGCTAGCAACTACCCGAATGAACATTCTTTTAAGACTATACACCCCCTATCAGAAATTGTCAAGCAAATAGCTATTCCCTCCCCTTATAGTAGATCTTGTTGTCGAACCTGAGATCTAAGTAAAGCAGGTTCTTTATATCGCTCATTGTGAGCTTTGAGCCCTTGAGGAATGACTCCAGGTCGACCAAGACCTTGTCCAAATCTTGATTACTGTTCCACATTATCTCGGGACCATTATCTAAAGTTAGGATGTAGTCTCCTTCTTTGTTCAAAATACTTACCGACTTCATCTCGAGCTTGCCCAAACTATTTATAAACTTGTTTACTCTAGCAAACTCATTCTCTTCCAATATATATTTATCAACTGGATCATTAATACTCGGGTCTCTTCTATAAACTAGATACACACCATCGGTGAAGTCCGGTGCCTCAGAGTATATGTAGCCAGTATTATCTAAAAAGTAGCAAGACTCTTTGTCTACCACATGAGCACAATAGAGTGCAGCGGGCTCTCTCTCTACAACCTCCACACTTACTCCTCGAAATCCGTTAAGCGAGACACTCGCACTAGCGAGTCTTGGTATTTGTTTATCCAGCGTATCAACTATCTCATCCTTTGGGTAGAAGAGTGTGCTCGACTTAGGTATGAGACCGAGATAATAACCACTCAGTCTCTCCTTCACCAACGATTCAACTTCGCTACTTTGCGTCACCATGTTACCACTCACACTAACTTGGCTCACCTTGAGTTTCTCGCTCCTAAGGAGGAAGATCGGGCCAACTATTATCAAAAGAAATGCGAGCGTAAAAAGTAATTGATAAAACTTTTTCTCCCTCTCCTTCTTTTTGTGGAACTCTGCAGAGCGGACAGCTCCTTTACTCCCGACTAGTTTCATCTCGGCTGATTTTATCCTTCCCGAAATAAGGTAGTAACACTTCTGGTATCTTGATACTGCCGTCCGCCTCTTGGAAGTTCTCTACCAACATAATAAGTGGTCGTCCCGAGAGAGCTGTGTTGTTAAGCGAGTGAGCAAACTTGAGTGAGCCGTCTGTGTCCTTGTAACGGATACCAAGCCTCCTTGTTTGGAAGTCGTGGAAGTAAGATGCAGAGCCAGTCTCTCTGTACTTCTTCTCCGAAGGTAGCCAGACCTCGGTGTCGTACTTCTTGACCTGGCCAAGTCCTAGGTCCCCTCCGCAGTTAACTACCACTCTATAAGGTAGCCCAAGAGCCTCAGTGATCTCCTCGACATTCCTCTGTATCTCCTCGTGGAACCTGACAGACTCCTCGTGATTCGCCTCGCAAAGGATCACTTGTTCAAATTTATAAAACTCATGAACTCGGAGTATGCCCCTCGTATCCTTGCCGTGACTCCCAGCCTCACGACGAAATGCGTCAGAAAATGACAAGTGCTTTATGGGTAAATCTTTCTTATCCAAAATTTCGTCCATGTAGTAACCCATGGTCGCTACCTCGGCGGTACCTGACAAATACTCTCCATCTTGTGTCTTATACAAATCCTCTTCGCCTTGTGGTAAGTAACCAGTACCGAAAAATACTTCTCTCTTGATTAAAGATGGCACTATCATCGGCACATAGTCTCTCTTCTTCGCAAAGTAATCCTGAACAAATCTCCAAAGCGCAAATTGTAGTCGTGCACCATCGCCTTTAAGGAAGTAACCTCTGAAACCCGCAACCTTGGTCCCTCGCTCGAGGTCTAGCATCCCCAAGTTCTCCATAAGTTCTACATGACTCTTGGGCTCGAAATCGAACCTAGGTAAATCACCCCACTTCTTCACCTCAAGATTCTGCTCATCACTTACTCCATCTGGGACTGAGATATCGGGGACATTCGGAACTTGAAGCATTAAGCCTTGCCAATCCTTCATCAGCTCCTTTAACTCATCCTCCCCTTTTTGTAATTCTTCCTTAACAAATTTCATCTTCTCCAAAATATTCGCGCGCTCGGGACCAGAAGCACTCATGATCTCCTTACTTGCCATGTTTTGCTCACCACGCTTCTCCTCCACCTTCTGGAGCAAACTCCTCCTCTTTTCATCTACGTCTAGGAGCTTCTCTACATCAAAGTCGATGTGCTTCTTCTTCGCCGCCATGGCTACTAGGTCCTTGTTCTCTCTAATGAATTTGATATCTAACATTGCTAGAATATTACCACATGATTCGGGACCTTCTAGAGGAAGAGTGGCCAGAACTCTTGAAAGAGATTAACGACCCGCCAAAGAGTCTCCGTCTATGGGGCGAACCTCCAATAGAGGGTAACAAGCTTCTAGCTATAGTTGGTTCTAGGAAGTTCAGCCTATATGGGCAGGAGGTTACATCCTCTCTTATACAAGGACTAGCGGGCTACCCCATCACTATTGTCTCGGGTCTAGCTCTAGGTATCGACTCTATAGCGCACAGGAGTGCTATGCGGGCAGGGCTCCAGACTATTGGAGTACCAGGGTCAGGGCTTGATAAAAAAGTACTCCATCCGCACTCCCATGTATCCTTAGCTGAGGAAATAGTAAGAGAGGGTGGTGGTCTAATATCAGAATACAACGACACCATGCCCTCTGGAGCATGGGCCTTCCCCAGGAGGAATAGAATTATGGCAGGCATGTGTCATGCAACGATAGTTATAGAAGCAGAGAAGAAGAGTGGGACCCTTATCACCTCACGCCTTGCTACTGAATATAATAGAGAGGTTGGTGCAGTACCGGGACCTATAAGCTCCTCAACATCCGATGGTCCACATATGCTGATCCGCTTAGGTGCAGCACTCATAAGGGACTCGCACGACATTTTGGAACTCCTAGGTCTAAGGAGCGAGGGTCATGACACGCTACTAAATATTGACGACTTGAGTGATGAGGAAAAAGCGATAATTGAACTACTAGATAAGCCGAAGGAGAGAGACGTGCTAGTCAGAGAGTCAGGTCTCGAAACCCACCAAGTTACCTCCACAATGTCCTTGCTTGAGATCAAAGGACTTATAGTAGAAGAGCTTGGATTAGTGAGAAAAACTTTTTAACCTTCTCTCATTCTTTCATAGACGAAATTTGCATGGAAAAGATATCCGTAGTATTAATTGAGAAATGCGTTTAGTAATAGTCGAGTCTCCAAGCAAGGCCAAGACGATAGAAAAATATTTGGGTAAGGACTTTCGCGTCGTGGCGTCTGTTGGTCATGTGCGTGACTTACCGAAGAATAATGCGAAGGCTATAGACATACCTCACGGCTTCGTCCCCCACTACGAAGTGTCTAAGGGCAAAGACAAAGTCATAGCCGAGATCAAAGCAATTGCCAAGAAAGCTAGCGAGGTAATACTTGCTACCGACCCCGACCGTGAGGGAGAGGCTATAGCTTGGCATATTGCCGACGCCATAGGTCTTAAGAAACCAAAAAGAATTGTCTTCCACGAAATCACCAAAGAAGCTGTGGAAGAAGCCATAGAACACCCAAGGCTAATTGACGAGAATCTTAAGGAAGCTCAGGAAGCTCGTAGAGTTCTCGATCGTCTTGTGGGTTACGACCTCTCTGGCATCATCTGGAAGAAGGTGCGTTACGGCCTATCCGCCGGTAGAGTACAGTCCCCCGCGCTTCGTATATTGGTTGAGCGGGAGCGCGAGATACGAGCATTTAATCCAGAGACATTTTGGAAAATATTTGCAGAACTAAATAAACTAAATTTCGAATGCTCTATAGAACCCAGAGACAAGAAAGAGGTGGAGAGTATTTTAAAAAATGGAGAAAAGGGTTCGTGGAGTGTAATAGATATTAAAGAGACAGAGGTCAAGAGGTCACCTCGAGCCCCCTTCATTACCTCGACTCTACAACAGGCCGCGTCATCTCGTCTTGGCTTCGCTCCATCTCGCACTATGGGTATTGCTCAGAAGCTATATGAGTCTGGATACATTACCTACATGCGTACCGACTCAACCAACCTAGGCGCGCAAGCCAGAGCAGACATCAAATCAACTATCATAAGCAAATTTGGAGAGTCGTATTACGAATCACATGTATTCTCAAAGAAGAGCAAGAATGCTCAAGAGGCTCATGAGGCAATACGCCCAACTCATATGAATGTGGAGAATGCTGGTTTCACCGACGAGCAGAAGAAGTTGTACAAACTTATTTGGTCCCGCACTCTTGCCACCCAGATGAAGGATGCTGTAGTTATGCGCACCAAGGTGGTGGCAAATATCAAGGATAAATCCATTCCTGACTTCTGGCTTAATGGCTCTCGCATACTTTTCGATGGATGGACCAAGGCCGATAAAGCTGCACAAGGTGAGGAGGTGATCCTTCCAAAGATGAGTGTTGGAGACAAATTAGATTTGGACAAAATCTTTTCTGAGGAAAAGCAGACCGAGCCGCCAAGCAGATACTCAGAGGCAGGACTTATTAAAGAGCTTGAGAAGCGTGGTATTGGACGACCTTCTACCTACGCGTCTATTATCAAAACTATTGTTGATCGTGGTTATGTAGAGAAGGACCAGAAAGCTCTGAAGCCAACCGACACTGGTGAGGTTGTCTCGGGCTTCCTAGAGGACAACTTCGGTGAGTATATTAGCGACACCTTCACCGCAGATATGGAGGACAAGCTAGACGACATAGCTCTTGGTAAAAGAACTTATGTGAAAACATTAACCGACTTCTATACCCCTTTCAACAAAGATGTGAAGAGTAAGGAAAAGTTGGCCAAAGCAACCGACCTCGGTACTGCCGACAAGAAATACAAGTGTCCAACTTGTGGTAGCAGCATGATTATCAAACTCGGACGTGGTGGACGCTTCCTATCGTGCTCTCGCTTCCCCGACTGTACTGGTGCACTCACTATTAACGGCGAGGAGATTAAGGCCGATACTCCTATAGGAGTGAACCCAGAAAGCGGTCTGTCTATATTCGTCAAAACTGGTCGCTTTGGACCATATGTACAGGAAGGCGAAGATGACAAAAAGAAAAAGATAAAAGCTCGTAAGGCGAGCATCCCCAAGACAAAGAACCTGTCTGAAATTTCTATAGAGGACGCACTTGTCTACCTCTCACTCCCTAGAGTACTAGGCACTCACCCAGACACGGGAGAGAAGATCACTGCAAGTATTGGACGCTTCGGACCATATATTGTGCATGAGAAGGACTTTAGATCACTCAAGACCGACGATGTATACAAGATCACGCTCGAGCGTGCACTAGAAATTCTAAAGGAACCTAAAAAAACCAGAGGATTCAAGAAGAAAGAAAAATAGTTTGACCTTTTTTCAAAAGGGGCGTAGAAATAGGCGCGGAAGTCCTTTGCAATACAACACACCTCGATCACAGGAGAAGGATAATGCACGTCGCACTGGACAACATGGCCACAGCACTTGGTATCAGGCCAAATAGCTTACGCATCAAACTTGGTATCGTCACTCGGCTCCAGGGCCAGGTAAGAGCGGCCAAGACTTTCCTCGACATGGTCGCACTCGAACCAGAATTTAGGAAGAAGATGCACAGCAGTTGTGGTCCGAAGTTCGAGCCTGAAGAATTGCACGAGTATAAGGCACGCCGAGGAGAATTCTTCTCGGACTATCTTGGTCAGTTCAGTACGATCGAGCAGTTCAAGTCATTCGGCAAGATAGCAGCTGGCCCATCACTGAGTTTTTACAATGATGAATGGTCTACTGCATCATCCAAGCTCTACAGCCTCATCAAGGAAATGCTAGAGTCGGCCAACGATCTCACCGCCTTGATCGAGGTTCATCAAGTAGTGGAATACTTTCACAAGTACTTCAAGATCTACGATCAAGGTTTTGCCCAAGATCTGAAGTACAAGATGATTCGCTACTTCATCGAAGCACTTCGCTCAACGAAGAGTCTCAAGGATCGACTCAAAATCATCAAGACAATGCCAATAAGTTATTACGACTTGTTTGGCTTTGAACATCATCGGCAGGAGAAAAGCTCAGCGCAGTGGAAGTTCGTCTGGGAGGAGATTGAGTCGCTGGAAGATGCTTTCCTCGTTGAGCAAACCAAGACGGGTGACTTCATCAGCAGTGACGGTTTGAAGGTGCGCATGACAACGTTGCTCGATAAGCACATGGGTCGCATGCGTGGGTTCAGACAGCGACTCGCCTTCGCCAACAGCCTGGCAAAAAGAGACAATAATGGTCCAGACTACCTCCACTCTCGATCCCTGGAACTAGTCGCTGAGAAGGCAAGTACCCTAATGCAAGTTAAGGAGATCATCAAAATCTGGAGATCGCGTCCAAAGAATTCTGTTGGATCAGGTCCTCACATCTCCTGGCCAGAACTTCCACAGATCATGCTCGACAAGTGGGACGACCTCAAACTCTATGTAGCCGAAGAGAGTGTCGACGCCAACACTCTGGCCGAGCTACTCGAGTCGTCTCCTTTTGGAACGAAGACTAGGCAAGTGGCGTTGGACAAGCTGAATAACCACTTCAAGCAGATGATTGATTCAGCCCAGACTGAGGAAGAGCTTGATCAGGTTGAAAAGGACGCTAAGTCACTATCTGGAAGCATTTCAACCTGGGGATACGAACGCAGGGATGCTATTCGAGCCAAAAAAAATCAGCGCCGTGCCGAAGCAGTACTCAGCAAGACGACAATGGGCGAGCACCCCGATCCCAAGAAAGCCCTTATTGGTCTGTATCACCACTACAAGGAGAGCGAGCCTGAGCAGGCCAATAAGATCCTTAGGATGCTCGTCATATACTTCCCAGCTGAGGCTGTCGAAGAAGTCCCTGTGGCGCAGTAACAAACATCGCAGTATGGTTAAGTCCATACTGCGTTTTTATTTTCTATAAACGAAATCCGCCCAGACCTCTGTGAGGTTGGGCGGACGGGTGGTGACCATGGTCTAGGGGACGAAACCGACATGCGCGGTCTCGCGGAAGAGGGTCACCTGGATCCGGCGACCGCGGTCGAAGATGTTAATCGTTCGACTACGCCGGCGAGGGATCCGAAAGATCGTGATGGGCTCGAGGTCGAGATCCTTCATCATAAACCTCTCAAGAAGCCGACGCCGCTTCAAGCGACTGATCTGGAAGTCCAAGGACTTCCTGCGATTGCTTCGGTCGTGACGACTACGAGCCATCTCGAACTCTCCCGGTTAAGTTTCAGCACGATGAACTACCTGTATTTAGTATACATGAAATACACTATTTGTCAATAGCTAGCTAATTACCGACTATCTCAAGAAGACTTGCACAGGCACCTACATGTTCCTTCGAAGCTATGATCTTGTAGTTGTCGATCTTTACAGTAACTCTCTCTCCCGCCTTAAGAGCAAGCTTGCCCAGTAGTTCGTTGTAATCGTACTGAGATGGGTAGTAGTATCCGAAGCAAACAACATAAGGCTTCTCAGCTCGAACGTAGTTATAAGTTCCATTCTCACCTTGAATACTTGCGAAGTAGTACTGTGGGAGCTTGTACATGTCAGCCTTATCAACAGTGATGCCTAGATTGTCCTCACCATCTGTCTTAACAGCAGTTACCTGACCAGAGACAGTCGCACTACCAGAAAACTTATGATAATTCGCATAGTCGAATCCAGAATACTTGAACGAACCAAAAGGTGTACCTAAAACAAGATTCTTTTCTGTGAAGCTAAATGGGAACTCCTTGTTACTTGGGTTATATGTATTTGTGGGGGTGTTAACTGTAGTAGAACCAGAGGTACTACTCTTGGTACTAGTCTTCAACTCACCTGTCTTAATATCCTCCAGATCCTTGATCTCTGGCTTATTAAATGGCACGAAAAGCACAATACCCACCAAAACGACTACTAATGCACCAATCTGAATATATTGTTTCTTCATAGTATTAATTATACCGAAAAGTTCTTAATTGAGTACAGATCCTCGTCTGAAGCCTCCATAGCCTCCTTGCTCCCCTCACTCATCACCTCTTTCTCCTCCTCTGTGGGTACTGGTACTTCAGATGTTGGCGTGCTTGCTATCATATCTGGGAGTACATGAACTTCGTTCGAGAGTTTCTCGAGAAGTGATATAAGATCGTCCTTGGAGAAGAAATCAATTGTAAGTTTGCCACCATCATCTCTCTTCTCTATACGCACTCGGGTCCCAAGAGTCTCTTTGAACTTGTCTTCAAGATCCACCAAGTCTGGGTCCATAAGTTTGCGAGCCTTTTCGAAAGCGATGCGACGAGCAATACCCTCAGCATCACGCACATTGATCTTTTTGAACATTATTTCTTTGAAGAGGGTCATCTGCTCCTCTGGTTTATCAACGAGCATCATCAATGGTCGTGTGTGACCCTCTGTGATCTTCCCCTCTGCCAAAGCATTCAGCATCTCGTCTGGGAGCATCAGGATGCGCAAGGTGTTCGATACATACTCTCGACTCTTACCTACCTTCTTGCCAATCTCAGCGTGTTTGAAGCCGAACTCTTTTGCAAGTTTATCGAAAGCTTTCGCACGATCAACTGCATTCAAATCCTCTCTTTGAATATTTTCTATGATCGCAAGCTCGAGCTTCATCAAGTCTGTCTCCTCACCATTACGCACCTGTGCTGGCACCTGCGTTAACCCTGCGAGCTTAGAAGCACGGAGGCGTCTCTCACCAGCAATAAGTTCATACTCAGTAGCTAGGCCGCCATCTGGCTTTTCAACTTCTTTTCTAGTCACCACCAGTGCTTGAAGTACTCCGTACTGACGAATCGAATCAGCAAGACTCTTTAGTGCTAACTCATCGAACTCACGACGCGGTTGATAAGGGTTTGGATGGATCTTGTCTACCTCAATCCAGAAAATTGCGTCATTGTATATCTGCGACATGGGTAGATTTTAGCACTTTTTTGGTGTAAGTTGATAGAACAAATTGCCGGAGTGGCGGAATGGTAGACGCGCACGACTCAAAATCGTGTCTCGCAAGGGGTGGAGGTTCGAGTCCTCTCTCCGGCACAATTTTATAAAAAAAAACTCCACACAGTTTCCTGTGTGGAGTGTCCTGATGTTCGTAAGGAACTTGTTACTTGCTTCCCACCTTCGCCGAACCTTCCTTCGAAGTCGAAAGTGGGGCAGCCGTTGCGGGAACTTCGCTTCCACCCGCCAGCTTGGCTGGTTCGGGGAACAGATCCGAGACATCGATGCCATACTTGCTGAGCATCGACTTGACCATCGGCCCCAGGCCAGCGGCGTTGATCCGCTGGAAGAGACCGAAGAGTGCCTCAGAGGGAGCCTTCATGAACTGCGAGAGGACGTTGCCGTCCACCGAGCCGTTCTGGCCACCCATGCTGACGAGGCGGATCTCCTTGACGTTGCCAAGGCCTTCACCGATCGCTTCCGCGGCCGGAACGATGACCTTGCTGGCAGCATCACCGAGTGCCCCGATGATAGCGGGCAAGTGCTCAAGGATGAGCATCGCCTTGCTCGCTTCATCGAGCTTCGCGAAGGCAGCTGCCTTCTTCTCCGCGCCTTCGGCCTCGGCGAGAAGCAGGGCCTTGCGACCATCTGCTTCCGCCATGAGAGTGGCTTGAGTGCCGCGCGCCGTTGCCATGAGACGAGCTTCCTCGCCCTCAGCCTCGGCGAGAAGCAGGGCCTTGCGACCAGCTGCTTCTGCCTCCTTCTCCGCTCGAGTGGCTTCCGCCACCTTGACGCGACCAGCTGCTTCTGCCGTCATTCTGGCTTGTGCGCCCAGACCCTCCTTCTCCGACTTGATGCGACTGGCCTCACCCTCGAGGACAGATGCTTCTTGATCAGCGTTGGCCTCGATGATACGCGCTTCCTTCGTGGCTTCCGCCTCGATGACACGCGCCCTTCTCGCAGCTTCCGCGGCGATGATCTTGGCTTCCTTGCCCTTCTCCGCCTCGACGATGGTCGTGGCGTTGAGCTTGGCTTCCGTCCGCTTGCGGACGGACTCCTGGAGTCCGATCTCCGCTTCGACCTGCGCCTGTTCCGCTTCGACGGTCGCGATGTTGAGCTTCTTCTGCTCCGCAGCCGCGGCCGCTTGGGACACGATCGAGATACGAGCCTGTGCCGCTTCGACTTGTGCTTTGTTCTCGGCGACGGCCATGTCTCGTTGCTTGTGAGCGTCCGAGACCTTCTGATCAGCGAGTGATGTTGCGATCTCACCAGCTTGACGAGCTTCTGCCGTCTTGATGGCAGTCTCGCGCCGAGCTTCGGCTTCGCCGATCTCGGCATCACGATGGATGCCGGCGGTCTGCTTGCGGCCGAGCGAGTCGATGTAGCCCTTGTCGTCGGTGATGTTCTGGATGTTCAGTAGGTCGATGTCGAGGCCAAGCTTGGCCATGTCGGCACCAACCTGCTGTAGCACCTGGGCTTGGAACTTCGTGCGATCCTGGATGAGCTCTTCGACCGTGAGCGTACCGGTCAGGGCTCGGAGGTTACCCTCCAAGTTGTCCTTGGCGATACGCTTGATCTCTTCCTCGGACTTGCCGAGGAAGCGCTCAATCGCAGCCGGAAGATGTTCCGTCTGCGAACGGATCTTGACGTTCGCGACGCCCTTCACCGAGAGCAGCACACCGTTCTTGTCGGGGGCGTTCACCACCGCGACTTCGATCGACATGATGTTCAAGCTGAGGTACTTCACCTCCTCGATCACCGGCCAGAGGAAGAACCCGCCGCCAGTGACGATCCGATAGCCCTTCTCACCGTTGCGCTTGCCGTAGACGACAGCGACGGTGTTCGGGGACACGCGGTTGTACTGCTTGATGAGGAACCGTACGACGATCACCGTCACGACCGCGAGCAGCAGGATTGCTGTCGGGATCACGAAGGTGGTTATGCCGAGACCGCCTGTGTCTTGCATCTTTACCTCGTTGATGGGTTAACTGCGACCTGCGGAAGTTACTTCGACAACACTTCTGACGAAGACTCAGGCAAGGACTGAACCTTGCGAACCTTGAGTTCTCCGTTTACCACCTCGACAACCTCGATCGGTTGATCTGCAGCTATCGAGTTTCCATCAGTCGAGCGGGCTGTGATGTAACGACCTTCTCCCTTGAAACTGGTGACACAGACTTGTCCAATGCCATCAGCTGGGATCTCGATCGAGACCACCCCATTCATGCCGTTGAAATCATCGAGACTCGACGTGGTAGTAGCCTCCTGTTTGAGCATAAAGCGAATTGCTTTGATGCTCATGTACGCGAGTAGTACACCAAACGCGGTGCCGATGATTGGCACGATGAACCCGAAGATTCCTAACGCGCCCATCACTGCCCCTGTCAGGCCTAGGCCTAGACAGATAAGAGCGATACTCCGAAGAGATAGGAAATCTCGGAACTGAGTCCCGTGATCACCGTTTCCATCTGAAGAGTCGTGGTCGTGTCCATCTCCACCATGATGAAAATCATGGGCATCCCCATCGCCATGAAATAGCGATGAGACAAAGAAGATGAGCCCTGCTCCAGCAAGTGCTAGGTAGATATACATCGTCGAACCTCTGGGTTTGGGAATTTTTTCTTACGATTTTCAGTCAAAGATCGACTGTTTTCCGTTCGGGACACTATCATATAATTTAAAAAAAGTCAACTATACTTAAGGTAGTGGGCCTAAGTATGATTGACTTATCACATTTTTAATGTTAATTATCTATTTGGATTAGTGGGTCGTATATTCACCCTTAGGAGGCACCAATGGCAAACTGCTCGTTCGTGATCGTCCACTGCATCGACTTCAGGACCCAGAAATCGGGGAAGAAGCTCAGGCGATCACTGGGCATTTCCGAGAAGGACTGTGACGTCATCTCAGTGCCCGGTGGCGCAGGAAATATCGAACAGCTGAAGCACTGCTTGGAGCTATCGCACCGGCTTCACCACACTTCAACTGCGATCCTCACTGTCCACGAGGACTGCGGTGCTGGCGCCAAGAAGGAGGATCTGAAGAAGGCGGCTTCGATCGCAATACAGATCGGGCTCAAACCGAGATGCTTCTTCATTAAGCTCGACAGGAAGTGGGAAGAGATCATGGTCTGAATAATACACACGCTTAACTGCGTGTGTTTTTAAATTTTTGGTTTATCGAGCTTGTCGAGTTTAAGTGCTTTAACACCAAAGTAGACTACAAGCGCAATAACGACGAAGTCGATGGCTACTGCAAGAAGATCACCATACATTATCTTTGCACTACCTATAGCGAAATACGCTTCTTTGAGACCCGACACAGAACCAAGTGCGAGACCCAGTAACGGGTTCACGATGTCAGTTACAATTGCAGAAACTAACTTCGATACTGCACCACCAAGAATAAAGCCGACCGCAAGACCAACCACTCCTTGCTCACGAATAAAATCTAAAAATCCTTTCATATAAATATAAATTAATGTATAAGATAATTATATATGAAGCCTAAAGTCTTAGTAATAGTCGGTCCAACAGCCTCTGGCAAGAGCGACCTAGGAGTCGCGCTCGCCAAGAAACTTCTTGGTGAGATTGTTTCTGCGGACTCAAGACAGGTATACAAAGGACTCAACCATGGCACGGGTAAGATTATTAGAAGTGAAATGCAAGGCATCCCGCACCACCTACTCGATATAGTGAGTCCCAAGATACAGTTCACCGCCACACAATACAGAGAGCTTGCTTTGAAAGCTCTAAGAGAAATCGTAGCAAGAAGGAAATTCCCTATCATCGTCGGTGGCACGGGCTTCTACATCGACACAGTAACCTGCGGTGTACTCTATCCAGAGGTCCCGCCGAACAAAAAGTTGAGAGATAAACTCTCTAAGCTCTCAGTCGAGAAGTTATTTGACATGCTTAAGGCCAAAGACCCGAACCGCGCATCTCTCATAGACTCTAAAAACAAAGTGCGTCTAGTGAGGGCACTGGAAATTATAAGTACTCTAGGATCCGTACCAAAGATCAAACATGTTACACCGGAATACGAGTTCGTATTTGTGGGACTTAACCCGAAGGATTTGGATGAGAGGATAGAAAGAAGATTAAAGAAAAGGCTACCAAAAATAATTACAGAGGTAAAAAAATTAAGGTCCGAAGGACTTACCTGGAAGCGTCTATACGAGCTTGGTCTCGAGTATAGATACGTATCATTACATTTGAGAGGAGTGATGAATAAGAAAGAAATGAATATGGAATTACTCAAGGAGATCAGGAAGTACGCCAAGCGTCAGATGACGTGGTTCAAAAGGAACAAATCTATTACTTGGCTCCCTGATGGAGGAAACGCTTCTCTCTCCACCATTCTAAAGCTATTGGGACAACAGAAACGAGTACAACCAAAATGATTGCGTAATGCATATAGTCCCTAATTTCTGGGAACTGCATGCCCACGAAGTAACCTAGGGAAGTCATCGACAGGGCCCAAAGTAGAGAACTCCAAAAACTGTAGACTAAGAACTTGCCAAAGTTCATCCTAGCCACGCCCGCGATAATGGGTAAGAAGGTTCGTACTATGGGAACAAAACGCGAGAGAAGAATGGCGAAAAGTCCATGTTTCTCAAAGAAGGTATGCGTCTTGTCTAAGTGCTCGCGTTTGATGAGCCTCTGGAAAAATCTATATTTGTGTAAGCGCTCTAGATACACTCCAATGAAGTAACCTGCTATGCCACCAAGAAATGTTGCAGCAAAGATAAGTGGTACAAGTAATGTAAGCTTAAATCCAAGACCAGAGGCCAAGATACCCGCAGTGAATAGTAGGCTGTCGCCTGGTAGCGCAAAGAAGATGCCCGACTCAAGGAAAACTATTACAAATACCCCAACATACCCATAAGTGGAGAGCAGATAAGGAATATTGAAAAGATCTGTCATGGCGGGCGATGAAGGAATCGAACCCTCACCAGCGGTTTTGGAGACCGCTGTTCTA
>DAORIT010000009.1:4706-18619 GCA_035438685.1 Parcubacteria group bacterium | reverse complement strand
TACCTACTTTGGGTCTCCTTCGCCACAGTGTTACAGCTCACTATCACTTGGTTAAACCGATGACGAAGAAAGCGGTTTTTGCAGGCGGGTGCTTCTGGGGACTCGAAGAGTTGATACGAAGTCAGCCTGGAGTAGTTAATACTGAGGTGGGTTATACCGGCGGGGAGAATGATAATCCGACTTATACGAACCACCCAGGACACGCAGAGGCGGTCGAGATAGAGTACGATCCGACACAGACTACATACAAGAAGCTTTTGGATTTCTTCTTCCAGATACATAACCCCACAACTTTGAATCAACAGGGTAACGACATTGGTACCTCATACAGATCTGCAATATTTTATGCGAATGAGGAGGAGAGGGAGGAAGCAGAGAAGTTTATCAAGATAGTGGACGACTCTAAGAGATGGCAGAGGCCGGTGGTCACGAGTCTAGAGCCTCTTACGAAGTTCTACAAAGCTGAGGAGTATCATCAAGACTACTTGCAGAAGAATGTCGGAGGCTACACCTGTCACGCCATCTGGTTCGATAGTTATTTGAAGTAGTAGTAGAATGTTCTGATGCAAAAAATAATTCCATCACTTTGGTTCAACAATAATTGCGAGGAAGTCATAAACTTTTACACTTCTATTATTCCGAACTCGAAGATCACTACTATCAAGCGTTACCCAACCGATTTCCAAGTTGGTCCTATCCCAGGTATGGGAGGCAAGGTACTAACAGCCGTATTCGAACTCGCTGGAGAGAAGTTTATGGCCCTAGACGGAGGAGACTACTTCAAGTTCAACCCTTCTGTATCCTTCACTATTACTTGTCCAACAGTCGAGGAGACGGAGGCAATGTATAAAAAACTTAGTGAGGGTGGCGAGGATCTCATGCCATTCCAAAAGTATCCATGGGCTGAGAGATATGGATGGTTCAAGGATAAGTTCGGGCTCTCATGGCAGATCAATATGGAGCCTGGCGTGGTGAAGATCGTACCCTCAATGATGTTTGTTGGTAAGTATTTTGGACATGTCGAGGAGGCGATTGATTTTTATACCTCAGTTTTCAAAAACTCTTCTAAACATATGGTCGTTAAGTACGAGGAGGGGGACAGCGATGTAACAGGCAAGGTGAAGTACTCGAGCTTCTCACTCGAGAATCACCCATTCATCGCTATGGAGAGTAGTGCAGAGCACAAGTTCGAGCCAAACGGGGCGGTCTCCTTCACTATCGAATGTGAGGACCAGGCTGAGACGGACTATTATGCAGACAAGCTCTCGGCTAATCCTGAAGCGGAGCAGTGTGGTTGGGTACAGGACAAATACGGTTTCTCTTGGCAGGTGATACCCAGGCGTATGGGGGAATTGGTTACCGGGCCAGACAAAGCTGGGGCTGATAGAGCTCTTAAGGCGATGCTAGAGATGAAGAGGATCAATCTGGCCAAGCTCGAGGAGGCATATAAGGGCTAATTTGACCCCCGAAGCAGTTGTTGTGAAATGGTCTGAATGGTATATAGTAGATTGGTAACCAAATTTAATAAGAAAGATCAAAAACATGGACAGCAATATGCAAAGTGCTTGGTATAAGAACAAGATGGTCCTCGGAGTCGTCCTCATCGTTGTTGTGGCTCTAGGTCTAGTACTTTTCGGTGGAGATAAGGCACCAAAGACTGAGGGTGGTGTGGTTGGAGAGGTAACCGAGACAACTAATGTTGAACCAAAGAGTGGTGAGATTGCCGTTGTGGGTAAGCTTGGTTGTACACCACTTAAGAGCGGTGCGCAGCCTACTAACGAGCAATGTGTCTTGGGTCTCGTTGGTTCTGATGGTAAGTTCTACGCGCTTGAATACTCAAAGCTAGAGATGGCAGAGAGTGGTATCGAACCAAACTCAGTTGTTAAGGTAGTTGGTACATACACCAAGGTAGATGCTTCAAGTGAGGAAGCAACAGTCTTCAAGTACGACGGTGTGATGGCTATTAGACTAATGGTGATAAATAAATAACATGCCTAGGAACTTAGCTATTGCAGTTGTAGCGATCGCCCTTATCGGCGGAGGCTACCTACTTAAGAATAGTGATGCGCCTAAGGTAGTAACGAATACTGATGCGAACCTGGCGCTTGTTTCCTTCGAACCTCGTACTGGCGAGATAGATGCGACAGGAGTACTTGACTGTACTCCACACAAGAGTGGTAAGCCTGTAGCAGAAGGTGAGTGTGTCATGGGCCTTAAGGCAGACGACGGTAAGTTTTACTCGCTCGATACTTCTAAAATGGAGGATGCTAAAGGTAGTAATCTAGAGAAGGTAAGAGTACTGGGGACTTTTGTCGCAACCGACGCAGAGAATCCAGAGGTGGGGGACTATGCCTATGATGGTGTTATAACCGTGAGAGCGATAGAAGCAAACTAAGAATACTCGATTGTGGTTAATGTGCTAGTGCAAAGCAAATAATCCTCTTCGCACCCGACTCGCGGAGAGCTCGACGGGCGTCACCCAAGGTGGCGCCCGTTGTCGTTACATCGTCTATAAGTATTATGTTTCTATCTTTGGTTGACTCATTTGCTTCGATAGTGTTCTGCATATTAGTTATTCTCTCTTTTTTATTTTTGGTGCGAGCCTGACTTTCGGTATGGATGACTCTCCTTAGTGCATTGGGAGAGTATTCAAACAAATTTTCTGTATCGAGTTTTTTCATAACTTTGCAAAGCAATTCAGTCTGGTTGTATCCTCGCTCGAGTCTCCTCCTCTTTGATATTGGTATTGGTAGTAGGAGTGGTCGAACAAAGTTTTCGGTTACCATTCTTTCAAGTACTTCGCTCGACACTGTGTCATACAAGACTTGACCCACATTCTTTAAAAGTACTTCATTTCTTCTGTATTTTATCTCCCAGATGATGGTGCGCACCTTCTCGTCGGCATAGTTCCATATAGCGAAGGTGTCATTGCTTAAACTTTTCGCTGTGGTGAGCTTGGTGAGCAATTCTTCAGGTTTTAAGCTCTCAAGAGAGATTACACTAGTATCCTTAGGATAGAGAAAATCGAATAAGTTAGAGATTAAAGCTCTAAACATAATGTATAATAAGCATTATATGGCATTTCTCGGGAAGTTCTTTGGCAAGAAGGAGTCTCCCTCAGTTGTAGGGATAGACATCGGCTCTTCTGCTATCAAAGTAGTCCAGATCAAGAAGAAGGGTGGACAGGCGGTACTCGAGACTTATGGAGAGCTCGCTCTTGGTCCATACGGTGGTGCTTCCATTGGTCAGGCAGTGAATTTGCCACAAGAGAAGGTGGCTTCGGCACTCTTTGACCTCATGCGAGAGAAGGAGGTCAACATCACCACCACACAAGCGGGGATCTCTATACCTTTCGCTTCGTCTTTGATGTCTGTGATAGAGATGCCTGAGGTAAGTCAGAAGCAACTCGAGGTAATGGTACCCATTGAAGCGAGGAAGTATATACCCGTACCAGTAAACGAAGTGATGCTAGATTGGTCGGTTATCCCCAAGCCTTCAAACCCTAATGAAGACGAAGACGATGAGGAGAAGAAGAATGCCTTGAAGCGAATAGATGTCCTGGTTGTAGCAATTCATAACGATACTATTGCCAGATATCAAAATATTATCCAGAAGGCTGGTCTCGAGCCTAGTTTCTTTGAGATAGAGATCTTCTCCACCATGAGGAGTGTGGTCGACGAGAGTCTCACTCCGGTTATGGTTATGGATATGGGGGCCGCTTCGACCAAACTCTACATTATCGAGAGGGGGATTATTCGTGCTTCGCACACGGTGAACCGTGGTGCCCAGGACATTACCTCGGCCATTGCTCAGTCACTTGGCCTTTCTATCGAGAAGGCTGAGATCATGAAGCGAGAGATTGGTGCGTCTGGCCAAGATCCAACTTTGGCCAAGATTATTTCTCTCGTACTAGACTTTATTTTCGCCGAGACCAACAGAACTCTGCTCAATTTTGAGAAGAGATACAACAAAAGTGTATCTAAGGTGGTGCTTGTGGGTGGTGGGGCAGCGATGAAGGGGTTAAATGAGCTCACCAAGAACGCCTTCAAGACCGAAGCAGTGATGGGTAACCCCTTTGGCAAACTAGCGACGCCAGCATTTATCGAAAACATTTTGAAGGAGACTGGTCCTGAGTTCGCTGTGGCTATCGGTGCAGCTTTGAGGAGGTTGAATGACTAGGATTGTGTATAACTTTTTATTTTTGACCAATAATTAAGCTATAATTTGTAAAGATGGAACCGAAATTCCAATCATCATTCATACCTAAGGGTCCACTCGCAACGACTGGTACAGCAACGAAGACCTCTCGCCAGTCTGATACGAGTTTTCTCGGTACCTTAGCTGTCTTTGTTTTTGCCTTGGCTATCCTTGCTACTCTTAGTGCTGTTGGTTATGAGTATTATTTGAAGAAAGACATTGGCAGTCTTGCGAAGAAGCTTTTGGATGCTAAATCAACTCTTCAACCAGAAGTAATTAAGAAGATCAGTGACCTAGATGAACGTCTAAAGGCAACTGAAAGTCTTTTGAATAACCATATCGTCCTCTCTCCACTTTTTGAATACCTTGAAACAGAGACTGTTAAGACCATTCAGCTTACTCAATTCAAATATACTTCAGAGGAAGGGGTTTTGAAGCTTACAATGCGAGGTAAGTCACGTGGGTACTCCACTCTAGCTTTCCAAGCTCAACGATTTAATGCTAGTGATTTTATGAAAGACGTTGTATTCGGGGATCTGTCTCTTGATAATACAGGTAATGTAGACTTCACTTTTAAGGCGACTCTCGATCCGTCTATCATTGCTTTCAATAAAGGAGACGAGCCAGAAGCGGTAGTGGAGGCGCCAGTAGAAGCGGGAGTATCAGTGGAAGAGCCAGTCACGACTAATGGAACCACTCAATAAATAATATGAAGAACTCTACTGCATTAATCCTACTTTTGATCTCTGTAGCACTGGTTTATACCGTAGGTTTTCCTTATTACGACAAGATTATGATTCTTAGAACTCAGTCTGCTCAGTATAAAAACTCTTTAGATCAGGTGGATATCTTGATCAAGAAGAGGAACGACCTAGAGGCTAAATATCAAAATATGCCTCAAAACGAGATTGCTAAGTTGGAGAAGGTACTACCCGACAATGTGGACACTGTTAATTTGGCGGTGAACTTCGATTCCATTGCTGCCAAGTACGGCATATCAATAAAGAAGATTAGTACTGTGGACCAGGTGGATCAGTCCGGAGCTGCTATTGTACAAGACTCATCAGGCGGGTCTTATAAACCGGTTACCGTGATCTTTTCCTTCACTGCACCTTACGAAGACTTTAGAGACTTTATTGGTGACATAGAGCAGAGTCTTAGGATCACAGATATAAAGAGCGTTTCCTTTGAGTCGAATGATGATGGTTTGTACGAATATAGTTTGGCGGTGCAGACTTATTGGCTCAAAACCGAATAATTAATACCATGGATTTCTTCCACAAAAATAAAAATATAATCCTCATCCTAGTGCTTTTGGCATGTGGATTCTATTTCTACAGTGCATACTTCAAGCCTGATTCTCAGATTGTGGTGACCCCAGACGATTTGACTGCTCAGGCAGTGGGGGCCGAGGTGATTGAGCTGCAGAGCAAAATAACTTCTGTGAATTTGAAGCAAGGTTTATTTACCTCATCTTTATATAACAAACTAATAGATTTCTCAGTACCAATACTTGAGCAGCCAAGGGGCAGGAGTAACCCATTCAGTCCCGTTGGGTTCGATTAAGCCAGTTTTTAATGACAATACTTGATGTACTAAAGGACAAGAAGGTGATTAAGGCGACCGATGTCGCCTCGATCGAAGAAGAGGCCAAGAGCACTGGTCTTTCCTTAGAGCAGGTGCTAGTAGGTCGTGGGGTGCCCCCACAAAAAATCCTTGAAGCTAAGGGTGCAGAGCTCGAGATCCCAACAAAAAGTTTGAAAAATGTTTCAGTGCCCTCGAAGATGCTCGAGTATATATCTGAGGAGAGTGCAGAGCATTACAAGGTTGTGCCTATTGGTATCAAAGACGGCGTACTTGAGATTGGTGTGGTTGACCCTGACGATATAGAGGCGAGAGATGCTCTAAACTTTATTTCATCAAAGGCGGGGATGCCTTATAAACTATTTTTAATAAGTCAGGAGGATTTTGAGCGAATATTTGCACAATACAAAGGACTTTCGAGTGAGGTGACTCAGGCCCTTTCTGAGCTCGATAGTGAACTTACTCAGAGGGAGAATGTCATCCTGGAGAAGACCGATAAGGAGAAGGAGGCTCAGCAAGATAGAGAGGCAAAGATCGTTGAGGATGCACCGGTGACTAAGATTGTGGCTACCATCCTCTCTTATGCTGCCGAAGGAGCAGCTTCTGACGTGCATATCGAGCCACTCCACGAGACAGTTAGAGTTCGCTTCCGTGTTGATGGCGTGCTCAATACCTCACTTACTCTGCCTATCAAGGTCCACTCGGCCGTGGTTGCGCGTATAAAGATCCTCTCCAACATGCGCCTCGACGAGAAGAGGAAGCCTCAAGACGGACGCTTTAGCGCTAAGGTTGATGATAGGCGAATAGACTTCCGTGTATCGACATTTCCAACAACTTTCGGCGAGAAGGTGGTGATGAGAATACTTGACCAGTCTAAGGGGGTTAAGACCCTAAAGGATCTTGGATTATCAGATGAGAATATGAAGCTTATTAAAGACGCTATTGATCGTCCTTACGGGCTCATTCTAATCTCTGGTCCTACTGGAAGCGGTAAGTCCACCACTCTCTATGCCATGCTAAATGAGCTCGATAAGGACCATGAGAACGTGCTCTCGCTCGAAGACCCAGTTGAGTACAACATGGAGGGGGTGAGTCAGTCACAGGTCCAGCCAGAGATTGATTACACCTTTGCCACAGGTCTCCGTACTACACTTCGCCAAGACCCAGATGTAATCATGGTGGGAGAGATTCGAGACAAGGAGACAGCCCAGCTCGCTATCCAAGCGGCGCTTACAGGACACTTGGTGCTTTCGACCATCCATACCAACAATGCTATCGGTGTGATCCCAAGATTGATTGACATGGGTGTGGATCCTTACCTTATTGCACCTACTCTCGTCCTCGCCATGGCTCAGAGATTGGTATCTAAATTGGTTGAGGGTAGTGGTAAGCCGGTACCAGTGTCTGAGAGTATGAAGCTCATGATGGAGAAACAGTTTGCTGACCTACCAGCTGAGTTTAGGAAAAAGATTCCAACGGGCAAGGAGTTCTACGAGGCAGCACCAACCCCAGAGAGTGTTACTGGTGTCTCTGGTCGTGTTGCGGTTATGGAGGTTCTCTCGATGGATAAGGATATCGAGCAGGTGCTTTTGAAGAATCCAACCGAGATAGAGCTCTTCAAGATGGCGAGGTCGAAGGGGATGCTCACCATGAAGGAGGATGCCATTATCAAGGCTTTCAACCGAATCATTCCATTCGAAGAAGTAAATACGCTATAATAAAGATATGAAAAAGCCATACACAGTACTCTTGGTTGATGATGATAAATTTCTCCTTGGAATGTATCAGAAGAAGTTCGATAAGCTTGGTGCTAAAGCCGAGATGTGCGCTGTACCCGAAGAAGCTCTTAACAAACTAAGAGAGGGGGCAAAGTATGACATCGTAGTACTCGATGTCATTATGCCTGGTATGGATGGTCTAGAACTTTTGAAAAAAATTCGTGAAGAGAAGGTTGCTGAGAGCTCGATCTTTATCATGCTTACGAACGAGAACACCTCAGCCAGGATAGAGGAAGCAAGGTCTTTAGGGGTTGCAGGTTATATCGTTAAGGCAACCTCGATACCTTCTGAGGTGGCGGAGGAGATTATCAAGATAGCTGACGGCCAAAATTAACCCATGGCAGCATCTCACTCTCTACTCGACGAGTTGGTCGATATTGTTAACAAGGAAGGAGCCTCTGATCTACACATTGCTGAGGGTAGGAAGCCTATTATAAGAGTGTCGAGCTTCCTCATACCGCTAGAGAAATATCCTGCCATGACTGCTGATGATGTTAAGAGTTTCTTTAACATCTTTCTTACCCCAGAGAATATGAAGGAGTTTGAGATGAAGCAGGAAGCCAACTTCGCCTTCTCTCATAAGAGTGGGGCACGTTTCCGAGGTAATGCATTTGAGACTGTCGGCAAGCGTGCTATCGCTCTTCGTCTTATACCGACGAGGATCAGGACCTTTGAAGAATTGAATCTGCCCAAAATTTTAAGTCACTTCACTTCTAAACAACAAGGATTCTTCCTCGTGGTGGGTCCTGCTGGTCAAGGTAAGTCGACCACACTTGCAAGTATGGTTGAGCTCATCAACAACGATAGACTCGAACACATAGTGACCATTGAGGATCCGATTGAATTCCTCTTTGAGCCTAAGAAGTCAATGATCGACCAAAGAGAGGTAAAGACTGATACACCAGACTTTCACACAGCGCTTTGGGGAATATTTAGACAAGATGCCGATGTCATTATGGTGGGAGAGATGCGCGAACCTCACACTATTGCAACCGCCGTCACTGCTGCAGAGACGGGTCATCTTGTGCTCTCAACACTCCACACCAACACTGCTGCACAGACTGTAGACCGTATCATAGACTCTTTCCCTGCTGAGAGTCAGGACCAGATAAGATACCAACTTTCTAGTTCGCTTCTTGGTATCTTCTCCCAGAGACTTATCCCACGTATCAAGGGAGGACTTATCCCTGCATATGAGTTACTTATCAATAACACAGCGGTGTCGAATCTTATAAGAGAGAAGCGTACTCACGAGCTCAACTCTATCATCGAGACCTCAAGCGAGGATGGGATGATCGACTTCAACCGCTCGCTTTCTGAGTTGGTGCGTTTAGGCGAGATCACACCAGAGAATGCCTTCCAATACTCGACTAATCCAAGGTCGCTTGAGAGGATGATTTAAATACGACAATGCTATATAACTACAAAGCACTGGAACAAACTGGAGTTCAAAAGGAGGGATCTATTGATGCTGTTTCGCTTGAGGTTGCAATAGACAGTTTGCAAAAGAGAGGACTAATTATTGCCTCAATAGATGAGGCTGATAAGGAGCCATGGTACTCGAAGCTTACTATAGGGGCTAAGGTGAAGAATAAGGACATCGTGATCCTAAGTAGGCAGATCGCCACTCTCTTCGGTGCCTCAGTTTCAGCTTTGAAGATCTTTTCTCTACTTTCAGGAGAGATAGAGAACATTCATCTTAGGAAGAGCATGGTCGAGATTGCAGACGACCTTCAGGCGGGTAGTTCCATATCGAAAGCACTTTCCAAGCACCCAGACATCTTCTCTGATTTCTATGTAAACATGGTCAAGGCCGGAGAGGAGACAGGGAAATTGAATGAGACATTCGACTATCTTGCTGACCACCTGGACAGGAATTACGAGGTAGTCTCGAAGGCAAAGAACGCTTTGATATACCCTATCTTTGTTATTGGAGTGTTCGTAGCGGTGATGGTGCTCATGTTCACCCTCATTATCCCAAAGATTTCAGTTATTCTTCTTGATTCTGGTCAGCCGGTGCCTGTTTATACTGCAATTGTCTTCGCTATCTCTGACTTTATTATCGACTATGGTGTCATTCTACTCGTGTTCTTGGTTATCGTGGCTTTTGTGCTTATACGCTATCTAAATACCCAAGATGGCAAAAGAGCGCTCGGTCGCTTTAAGCTCGAGGTGCCTTATGTGGGGGATTTGTATCAAAAGCTCTATCTCTCTGTCATCTCGGACAACCTCGCAACCATGATTCTCTCAGGGATACCAATGGTTCGTGCAATAGAGGTTACGGCAAATGTAGTAGGTAATGATATCTACAAAACTATTCTCTCAGACAGTGGTGTAGCGGTGAAGAGTGGTAGTTCGCTCTCCCAGTCCTTGATGCAATACGAGGAGGTGCCCTCGATCCTCACTCAAGTGATCAAGGTGGGTGAGGAGTCAGGAGAACTGGGTGAAATTTTGAAGACCATGGCCAAGTTCTACCAAAGAGAGGTTATTAACGCAGTTGACACCTTGGTGTCTCTTATAGAGCCAGTGATGATCGTAGCGCTTGGATTGGGTGTGGGTACGCTTCTTGCATCAGTGCTTATCCCCATCTACAATATTGCTAACACCGCAGGCGTTTAGGCTAAGGTGTATAATAAGTGGGTATTAAAAATTTATAATTTACATGCTTAAAAGGACAACAAAAGGCTTTACCCTCATCGAACTCTTGGTGGTTATTGCCATCATCGGTATCTTGAGTTCAGTCGTGCTCGCATCACTTAACAGTGCCAGAACAAAGGCAAATGACTCAAAGGTCAAGGCACAACTTGCAACCTTGAGAGCTTCTGCAGAGCTTTATTACGACAACAACAACAGTTCTTACGGAGCGGTTGTAGCAATGGCAGCACCTGCATCAGTTTGTGCTGGCTCTGGTACTATGTTCCAGGATACAACTTCGGGTATGGCTAACTTGACCAACAATGCATCAGCATGGCCATCAGGTACCTTGCTTAGTTGCCAAGTTACTGCAACTTCACCCGTAGGATACGCTGTGTCCGCTAACCTCTCTACAGCAGGCACCTTCTGGTGTGTTGACAGCTCTGGTAAATCAGCATCTACATCAGCTGCACAGGCTTCAGGAGACATTACTTGCTAGTCTCTCGACTATAAAGATAATACAAAAAAACTCGGGTAACCGAGTTTTTTTGTATGTGTGGATTAATACTAGATTGAGACTTGAAATTAGGGGTATAATTACTAGGTAATAATTTTTTAATTTCATGCTTAAAAGGACAACAAAAGGATTTACTCTTATTGAGCTTCTTGTGGTGATTGCGATTATTGGAATACTTAGTTCGGTGGTTCTCGCATCTCTAAATGCTGCTCGTGGTAAGAGTCAGAATGCCAAGATCAAGGCTCAACTAGCAAATGCTAGATCTTCAGCTGAAATTTACTATGACAACAACGGCAGTACTTACAATGGAATAGCTGGTGATGTTACTGGTGACTGCACAACAGCGGACAGTATGTTTGTTGATACAGGAAGCAATATGGCATCGTTCACAGATCCTGCAAATTATCCAAATAATCCAACCATAACCTGCTATTCAACATTAGACGCTTACGCTGTGTCCGCACCTCTATACGTAGACGATAATGGTAACAATGAGTGGTGTGTAGATTCGACAGGAACATCGATGGGTAGGGTTGGACCAATTACATCTACGTCATGCTAAATACCAGTAAAAAAGGCTTCACTCTTATAGAGCTTCTAGTCGTGATCGCTATTATTGGTGTGCTTAGTTCCGTCGTATTGGCATCACTTAACAGTGCTCGTAACAAAGCAAACAATTCTAAAGTTAAGGCCCAGTTGGCTACTGTTAGAGCCGCAGCAGAGCTGTATTATGATACTAATAATAGTTCATATGCACCTGCAGTAACTGGTATGGTTTCTGCTCCTGCATGTACTGCTGGCGCCCCAGTAAACGGAGGTGGAATGTTTGTCGATGTTAACTCTGGTATGAACGCTTTAACTGGAACTGCTGGTTCTTGGCCAACAAACACAAGCATGAGGTGCTATTCTACAGCGCAGGCATATGCTGTTTCTGCGAGCTTACCCATTGCGGAAGTTGTTGGTGCCAATACTTATACTCTTTGGTGTGTAGACAGTGGTGGTAGATCAATGGGTAGAACTGCTGTGCAGGGTCATGTAACCGCAGCGACCTGTCTATAAACTTATTACTTGATGTATACTAAAGCGAGTATGAATAAAACAAATCAACAAGGCTTCACTCTTATAGAGCTTCTAGTCGTGATCGCTATTATTGGTATTTTGAGTTCTGTTGTACTCGCTTCGCTAAACAGCGCCAGAACAAAGGCAAATAACTCTAAGGTAAAAGCTCAGCTTTCTAGTATTAGAGCATCAGCTGAGCTATTCTACGATAGTAACAATAGTGCTTATATAGCATCTAACATGGGCACAGAACAACCAGCATGCACAGGGACAATGTTCTTTGATGCATCATCTCCAGTATCTACTATTACAGGTACTTCTCAAGTTTGGCCAGGTAATGTTCTTCTTAGTTGTCAGGCAACTGACAGCGCATATGCTGTTTCAGCATCTTTGCCAGTAGCAGAGGGTGTTGGTGGTGCTATTACACATTGGTGTGTAGACAGTGCTGGTAGGTCTATGGGTATTACCAGCGCTCTAGCAAGTAATGATGTTAGTTGTAACTAACTGATTGATAGTTTGATTGTCTTCATTTTTATCCTGGGGGTAATAATCGGTAGCTTCTTAAATGTGGTTGGTCTGCGTTTTAGGAGTGGACTTACTCTAGGCGGCAGGTCTTTTTGTCCTACATGTGGCAAGACTCTTACCTGGCACGAGCTTATACCGGTCGTTAGTTATATTCTACTTCGGGGTAGATGCAGTAAGTGCAAGACCCATATTTCTCTCCAGTATCCATTGATAGAGCTTTGGACAGGAATGGTATTTGCCTCTTTCTACTCAGTCTTTGGTCTCACGTCTTACTCCTTGTTGCTGGCTATTGTTTTCTCTGTCTATACTGTCATCCTTATTTATGACCTACGACACAAAATCATTCCAGATTTTTTAGTTTATTTATCGATTGGGCTTAGTCTGCTTGTCCCAATATTCATTATTCCTTATTCATTAAATGATTGGCTTGCTGGACCAATTCTCTTTTCTGCCTTTGGTCTTATCTGGCTAGTATCTAAAGGTAGAGCACTTGGTTTCGGTGATGCTAAGCTTGTTTTATCAATCGGACTCCTCTTAGGGGCAGCACAGGGATATTCGGCTACCGCTTTGGCATTTTGGATAGGCACAGCAGTTACATTACCCATAATGCTCTTTTCTCGAAAAGGCATTACAATGAAGAGCGAGATACCCTTTGCTCCGTTCCTTATTATCGGCGCCTGGGTCTCTGTGTTTTTTGGTTTTGATCTATTTCATGTTCAAACACTCTTCAATTAAGGGTAGTAGGGGACTCACTGTTATGGAGCTTTTAGTCTCTATAGCTATTATGATTATTATTAGTACCGTAATTGCATCGAACCAGAAGCAGTTTGGAGCAGGAGCAGCGCTGAAGAATATTGTAAACAACTTGAGCCTCTCACTAAGACAGGCACAGATCTACGGGGTTTCGGTTAAACAACTTTCTCCCTCAAGCTCACAGGCCTACACAACAACAGGTTTTAATGCAGGGTATGGTGTGCACTTTAGTATAGTTCCGTCATATCCTGCTGGTGACAATGGGTCTTATCTTTTTTTCCTCGACACGAAGCCATCTGCCCTTGTTGCTCCAAATGGCCTGTATCTTGGTGACATGAATTGTAATCCTATAGGAGGTACCCCAGCATCTGAGTGTTTGGATAAGGTGGTCTTGGGGCAAGGGCATACTATTACAGCACTTTGTAGTTTAGAGAGCGGCACAGAGAATTGTACAAATGAGCAGTTGGACATCACTTTTGTAAGACCGGCTGTGGATGCTCGCATAACCTTCAATAATACTGGTGTACTCACAGATACAGCTTGTATAGAAGTGTCTGCAACAGATGGTAGAAAGAACTCGATTGTTGTTTATACCACAGGACAGGTTTCAGTTAGAGGAACATCATGTATGGACGCACTATGATGAAAAAAGGATTTACTCTTATCGAGATAATGACAGCTGTGTCGATATTTGCTGTTATTACTACTATATCTATGGGTTCCATACTTGCAGTCTTTGATGTTAATAGGAAGTCCGAGTCGATCAAGACTGTTATGGATAACTTGAATCTCGCTATTGAGAGCATGGCCCGTGAGATGCGCTTCGGTACAAACTATATTTGTAGTCCTTTGTTACCAATGCTCGA
>DAORIT010000009.1:2144-4606 GCA_035438685.1 Parcubacteria group bacterium | reverse complement strand
ACAAAATTTACAAACGAATAAGAAAGGATTCACTCTAGTTGAGACTCTTATTGCTATCACTATCTTAGTTTTGGCGGTGACGGGTGCCTTCGCTGCTGCTCACAACGGTATGATGTCATCTCTATATTCTAAGGATCAGGTAACTGCCTTCTATCTTGCGCAAGAGGCGATAGAGCAGATAAGGAATATCCGAGATCAAAATGGTATACGAGGCAACACTCAAGGGTGGCTTGCTGGTATTGCGAACTCGGGTGACCCGTGTGCTGTCGGTAACACATGTTATGTAGATGCTTTAAGCTCTAGTGCCCCTCTCATTCAGTGCCCTGCAACTTGCCCGAACCTACTTTTGAACTCAAATGGCTTCTATAGTTATGACAATGGTACAACCACAAAGTTTAGAAGAGAGGTGACCGTGACCTCGGTTCCAGGAAGTAATGGTAATGAGGTGGTGATCCAAGCAAAAGTTTTTTGGTCTAAGGGGGTGCTTGTGGATAGGAGCTTTACTGCAACAGAGCATTTATTTAACTGGCAATGAAAAACCGCGGCTTCACACTATTCATAGCGATTGTCATCTCAGCAACTCTTTTGCTTGTATCTTCGGGTATCATCTCTGTTGCGGTTAAGGAAGCTTTCCTCACCACTGCGAATAGGCACTCTCAAGAAGCATTTTATGCTGCAGATACAGGTATAGAATGCGCTCTATACTGGGACCTAAAGAATCCAGGAGGACTCAGTGCCTTTGCCACATCAACTACAGCTGTTATTAGCTGTAACGGTCAGAGTTTTACTGTGGGTGGTAGTAGTGGACAGTCAAACTTCACACTAACCTTCCTACCTGATCTATATTGCACAGAGGTGAGAGTAACCAGGAGAAGAGCTCAACCAAGCCTTAATATCAAGAGTACAACAATTGAATCTTACGGGTATAATACTTGTGACCCTACCAATCCTCGTCGAGTCCAAAGAGCCATTGGTGTGTCGTATTAGTTCGACGGGCTCACTACAAGTAATATGAAGCCAGTTCCAAAAGAGGTTAAGGAGCGAGTAGATAAACTTCGCAAGACTATTGATCGTTATCGATACGATTTTCACGTACTTAATCTCGAGAGCATCAGTCCTGAGGCCTTAGACTCTCTTAAGGATGAGCTTACGAAGATCGAGAGAGACTACCCAGAGCTTGTTACACCGGATTCTCCAACTCAAAGAGTGGCCGGGGCCCCAAGTGCTGGCTTTAAGAAAATCACACACAAGGTATCTCAATGGTCATTTAACGACGCCTTTACTGTTGAGGATATTCTGGAATTTAACGAGAGAGTAAAGAGATTTTACAAGACTGAGACCGGTGAGGATATAGAACCTGTATACACATGTGAACTTAAGATAGATGGATCGCACCTGGTACTTGAGTATGAGAACGGGATTCTTATAAGTGGTGCCACTCGAGGTGATGGTAAGGT
Source organism: Parcubacteria group bacterium (assembly GCA_035438685.1). Lineage (GTDB taxonomy): Bacteria > Patescibacteriota > Minisyncoccia > Phycocordibacterales > Zambryskibacteraceae > JAIFWN01. The sequence continues at coordinate 3,149 of DAORIT010000009.1, read as the reverse complement.
GGGAGAGGATATAACAAGCAATGTGCGAACCATAGAGTCTGTGCCACTTAGACTAAGTGAGGATGTCTCTGTCATTGTAGAGGGCGAGGTGTATATGCCGAAGAGTCAGTTTGAAAAGATAAACAATGAACAAAGAAGGCGGGGAGAAAAAGAGTTTGCTAACGCTAGAAATATTGTTGCCGGCACAGTAAGGCAACTAGACTCCAAGCTTGTAGCAGAAAGGGGTTTATCTACATTTATCTATGATGTGTCTAAGGCTGATAACTTGCCCAAGACTCAAGAAGAGGAGTTAGATAGGTTAGAAGTACTTGGTTTTAAGGTCAATAAACACCACAAGGTCGCAAATAACATTGATGAGGTGGTTGAGTATTGGAAGTTGTGGTCAAAGAAGAAGGATAAGGAGGATTACTTGATAGATGGAGTGGTGGTGAAGCTGAATGACAGAAGAGCTCAAGAGATACTTGGTTACACCGGCAAGGCACCACGCTGGGGTATTGCGCTTAAGTTTGAGGCCGAACAGGTAACTACTGTTGTTGAGGATATAACTTTGCAGATTGGTCGTACAGGCGTTCTCACCCCCGTGGCCAACCTTCGGCCTGTAAGAGTAGCGGGCTCAACCGTATCTCGAGCGACACTCCATAACGAGGATGAGATACAGAGGCTCGATGTGCGTGTTGGAGATACAGTAATAATACAAAAGGCAGGAGACGTAATACCCGATGTTGTGAGTGTGGTGGTGGATCTTAGACCCAAGAATTCAAAGCCATTTAAATTCCCGACTCACTTCCCACTTTGTGGAGGAGATGGTCGTATTGAGAGGATACCTGGCCAAGCAGCTCACAGATGTGTAGCCAAGAACTCTTTTGCTCAGCAGAGGAGGAAGCTTGCGCATTTCACTAGTAAACATTGTTTTGATATTGCTGGTTTCGGGCAGAAAACAGTTGATCAATTACTTGAGGCGGGACTTATCTCAACCTTTGAAGATATATTTAGGATTAAGAGAGG
>DAORIT010000009.1:0-2044 GCA_035438685.1 Parcubacteria group bacterium | reverse complement strand
AAGTTAACAGTTGTAAGCGCGAGAGAAGCTCTGAAGAAGAAGGAATTTTCTGCAGTTGATTTAACCAAGAGGTCTCTTGAAGTTATCAAAGAGAAGGATGGAGAGCTCCATGCATTTCTTGAGGTGTTTGATGATGTGCTAGACCAGGCGGAAGTTGCTGACAAGAAGATCGGGGAGGGTATAGATCTACCACTTTTAGGTATCCCGGTTGCTATTAAGGATAATATTTTATTCAAGGGACATATTGCTTCTGCCGGATCAAAGATATTAGAGAATTATCGTGCTACTTACGACTCAACCTTAATCAAGAAACTAAAGGAGGCAGGGGCAATTATTATCGGTAGGACAAACTGTGATGAGTTTGCCATGGGCTCTTCGACCGAGAACTCGGCTTACGGTATCACTAAGAATCCTGTTGATACAACAAGAGTCCCAGGGGGTTCCTCAGGAGGTTCGGCAGTGGTTGTAGCTGCTGGTATGGTGCTCGCGAGCTTCGGGTCAGACACAGGGGGTTCTATAAGGCAGCCAGCTGCCTTTACGGGCATAGTGGGGATGAAGCCAACTTATGGAAGAGTATCTAGAAGTGGACTCATTGCTATGGCGAGCTCGCTCGACCAAATTGGCCCTTTTACTAAAACAGTTGGAGATGCAGAACTTTTGTACGAAATTTCTAAGGGCCGAGATGACATGGATAGCACTACTATTAGCGATGATACATATGAGATAAGGGGTAATAAGAAAGTAATAGGTGTGCCAAGATCGTTCTTTGAATCTAGTTTAGACAAGGAAGTGATGGAGAACTTTAACCTTGCCGTGGAGAAGTTTAAGAAACTAGGATATGAAGTTAGAGATATCGAGTTACCGCACCTAAAATACTCGCTTGCAGTGTATTACATCTTAATGCCGGCCGAGGTTTCCTCAAACCTAGCTCGATTTGATGGGGTAAAGTACGGGCTACATGTAGATGGAGAAAATTCTATAGATGATTATTTCAAAACTAGGGGACAGGGCTTTGGTCGCGAGGCGAGGAGGCGAGTGATCCTCGGTACTTATATTCTTTCCTCTGGTTACTATGATGCTTATTATGGTCAGGCACAGAATATGAAGAAAGTCATAACAGATGAAATCAGAGAAGCGTTTAAAAGTGTGGATGTGATACTTACTCCAACCACACCTACACCAGCATTTAAATTTGGAGAGAAATCAGATCCTCTCTCAATGTACCTGGCAGATATCTTTACCGTACCAGCAAATATTACTGGTTGCCCCTCGATATCAGTACCATCGGGTAGTGTAGATGGTTTGCCACTTGGTGTGCTTATTACCGGAGACTTAGGTAGTGAGGAAAAGCTTTTTGCCACAGCTAAAGACTTCGAAAAGAGTTAGAATGTAAGTATGGCAGACAAGAAAGAAGCTCCTAAAACAGACCCAGTCGTAGAAGTTGGTTTTATTATCCTGGTACTTATATTCCTCTGGGTGATATGGTCAACCATTTTGAATTACTTACTCGTCTCACGCTTCGGGTCGTATAGCACTATGTGGGAGGCTGTAGCAACCTGGTTTATTAGATACATATACCCAATTATTATCCTTCTTGGTCTTGTGGCTACGATTTTGGCCATAATGAGTATGGTGAGAAATATGTCGAAGCTTAAGGCTCTTAAAGAAGCTGAGAAGAAGATCTTTGGCTCAGATCCAGATGGTGTTCTGGTTAAGGAGGTTGTAGCACCATTGAACCCAAAGTGGGAGAAGGCTATGAGTCACCTAAATTCGACTAATGCCTCCGAATGGCGCTTGGCTATCATAGAGGCCGATATAATGCTCGACGATATGCTTCGAGCTCAGGGGCACCATGGTGACTCTATAGGCGAGATGCTTAAGGGTATAGAGAGGTCAGATATGCTCACTCTCGACTTTGCTTGGGAGGCACACAAGATAAGAAACGAGGTAGTCCACTCAGGCTCCACCTATGAGCTTAATGAACGCGAAGCCAGGAGAGTGATGTCACTCTTTGAAGCCGTTTTCCGAGAGTTTAAGATGATAT
>DAORIT010000008.1:11808-18848 GCA_035438685.1 Parcubacteria group bacterium | reverse complement strand
GCAAATTTATCCAAACCTTGTTGGCCGACAGAACCTCGTTCGTTGTCTGAGTTGAAGCCAACTACAGCAAGTCCGTACGCTGTGGACCAAGGCAGATCTTTGTTCGAAGTCTTCTCCTCCTCGCCAAAATGTATTGTGCCGACTCGAGCAGGGAGTTTGAGAGCACTCTCGGCGAAGTCCTTGAGACCGTATTGTGCACATGCACCACCGGTGAGGATTACTCCTGCTGGGAGGAGTTGGTTCCTGCTGATCTTCTTTAAGTGATTCTCCACTAGTTCGAAAATGCTTGAGAGCCTCCTACCAATAATGTCGTCTAACTTCTTCTTGGGATACTCGGCACGGGTGTAGGAACCAAGTTTTACAGACTCTGCTTCTTCGAGAGTGATCTTTAGTCCAAGAGCAATATCATTTGTGAGGTCAGCACCCCCTACATCAAAGACCTCGAGTGAGTGAGGATTAGAATTTTCAAACACAACCATGGAGGTTGTCTCGGCGCCGATATTAAGAAGGAGGCAACCAGCGCGCTTCTGCTTCTTTGAAAGGATAACGAATGATGAGGCGATGGGTCCAGCGACGACATCGACAACTTCGACCCCTGCTTCCTCAACTGATTTAATTAAATCTTCTAGATGATGCTCAAGACAGGTGATAAAAAGCATTTTAACCTCAAGCTTACTCCCACGCATACCCTCTACACGAGTGAGTGCTGGCTTGCCGTCTAGTTTCGTTTCGAGCGGGATGCTGTTGATGATTTTCCTGTTGATCGAAAGTGCTTCGGGGATAGAGTTCTCTGCGGCCTCATGGGCGTTCTCAATGTCTAGTGCTGTGACCTCTAGGTCTGCTCTTGAGACTGCTACCGAGCCAGTAGCAACAGCACTGCCTAGTCCTGCGCCACTGACTGACACGTACGCTCGCTTGACCTCGACATTGGCTTGCTTCTCTGCCTTGCTCACCGCCATCTGTACACATCTAGCTACCTCAGGGATGCTTACAATTAATCCCTTATCTATACCACGAGTTTCGGCGAGTCCGGTGCCGATAATCTTCTGCACACTTCTTGCTCCATCACGAACTTCCTCGGCTATAACAACCTTAATATTTAAACTACCTATGTCGATGCCGACGGAAATGTGTTTGGCCATTAAATAATTTCAAAAGTCTTTGTTCTTCACTCTCCATCTTACCGCCATGTTGCATCCCTTTCAAATGTAGTAAGCCGTGGATAAAGAGGTGTTCGGTGCTAAAAGTTTTTGTTTTATTCAAATCGATGAAAATTTCTCCACTACTTTTAGTGAGAGGGAAGGAGAGTACATTCGCAGGTTTGTCCTTGCCTCGGTAAGTCAAATTGAGTTTTCTCGAGCGAGTACTACCAATAAAAACGAGCGATAGCTCGTATTTAGTACCTAAAATTTTGTTTTTTATTTCTTCAAAGGGGAGCTTGGGAGCTCGAGAACGTGTGAGATTCTTGATGGAGAGATCCATCGAAATAAAATTAGCGTCGCTTCTTGCCAAACTTCTGAACTTCGTTCATCTTACCGAGCTTCATCAACTCTGCGACTTCCTCCTTCCTTTTTAGATAGCTTAGGGTTTTAGCACGCTTAACATTCTCACTCTTGGTTCTTTCGGTGTAACGCTTCTCTCTAACCTTCACTAGAATACCTGCGTTTTGAACACGCTTTTGGAAGCGCCTTAGGACGCTTAAGTTGTTTTCGTTACTACCTTTGGTTACTTCGATATTTATCATTAGTTGGGCCATTTTAGCACAAGGTTTGGGCTCAGGCAAGCCCTGAAATGGCTATAGAGGTAGGTGTTTGAGGTACTCAGTTAGGTGGTCCATGGAGATGGTGTCTTGAGCTCGAGTGTTGGTATTTCTCACTGTAACTGTATTGTCGAGGGCTTCCTTTTGCCCAACGATGAGGTGGTAGGGTGACTTGGTTGCCTCTGGCATCTGCATCTGAGCTACTAGCTTATCTTTGCCCAAGTAGTGATGTATTGGGATCCTATAGCCTCTCAAATGTTCGATGAGGTTAAGAGCCTTCATCCTCGCGTCTCGTCCAAGGTGTATTAAATAGAATTTTGACTTGGGAGCTTCTTTGTAAATTTTCACTCCTTTAACTTTCTTGCCCCCATAGATGGTGGCACCAATGAGAGGTAGCTCTCGCTTGAAGCCGAAACGTCTGGAGAGTCTTGAGTATCTGAATCCACCAGCGAGCAAATTGTTCTCTGCATCTCTTATGGCAAAGAGGGTCTCAGAACAAAGATTTTTATGCCCGACTAATTCTGGGGCGAAGCGGTACTCGATCTTCAAAGCATCTAGGTAGTCGAGCACTTCCTTAAATTGAGCTCGACTTTGAGAAGTGAGGCTCGCAATAGAGGAGGGCATGTCTTTCCTAAGTCCTTTCGCTTCCTCGCTCCCCGACTTAGCAATTTGGAAGGCGTCGTCTTTAAATATTTTCTTTAACTCTTGTGAGAGATTGTGACAAGTCTTGGCTACGAAATTCTTTAACTCTCTTTCATACGAAGCTATTGAGTCCTTGTCGCCGATAGAGTTGATCTCGACAACCATGTCCTTGTAACCTTCTTCGGTCAAGACAGAGAGTGCTGTACGAATAAGCTTGGCCTCGGCTACTCCCACGGGGTAACCTACAAGCTCGAGCGAGTAGTTGTGACCTCGCTTCCAAGATACTGCAAGTGGGTGGGGGAGACTGGCCAATTTCTTATCTACGTAATGCCTGATGAAGGCGGCCTTCTCTGGAGCGTTACAGACTAGTTGATTGCTGTTTTTAGGTACATCTTCCTCGCAGTCTTTGGTAATTTTGATATCTATTGGAGTGACGGACGGGGCATCGATCGGCGAGAAGCCGAAGTGTGCTGCTATCCATAGTGGTTTATCGAATTCAGTTTTTCTCATTTGTAAATTTTTCTAAGCTACCTGGCCATAGACTAAGTGGCCAAACACGAAAGATTGGTCGACCAACAACATTTTTCTCAGGTACGGGACCCCAGAATCTTGAGTCAGAGCTCCCCGCGCGGTTATCACCCATGACGAAGTACTCGCCTTCTCCTAATTTGACCGAATGAGAGTCTTCCTTCTTGTACACAACATAAGGCTCAACTAACTTTAGCCCATTTGGATTCTCTGTGTTCACGATAGTTACTTCTCCATTAATGATCCTTACTTCTTCACCCGGTAAACCTATTACTCTCTTGATGAAAAACTTTTTTGGATCTTTTGGGTACTTGAAGATGAGCACCGAGCCTCTCTCTGGGGTGTTGAAATGGTAAGTAAGCTCGTCGACTATCAAGTATTGGCTGTTCCTGAAGGTTGGATCCATCGAGGCACCATCAACAATGAATGGTTGAGCGATGAAGAGACGGAAGGGGACGACTATTACAACTGCAACGAGCACCAATTTCACTAATTCTTTCCAAAAATTCTGTTTGGACTCTGTATTAGTGACAATCGGTTCCATAATTTCGAGACATTGTATTATAATCTTTTCATGTACACAATAATTGGCCTAGGAAATCCGGGTGAGGAGTACTCCAAGACTCGTCACAATGCTGGCAAAATGGCTGTTGAGGTCCTAGAAAACAAAGAAGTTAAGGCCAAATACATTCATCAAGACACCTTCATGAATAAATCGGGAAGTGCGGTGTCTAAGGTAGTCAAAAGTAAGAAGGCTGCAGAGAAATTGATTGTTATTTATGATGATTTGGACCTACCACTCGGCACTATGAAGATTTCTTATAACCGAGGTTCTGGTGGACACAAGGGTCTAGAGTCTGTTGCAAGGGCAGTGAAGACCAAGGAGTTCATAAGGATCCGTATTGGTATAGGCAAGAAGGGTGATATAGAGAAACATATCTTAGGTAAGTTCACCCCAAAGGAATTACTCGAGCTTAAGAAGGTCTTCAAGAATTTGGTAACTGCTGTAGAGACAATAATTGATGATGGATACGAGGCAGCAATGACTCAGTTTAATTAGTTAAGAAAAACCGCGCCTAATCGTCGCGGTTTGGTACATTCACCAAAGTTTTGTAGTTGTTGACTGCTCGACCGCAGACCATGAGGAAGAAGCTCTTGTCCGCATCGGCGAGATTCGGATAGCGCTTTCTCAAGTTCCTCTCGGCGGTGTTTAGTCCACGACCGATGATCCTGATCAAGTCTCGCACTCCATCGTTATCCTGTTCGATAACGAGGTCTTCCAAGAGTTTTTGAAGCGAAGTCTCAAATGCTGGGAATCGCTGCTTGCCCGCATCATAGACGAAGCCGATGTACATGTCGATATCTGACTCTGTGAGATCACATTCTCTTCGAATATGGTTCATCACGCTCTGCAAGACTACGTGTAGTGGGGCGACCTCGATCTCACGCAGGTTGATGCGATCGAAGCAGTAGATGAGGTAGAGAGTAATGATATCTCTCCAGTCCTCGGCTTCTCCATGGCGGAACTTGGGCATATTGCCTCCGTTTGGGGTTCAATCTGAACCCATATAGCCACAAATTATGTATTTATGCAAAGAAAAACCCGAAGCTACGCTTCGGGGGTAGAAACTTGATTCTCGAGCCCGTGTATCGGCATCTCTCGGATACCGTCGATCACGACGGGTTCCTCGATGGCATCATAGAGTCTCGCGAAATCAGGGAAGATCTGGAGTATGGCCGAATAGATTCGCCAATACTCAGTGAAAACCTTCCTTTCGGTCGTGGTGCCAGTCAACAGACTAAGAGTGCTCGATCGATAGATTTTGCCGCGCTCGATCCAATGGCTAAATACAAGCCTCTGGATGGCACGGTCGAGCTCTTCCCAAATACGTGTGACAGGATTCTTTCTGAACCAGTTGACATTGACACCTTCGATCTTCGTCTCCTTAATGAGGTGCCAACACTCGTGTAGCTTGAGGACCGAGACTGAATCTCTTCGGTACCCCTTATCCCTGATGAGACACACCAATACTGAGAAGACAATCAATTCCTTGATGTTGTCTTCTTCAATCATTCGATCGCCCATTTTTGGCCTCTTGTTAAGTTCAGTATCTACAACAACTGTAACATTCATTTTAAATTCATAATAAGAAATCCCCACCTGAGTGGGGATTTCTTTAAAACAGAATTATTTCTACTTTATTTTTTACTCTTGTCTATGTACGAGAGAGCCATCTTTTGCTCCTTAGGATCAAAGAGTGTGATCTTGAACGAGTATGACTTACCCATCTCAAGAGTCGCTCTTAGGTTGTCCTCAGAGCCGAACTCAGAGACATGTACTAGGCCTGCCACACCTTCCTCTATAGAAGCGAGTGCACCATGCTTGTTGTACTTGATGATGACACCTTCTACAACATCGTCCTTCTTGTAGTTCTTTGATGCATCCTTCCATGGATTCTCCTTCAAGGCCTTGATAGAGAGTGAGATTTTCTCATCTTTGATCTCGATGATCTTCACCTTCACCTTCTCACCAATCTTAAACATTGCCTTAGGATTCTCTACTAGACCCCAATCGATCTCAGAGATGTGTACTAGGCCCTCTAGTCCTTCTTCGAGCTTAACAAAGACGCCGAAGTCGACAAGTCCCGTGATCTCACCCATGAGTTCGTCGCCGAGAGTGTAACGAGCGAGGATACTCTCCTTGCTCTTGGTCTCAGGTGACTTCTCAGAGAAGATGAGCTTACCCTCCTTAGGTGCTGCACCGATGATAGTGACAGTTAGTTTCTCTCCGACTAGCTTTCTTAGCTCGTCTAAGATCTTGTCCTTATCGCCATCGTTAACTCTAGGATAATGCTCAGGTTTGAGCTGTGATGCTGGGAGGAATCCCTGGATACCTTGCCAGTTCAAAATAAGTCCGCCCTTATTGGCATCAGTAACAAGAATATCAAAGACTCTCTTGTCGCGTATTGCTTCGTCAGCGTCGCTCCAGATGAGTGCTTGTCTTGCTTCCTTAAGAGAAATCTCGATGTAACCGTCCTTGCCACCCATCGACACAACCTTACCTGCGACTGCGTCGCCGACATTGATCTTCTTGATAATGTCACGAGCGTTCATGAACTCGCGTCCGTAGATGATACCGGTACCGTATGGAGGTAAGTCGATATACACCGCTCCTTTGTCGATGCTGATGACAGAACCCTCTACCACGTCCTCAACCTTAGGTGGGTTTGGTGACTTAGCTACCAACTGACCCATAAGAGAGTTGTCTACCTCGACAACCTTCTCCTTCTTAACTTTTTCTTTTGACATTTAGTGTGATTCTTGGTCGGTCCTTCAGCCTCAAGAGTGTTTGCCTAGGCTAGAAGGGGATACGTACCAAGAGTTGCTATTAAACTCACACGAGCCATTAAGGTAACAGAAAATGAGCTGTTTGTAAATGCTTTTAAATATAAAAAAAGAACAACCCTTTGTGGGGGTTGCGTGTGGCGGGGGCTCCCGCGGGCCCCGGATCGTGTCCGGGGCCCGCGGGGTAAAACTATGCCGCGATTTCGTCTGCTCTGTGTGTTCCAACGCCGGTCCTTGCCGGGACAATGTTGGTGTAAGCGGGCCCTGGAGACATGGGAAGCTTAAGCTTGTCCATTCTCCGCGGGTTGGTCGATGGTTTCACCTCCTTTGTAAACCCCCGTGGGGTCGGCGACTGTGGTTGGGCGGAATGCGTCCGCCCTGCGCAAGCTCCGAGTCGAGTTGATTGCCGAGTGGCCACCAGTCTGACCGGAGCGGAGTAGCCCGTCACTGTCTCACCTAGGCTCATTGGTTTACCGCCAGGTAGCCAATTCGCTGGATTCAGGCGAGAGTGAGGGGCAGCACCCGCACGCCACGGTGGCGTACGGGCAGGAACTGATCTACATATACCTTAGCATACTATGTTTTAAATGTCAAGCACTTTTTTGCAAAACTCACATCATACCCGAGGCCCGGCCTTGGTAGAAATATGGGGATAAACTGTGGATAACCCTACCAATAGGAGGGTTAGGTAAGGGTAGTTAATTGGAAATGGGTAAGAAAAAGCCCGCTAGTGTGTGCTAGCGGGTCTTTGGGGGTACAGTCATCT
>DAORIT010000008.1:0-11708 GCA_035438685.1 Parcubacteria group bacterium | reverse complement strand
GCAGATTCGTCCGGGGAGATGGTGCGGAATCGACTCCTACGCACCGTAATTGGATCGAGCTTGACAGCTCTTGGAATCTGCTTGCTCAGCACCTCTGCAACTGTTATTGCCGAAGAGATGCCAAGCATGAGAACTGTCAGACCCATAGTGGTCCAGAGAGCCCTCTTGATTCCTTGGATCACTGGTCACCCCTCGTGACAAAGAACTTGTCGCAGCGAGGATTTTCGATGTCGAGTGATGAAGTGAAGTCGAACTTGCCGTTCGGCACCACCTTGTATGTGATGCTCTTGATCGGCTTGCGAGCGCAGATGCGCACTTCACCGAGATTCGCGAGGCGGAGTTCGCCGTTCTGAAGCACCTCGATCGTCTGCGGGTCACTCGAGCAGAAGGTCTGTGTGCTGTCGCTCACATCGCAATACTTCGGTGCAGGTGGAAGCGTGATCATTGGAGACGAATGGGTGACGGAAGTCGAGTCGACCTGATTCGTCTCGGGCGTCGACACGGCCTCGGCCACTTCTTCCTTGTTCTTGTCCCAGGGCCGGAAGATGACCAAACCGAGCATCAAGATCAGCAAGAGTATGATGCCCAGCCACCGCCAATCGGTGTACCAGCTCACATCGTCTTCGTCCTTCTCCACCACCTTCTGTCCGTGCGGGTCAGCGGGCTTCGTCATTTACTACCTCCATGAGGGGTTCGGGTTCTGTGGGTATAATGTCTTAAATTGACTGCATTGTCAAGTTTAAGATGAAGAGAAATGTACTGGTTTTTAGCCTCAAATATGCTAAAATATAGGCATGATAGTGACCTACCAAGGCCAGTCTTCTTTCAAGATCTCACAAGGATCTCTCTCTTTAAGTATCAATCCTACTTCGAAGACTGCTGCCGACATTACACTCTTTACCTCGAAGAGGAGTGAGACCTCGGAGAAGTCTGGATTTGTCATCTTTGGTCCGGGAGAGTACGAGGTTAAGGATGTCTCGATCAAAGGATTTTTGTCTAAAGGCAAGGGTGACCTCATCAACACTGTATACAAGATGAATGTAGAGGGTATGAATATCTGTTTCCTCGGTGACTTGGCTAACTCAGATTTGGACTCCAGTATTATTGAGGAGTTAGAGGACATTGATCTACTATTCGTACCTGTTGGAGGAGACGGAGTACTCGACCCAAATACAGGATACAAGTTGAGTGTGAAGCTTGAGCCCGCCCTTATTATCCCAATGCATTACAGTGCCGAGAGCTTGAAGAAATTTATCAAAGAAGCCGGAGAGGACAAGGTGGACCCAATTGATAAACTCGTGCTTAAGAAGAAGGACCTCGAAGGCAAAGAAGGTGAGATAGTGGTACTTAAGGAAGAATAAATTGTAATATAAAGATATGAGAAAGTACTTAAGCGAGCTACATACCAAGCCAAGGCACCACAAGAGAAGGTTTGCTCTACTTACTTCTGCGGTTGTCACTCTCTCGATCTTTGCTATTTGGTCTGGAGTTAAGTTCGGTGCGAAGCCTATGGTGGTGAAGAAGGAGACTGGTACAGTGAATCTGGCTGCAACAGCTAGCCAAAACAGTTTGGAGAAGGTTGTTGGCTCGCTTAAGAACTCTTGGAAGAATCTAGTAACCAGTGATGACAGATAATACCGAAGACAGTAAGAGAGTAGTCTCGCGTTCGATCGTCACAGAGATGAAGGACTCCTTCATCGACTATGCCATGTCAGTTATTACTGATCGCGCTTTGCCTGATGTCCGCGACGGGTTGAAGCCTGTGCACAGACGCATCCTCTACGCGATGCATCAGATTGGTCTTACAGCTTCTGCGAAGACGAGGAAAAGTGCTACGGTAGTCGGAGAGGTGCTAGGAAGTTATCACCCACACGGCGATGCGTCGGTGTATGACGCGATGGTTAAGCTCGCTCAAGAATTTTCTACCCGTTACCCACTAGTGATTGGTCAGGGTAACTTTGGCTCTATTGACGGAGACGGAGCTGCTGCTTACCGATACACCGAGGCCAAGATGAGTAAACTCGCTCAAGAGTTACTTGGTGACATTGAGAAGGATACTGTTAACTTTCGTCCTAACTACGACGGTACCAAGAAGGAGCCTGTGGTCTTGCCTAGTGCCGCACCAAACCTTTTGCTTAACGGTACACTTGGTATTGCTGTGGGTATGGCGACGAACATCCCTCCTCACAACTTAAACGAAGTTGTTGATGCGACTGTGATGCTCTTGAATGATCCAGATGCAACAACCGAGGACTTACTCGAGTTCGTGAAAGGACCCGACTTCCCAACTGGAGGCATTATTTATAATCAGAAAGACATTGCCCATGCATACGCTACCGGTCGCGGAGGAATACTTGCTCGTGGAGTAGCCGAGATCGTGGACGACGGCAAGATCGAGCAGATTATCATCACCGAGATTCCTTATAGAGTGAACAAGTCTACTCTTATAGAGAAGATCGCTGAACTACATAGAGAGAAGAAGATTGAGGGTATCAAAGCGCTTCGTGACGAGTCGACTAAAGACATTCGTATCGTTATTGACCTGAAGCAAGGTAGTCAGCCACAAAAGGTTTTGAATGCTTTGTACAAACACACCCAACTCGAAGATACCTTCCATGTGAACTTGGTGGCACTAGTGGATGGTGTGCCTCAAACCATGTCCTTGAAGGGTATACTCGAGAGCTTTGTGAAGCATAGAGACGAGGTGATAAGAAGGAGAAGTGCCTTCGATCTTGCACAAGCAGAGGCCAGAGAGCATATCCTCCTCGGACTCAAGAAGGCACTTGATCATATAGACGAGATAGTGAAGTTAATACGCGCATCAAAGACTGTTGATGATGCCAGAGCAGGTCTCATGAAGACCTTTAAGTTCTCTGAACTTCAGGCAAATGCCATTCTTGAGATGAGACTGCAGAAGTTGGCAGGCCTAGAGAGGAAGAAGATTGAGGATGAGCTTAAGGAAGTACAGACCCTTATTGCATATCTTAAGGATCTCCTATCTTCGGACAAAAAGATTCGCAATTTAATAAAAGAGGAGTTACTCAAGGTATCGGAGAAGTATGGTGACGAGCGTCGTACTAAGGTTGTTAAGGGTGGGGTGAAGAATATCTCTATGGAAGACCTAATACCTGACGAAGAGCAGGCGATAGTACTCACATCTGGCGGATACATCAAGCGTACTGATCCACACGAGTATAAGAGACAGAAGCGCGGTGGAGTCGGAGTGGTGGACTTGGATACGAAGGAGGAGGACTTCGTCACAAACTTCCTTGTGGCTTCTACTCACTCGGATTTACTCTTCTTTACCGACAAAGGTAAGGCATATCAGATCAAAATGTATGACATACCAGAGGCCAAGCGTGCTACCAGAGGCAAGTCTATAATGAACTTCATTAACCTTAGTGCTGAGGAGAAGGTGACCTCGATCCTCGCAATGCCAAAAGACGCGAAGAATATCGAGGGATCACTCGTGCTTATTACCAAGGACGGTACTGGTAAGCGTGTGTCTGCAAAATCATTTACCGATGTGCGATCGAGCGGGATCATTGCAATTCGCCTTGATACTGGAGACAAGCTTGTTGCGGTAGGTCATGCGGAGAAGGGTGACACAGTGTCTCTCGTCACCAAAGAGGGCATGTCTATACGATTCAAAGACTCTGACATCCGTGAGATGGGACGCACTGCTGGTGGAGTGAGAGCAATTTCTCTTGATAAGAAAGATGAGGTTATCGGAGCACATGTAATTAAAAGTGCTTGGAAGAATGCGCACCTGCTCGTCATTTCAGCTAACGGTTACGGCAAGCGCACAGAGCTAGATGAATATAAGATCCAAGGTAGGGGTGGTAGTGGGATACTGACATCCAAGGTTACAGACAAGACTGGAGATGTAATGGCGAGCCAGGTTGTGACTGAAGAGGAGTCTGAGGTGATAGCTATTTCTAAGAAGTCTCAAGTGGTGCGTGTTGATATCGCTGAAGTCCCAGTACTCGGTAGATCGACTCAGGGAGTTAGGATAATGAAGCTTCGCGACGGTGACTCTCTTGCATCTCTCATTTGTTTGTAAAAATTTGAATATATAAAAAAGATCAGCCCCGCTTGCACTACTGTGCAAGCGGGGCTTGTTGATCATCGTCGAGAGATCGTTACGACCGCTTCGGTCGACTTCATGAAGCGATCGATGCAGCTGAACTTGATCGTGCTGGTCTTGCCCATCGCTGGGTACCAGCCGTGCTGGGGGCCGATCGAGAAGTTCGATTCGAGTGTGATGCCGGTAGCGGGCTCGTTGTCCGCTGGGTTGTCCACCTGGCAGGCCGTTGCCCGGCTTGCCTTGAAGAAGATGTCGACCTTCTCGCCGGAGCTCACCTCGAAGTTTGGTCGTGCCGCGCTCGGGTTGTGATCGATGATGAACGAGTTGTAGCTCGTGCTCGCGGGGGTGTTCGTCCTAGTGATCTCGATCACCGGAACGACGACCTGGATCTTGGTCTGCTGCGCTTCAGCAGAGACGGCGACCATCCCGAGGACGACAGCAACGGAGAGGAACTGGACGAGTGGGGCAGCGATCAGTGCGAAGCAGAACCCCACGATCCTCAAGTAATCCACGATCTTCACTGACTTCTCCTTTTGATGAGGGGTACAGAGTTGGTCGAGGAATTCGACCAATACTAACTACATAATAAACCCAAATTAACAAAATGTCAAGCCTTAAAAACTAGTATAAAAAGAGTCAGCCCAGACAACAGTGTATCGTTGTCTGGGCTGGATGCCTCTTGGTGAGCGTCAGCTCACTCGGAGGGCTTGGTCATCAACATCGGTTCACGATGCCGAGATCGACGAGGGTCATCGCCTTGTCGGTGTTCGTCGCCGTGGCCGGGTACCGCGTGGTACTTCGCGCGTCGATCGCCGTCGTCTGGTTCTTGCTCCGCGTAAGCAGACGGGTGGACGAGGTGATCATGACCGCGAGATCGCCCGAAGGGCTCACCTCCTGGTCGACGACGACCATGGTGGCGGCGAGACGGGAGGCGTTGTACGCGCGATGCTCGGAGAGACCGACCATGATGAGGTCGGGCATCGCCGGGTTGGAGGTGAGGATGAAGCTGGGGAAGTCGAGCTGCCGGGCGTACACCTCGAGGGTGTAGTCGGCCGGCGCCGCGCGGGACTGGTCGATGAAGCCGTTGTTGAACTTCGTGATCTCGGCATCCGCGGTGGGCGGCATGGCGAGGGAAACGGCGATCAGCGCGAGGGGCAGGAGCTTCAACTTCATGCGCACACTCCGTGTGTGGAAGGAACAAGCAATGATCGACTTTGTTCGATCATCCTGCAGAGTATCATACCCCGATATGAAAATTTGTAAAGCGTCTCAGGTAGAAAAAAGGCTCCCTAAGGAGCCTGTGGGCGGATGGTTAGTTCCGCGCGTAAAGGATGATCTTCTCCCCCGCAAGTTGCTTGCCTGCCACCAAGGTGAGCAACCTCGGCGGGATCTGGGAGAGCGGGAGCTCGGAGATGGGCATGGGGTCGAGGTCCTCCGCGAATCGGAGTTTGCCGTTACCTTCGACGTAGAAGAGGTGATCCCCCTTCTTTACGACAGTGGGGATCTGCTTCACAGTTGAGGGGAGCAGAATGGTGCCAGACTTCTTGGTCTTGGCGGAATCCCGGAGTTCCGTCATGGAACACATCACGAACCTGTCCTTTCTTAAGGTTTTGAACTGTACTGCGGGGAACAACTCTTTTTATACAATAATCCATTTTTTACTATTTGTCAAATGTGGATAAGATTGGTGCTATAATAAAGCTCATGTTTACTGATCCAAAGAAGAATGTTTTAGAATTCGGCTTTATCCCCGGTCAGAGAGTGGTCGACTTGGGTAGCGGTGCAGGGCACTACTCGCTCGCACTATCACATGCCCTAGGTGAGGCGGGTAAGGTTGTCGCTATTGATATAGACAAGCCCCTGCTTTCAAAGTTAAAGAACGAATCTATGGAGCTCGGTCAGACTAATGTAGATGTGTTAGACGGCAATATTGAGAAGTTGGGCGGAGTAAGGCTACGTGACGCTTATGCAGACGGCGTGGTCTTCTCTAATATTTTGTTTCAGCTAAACAGCATTCCTACTGCACTAGAGGAAGCAAAGAGAGTGCTTAAACCAGGAGGTAAGGCCTGTGTCGTTGAGTGGACGGATCTCACTATGCTCACAGGTAAGAAAGATTATCTCCAAGGTAAGGCCATCCCCGAAGTGGATACAAAAAAGTTCTTCGAAAAAGCTGGGTTCGTCTTCGAGAGGAGCTTCAATGCAGGGGAGAAGCACTATGGTCTAATCTTTAAGAAACCTCTACAATAGAATCAAATGTCGAAATTCCAAATAGTGCTCTTAGTTGTTTTCGGAGCCTTCATTGTTATCGCAGTCATACTCTTCTCTCAGAACAGAGGTAGTGGTACATCTAAGACCAATATTACTATCTGGGGTTCATTATCGGCTTACGACTTCTCTGACCTAGTGTCTACTGCTGGACTCTCGAAGGATGGCACTTTCTCTTATAACTATGTTGAGAAGGCAGAGAGTACACTTTCAAAAGATTTTACTGATGCGCTCGCAGTTGGTAAGGGACCGGACTTGATCATCCTTGGGGTGGATAGCATCATGAGTGAGAGCGAGAAGCTCATGCTTATACCAAACGAGAGTGTAAGACCAGCAGACTTCGCAAATACATTTATCTCTGAGGCCAAACTCTTCCAGACAACTCTCGGTACTTACGCACTTCCTCTCTATGTTGACCCAATGGTTATGTATTGGAACAGAGAGATGTTTGCCAGGGCATCGCTCGCCGTCCCTCCGGTGTACTGGGATCAGATTTACACATATATAACCAAGCTAACCAACAAAGATGGTGCAGGTAACATAACTCAGTCTGCGATGGCACTCGGCGAGGCCAAGAATATTCCTCATGTGAAGGAGATCATGACCCTACTCTTACTTCAAGCGGGGACGCCTATCACTGCATTTGCAGGAGAGAACTTGCGCTCAACTCTACTTGAGAGTAATGGTGGTGCTCAAATACCAAGTTTGTCCGCACTAGAGTTCTACACTCAGTTCGCGAACCCACAGAAGTCATATTATTCTTGGAACCGCTCTCAAGTATCTGCAGAGAACCACTTCACGAGTGGCAAGAGCGCTATGTATCTCGGCTTCGCAAGCGAGCTGCCAACTCTCAAAGCCAAGAACCCTACTATGGACATAGGCGTCTCTCCAGTACCTCAATCAAGAGCCTCAGGTAAGAGCATCACTTCTGGCAAGCTTTACGGTATTGCTCTAGTACGCTCGACTAGAGACCCCGCCGGTGCTCTTGCCGGGGCACTTGCCTTAGTATCGAAGGAGTCTGCTAGTGCACTTACTTCTATTACACCAGTCGTACCAGCAAGGAGAGATTTGCTTGCTCAACCGCCTACAGATCCTGCGGGGTTCACCTTCTATGGAGCGGCGTTACAATCTGATTGGTGGCGTGACCCAGAACCTAAGGCAACGAGGAAGATCTTTGTCGACATGGTTGAGTCTGTCACCTCTGGTCGTGCTCGAGTAGACGAAGCCGTGAGTGCTGCGAACACCGCCCTTAATAACTTGTTAGAAAAATAATTCATGGACCGAATCTGGAAGCCATTGATAGTGTGTGACGGAGCACTCGGTACGAGCGATCCTTGTGGTTTCGACGATTTGATTGAGCTTGCGAATGTGGTGATAAACAATCTCACTGTTATAGCTATTCTCGGTGCTTCTATCGCCTTTATTTGGGTCGGTTTCCAACTCTTAACTTCTCAAGGTGATGCTGGCGCAATGAAAAAGGCCAAAGATGCAGGAGTTAATGTCCTTAAAGGTCTTTTTTTCGTCCTTGCCGCATGGGTGATAGTGAAGACTATTACCAGCGTGTTACTTAGCCCAGAGTTCCTAAATAGTAGTATCATTTAAATATGAAGAAATTTTCTCCACATATATTCGCTTTCATCC
Source organism: Parcubacteria group bacterium (assembly GCA_035438685.1). GTDB lineage: Bacteria > Patescibacteriota > Minisyncoccia > Phycocordibacterales > Zambryskibacteraceae > JAIFWN01. The sequence goes on along the minus strand of DAORIT010000008.1, from coordinate 3,715 downwards.
TAGTCTTTTTCATCAGTGTTACTTTCGTTAGTGCACAGAGGGGGGGCGAGACCGTGTCTGGTGGTAGTGGCTCAATACCAAACCCATTTAACTGTGGAGGAGCAGGAGGTAACTGCAACCTATTTATGTTTGTGAATACTATTGTAGACAGAGTGCTCCTACCAATTGGAGGCATCTTGGTAGTCTTAGCATTCATCTACTCTGGATTTAAATTCGTCATGGCGCAGGGTAATGATGGGGAGCTTAAAACAGCAAAAGCCGCTCTTACCTATACAGCTATCGGAGCAGCCATTCTTCTAGGGGCGAAGGTGCTCACTACTGTCATAGAGAACACAGTTAACTCACTTAGAGCATAATGCCTACAGATCTTAGAAGCCTGGTAAACATCTTTCTCGGGTTGATTAACCCTCTTATTTTGGTTCTTGCAGGTCTCTCTCTTCTTATGTTCTTTAGAGGGTTGCTTAACTTCATCATCAAGTCAGACGATACTAAGAGTCTCGAGGAGGGTAAGGAGATGATGAAATGGGGACTTGTTGGTCTTGGCGTAATGGTCTCCATATGGGGGATACTCACTTTCTTTTATAGTGGTTTCGGCTGGGGGCAGATGGGGTTCCCTCTACTACCGGAGAATGGCAGAGTGTAATAAAATATATTGATGCAAAACTTAAGAACATTGATAATTGAATTCGGTAATCTAGTAGAACTCGCTATCCCTATAGTAGCCGGCCTAGCACTTCTTGGTTTCTTCTGGGGCTTGGCTAAATACATTTTCTCCCAAGGCAATGAACAATCTAAGATCGAGGGTAAGAAGGTGATGGTCTACGGTTTGGTCGCACTCTTTGTTATGTTCTCAGTGTGGGGGATTATAGGTTTTTTCCAAAGGGATTTGAATATTGATCCAGGTGCTGGAATTATCCAGATCCAGACGATTTAACAAGACCTGTGGAGTACTCGATTATGAGTTCGAGGATATGAGGTATCATTATGAGGTACCTGTCCCGGTACATTACAATTAATTTAAGTTTAAAAGCTATACATGAAAAAGTTACTTTACACAGCATTAGCACTTGGTCCAAGCGTAGCCTTTGCACAGACTCTTGGTGGAGTTAATACTCTCCTAGACTCAATTAGTAGATTAGTCGATACTGCGTTACCAGTTGTTGTTGGACTTGCTCTACTTGCATTCTTCTGGGGTTTGATGAAGTTCATCTTTGCCGCAGGCAATGAGGATAACAAGGAGGATGGTAAGAGGATCATGATCTACGGCCTTATAGGTCTCTTTGTTATGGTTGCTGTTTGGGGTCTTGTTGGCTTCATTGCAGACAACTTAAATGTGGACACAGGCGGCAGTGCTAATGTTCCTACTGTTCCGGGACTCTAATCTCTCACGGATGGACATCTCTCGGTTCTTAAACAGTGTTAATGCTGTCATCATCAATCCGATCATTGTCCTAGTCTTCGCCATAGCTTTCCTAGTGTTCTTCTGGGGTCTATACCAGTTCATATCTAAAGCTGGGGAGAGTAAGGATAGAGAGGAGGGGAAGAAGAAGATTCTTTATGGATTGATAGGGATGTTTGTCATGTTTTCTGCTTACGGGCTTATGAGGATTGTGCTCAACACCTTCGGAATATCTAGTCCGCAATATCTAAATACCGTACCTAACCGCCAAATGTAGATAGAAAACAGCCCCCGCAATGATGCGGGGGCCTTCGTACGGGGTCACTCGGTGTTCGAGTGGCTTTGTCGACATGAAGATGATCCTGACCGAGCTCTTCTCGAGTGAGAGGAACTCGACCTTCTTCAGGTCGGGTGGGAGAGAGATGATGCTCTCGAGCTCCTTACGGAACTCGACGGTACCAGTCCTTCCATTCTCGGTCTCGTAGTGGAGAGCGTAGGAGACATCCTCCATCCGCTCGAAGCGCACTTTCGCTCCCTTGGGGATCTCGATTGTGGGTGAACCTTCTTCCGTTGCGAAGATGACCAAGGTGTCGACGAAGAGCTTGCTCGCGTCCTTCTTCATCTGGTTCGCTTCGGCGAGAGCGTTCGCGAGTGCTCGGGTGCTGTCGGTGCTCTTGACCACTCGGTCACCGTGGGCGTACATCGCCCATGCGACGTATCCGAAGACCGCGATCATGATCACCGAGCCGAAGTTCTTCTTCCACCAACCCTCTGACTTCTTGCCAGGGACTACGGTAGCTCCAGTAGGTGCTACAGCAGCCTTCTTCGGTCTCCATCCACTCTTGTACACCACGATGGCGATGAGTCCGAGGACTCCGATCGTCAGGATGAACCACTGAGTCAGGGTCATGCTTCCTCCAAGGTTGAGAGATCAGTTTGTTCTTTCTATATTATATGCATAAAATACTATTTTGTCAAGTTATTTAAGTATGAAAAAGGGCCAACCGATACTTTGGTTGGCCCTGGGTACGACTACTTCGGAGATGTATTGATGAGAGGCGTGCCCCCAACTGCGATCACGGTGCCGTTGTCGCGATAGGCGTGAGCCTTGACGACTTCGACCATGAGAGGGTCTGCTGCTGAGGGCTTGACCACCCTCTCAATCTCATCTGCCCTGGCATCATTCTGCTTCATCATGGCGTCCTTCGTCGCATCGCCGGTGACCCTGATTCTATGTGCCTCAGCGTCACCAGCCATGATGGTAGCTTCCTTCGTGGCCTTGCCGACAGCTTCGATCTTCTTGGCTTCAGCATTGCCAGCCTTGACCGTGGCAACGGCCTCAGCTTCTGCTGCGTTGATCGTCTTCTGCATCTCACTGACTGAGCCAGCAGCTTCAGACCTCTGCTTGTTCACTGTGTGGCCGGGGTCGATGTTTTTGATGTAACCCTTGGTGACATTGATGCCCCAAGCCTTTTCATCAGGCACGCCGTTCGTGAGATGTTCACCAACAAGCTCTTCAAGCCGTAGTTTGATCAGGCCATTCAATAGAGGGAACCGGTCTCGCGCGTGGCCGACAGTGATCTCGCCAAGGAACTCTTGGAGAGTCTTGGCGATCACGTCTTCGATGCGCTTGTCCACTTCTTCCTCTCTGGTACGACCGTCTCTTGGCTCGATGTTCTCGATGAAGCGTTGCACTCGGATCATTTCCGCGTACAGGTTCCACTCTGCGACCACTGCCACCTCGCTCGTGAGCGGGGAGTGCAATGGGTCGTTCTCCATTGCGGCGAGCAATGTAGTGTTCTGCACCCCGTTCTCCTTGATGAACTCGTCAACATAAACGAATTCATATGATTCCGGGTCTGAGGGATCAAGGTTGGGATCCTTCAGCTTGTAGAACTTGGCTTCTCTCAACCCCTTTTGCAAGATGCGGAAGGGTGTCTTCTTGCCTGACGAGTCAGGTAGGGGGTACTCCGTCTGATGGGTCTGGGTCGAGAACCTCTCACCACTCTCGAAGATCGGGATGATGATGTTCGGTCCTGGCCGGGCGACTCTGTCGAATCGCCCAAACCTGAGTACCGCGACGATCGTTCCGCTCTTCACGAACCAGAGTCCTGCTGCCAGGAACCAGGCCGTGAGGATGAGTAATACCAACAATGCCGTTAACAATTTGTCTCCTTGCGACTATGTCGCGTGGATGTAGTAGTTACAATGAGCTTCTAACCTAGACGATATCACAAAATCATCCAAAAGTCAAGTCAAAACCGCATCGAATCTAAACAACAAAACCCGACAAGGGGAGGGCTTGTCGGGATGCTG
>DAORIT010000007.1:18699-20338 GCA_035438685.1 Parcubacteria group bacterium | reverse complement strand
TGCGCGGTCAACCGGACTTGAACCGGCAACCTCTCGCGTGACAGGCGAGTGCTCTAACCAGTTGAGCTATGACCGCAATGTGTCGGCGGGAGGGATCGAACCTCCGACCTTGGGCTTATGAGTCCCACGCTCTAACCAACTGAGCTACGCCGACAAGCTTTGGCTTACTGCCGTAAGCTGTCTCACATTGCGTGGCTAGTACTATACTATTTTACATTGATTTTGTCAGTAGAGTGCGATATAATGGCTTTCTACAGCGGGTTGGAGGAGCAGTACCTCGACAGGCTCATAACCTGTAGGCGTCCGTGCAAATCGGGCACCCGCAACAATTTTGTTTCCTAAATTAGGAGTATAATTTATAAGGGATTTATTAGTAATTTTTATATTTATGTCCAATTCACAAAAGGCTGTTTGGGTCTTGCGTATTGCCGTAGCAGGCGAGTTTTTGGGCCACGCAGTATTTGCTCTACAAGGCAAGGCAGACTGGGTTAAGTGGTTTGCTAAGTTTGGAGTAAGTGACCCGGCTACGGCGACCACTCTACTCATGCTTGTTGGTATTATGGATCTCATTGTGGCACTAGTTGTCTTAGTTAAGCCGATGAAGCCAATACTCCTTTGGGCTGTGTTCTGGGGATTCTGGACAGCACTAGTGAGGCCAATAGTTGGTATGCCAATCTGGGACTTTATCGAAAGATTTGCTAACTGGGGAGCACCACTCGCTCTGTACTACTTGATCAAAAAAGAGTAAAGTTTCTTTTATATGTGGAAGCAGTTAACATCTCTAATACTTTTAGTATTAGTGTTTACGATCGTGGCAGGTGTGGCTTGGTTTGTTGATTATTATGCACCAATTAATTCTTCGGATTCGGTAGTTATTGGAGATGTCTTTCCAACTAAGGAACCGGAAGAGGGTCAGATAACTCTTAAGATTGGTGAGTCAGGTGTATTTAGAAATATCTCTATCAAGCCGACCGAGGTTGTTCAGGATAGTCGTTGTCCGGTGAATGTTAATTGCATATGGGCTGGGACTCTTAAGGTTAAAGTTGAGGTATATTCTGGTCTTGGTGCTTCTACTCCCACAATAGAATTAGGTGGTTCAATCACCACTGAAGCAGAGGAAATAAAGTTGGTTTCTGTTTCGCCTGAGAAGATGCAGGGAGAGACTCTAGCTAATGATTACAAATTTGTCTTCGAAGTAACCAAAAGAGCTCAGGCTCCAATAGGGGCAAAAGGTTGCTTTGTTGCTGGGTGCTCGAGCCAAATTTGCTCTGATAAAGAAGAAATGGTTTCTACGTGTGAGTTTAGGGCAGAGTACGCATGCTATAGAAGTGCTAAGTGCGAAAGACAGGCAAGTGGTCAGTGTGGATGGACAGACACTAGTGAATTAAGGATGTGTTTGAATAATCCACCTGCACTTTAAAAAGAGGCTGATTTGTAATACTATTGGGCCTGTTCTTTCGTGTTTTGTGCCAAGATAGCTCAGTCGGTAGAGCACTTCCATGGTAAGGAAGAGGTCCCCGGTTCGATCCCGGGTCTTGGCTCCAAGTGTTAGAATGCTTCTTGTGCCAAAGTAGCTCAGTTGGTAGAGCGGCAGTATCGTAAACTGCAGGTCGTGAGTTCGATCCTCACCTTTGGCTCA
>DAORIT010000007.1:14134-18599 GCA_035438685.1 Parcubacteria group bacterium | reverse complement strand
AATACATGGCCAGTAAGGATGAAATACAGAAGAAGATTGATGCCCTAGAGGAGCGGATGCAAGACGCTAACTTTTGGAATGATAAGGACTCAGCACAAGGTGCTATTAAGGAACTTCAGAATCTTAAGGACGAGTTAGAGGGTGTCGGCAAGTACGACAAGGGCGATGCGGTGATGACTATATTTAGCGGTGCGGGTGGTGACGATGCAGAGGACTTCACAAACATCTTGCTTCAAATGTATTTGAAGTATTTTGGTAATAAGGGGTGGAGCTACTCTGTAATGCACAAGAATGATAATGACCATGGAGGATATAGAAACATCACTCTTGAAATAAGCGGTAAAGGGGTGTACGGCACTCTGAAGAACGAATCAGGGGTGCACCGATTGGTACGCATCTCGCCCTTTAATGCCAAGAAGCTTCGTCACACTTCCTTCTCTATGGTTGAGGTAATACCGAAGTTCGAGAAGGTTGGTGAGGTTAGCATACCGCCTGAAGATATTCGGCTTGAGTATTCGAAGTCTAGTGGTCCGGGTGGACAGAATGTTAATAAGCGCGAGACTGCAGTGCGCGTGGTCCACATACCCACTAACCTTGCGGTGCATGTGGAGAGCGAGAGGAGTCAGGCACAGAACAAGGAGAGAGCTCTAGCCATGCTTGAGGCCAAACTATATAAACTACAAGACGAGGAGAGAAAGGCGAAGGAGAAGGGGATGTATGTTTCCAAAACAACTTCGATCGAGTGGGGGAGTCAAATCCGCTCATATGTGTTACACCCATACAAGATGGTTAAGGATCATAGAACAGATGTTGAGGTGAGAGATGTAGACCGGGTGTTGAATGGCGACCTCGACGAGTTTATAGAAGCTGAAAAAGGTTTATAAATAGTGTAGAATCCCTCGAGACGAAGTTCTTCCTCAGCATTGGAGATTATTGTATGTGGAGACTCTTGTGGAAGTTTTTTGAGAGAAGGAGGATGAAAAGGTATCGGGTCCTCTATGCATATCTCTGGCAGGACAAGGAGACTGACAAGTATTACTTCGAAGCAAAGCACTGGGCTCCATGCAATGGGGCTGTGGTGTTCCATCGATCTCTGATTCATCACAGCTTCGACAAAGATGATGGAGTGGTGGTGGTGCTTGGCAGTCGAGATAAACCTTACATGTCAGTTAATGGACACAAGATTCGCCCTCGTCAGATTGTGGAGCCGACCTACCACATGCTTCTCGCTAAAGAGGTTTTCCGTGAGAAGCAAGCTAGGTATTGTGCGGTTTGTGGTGATAAGGCTACTTATACAATCGAGGGTTTAAGTCATTTTGGTTCTGGCATCACTGGGTTTGATAGGGGCAAGATCTACTACAGTTGCGACAAGCCGAATCATCAGAGGTGGATCATTGGGAGTATTGAGGCCGATACTATCAGTGATGGGCCGCTTCCTGAGGATGAGGTTTGGTAATCTAACCACTCTTGTTAGAGTGGTTTTTTATACCCTGAGCATGTGTGTTAAAATATGAGGATGATTTTCTTTGACCGAGTGACGAAAGTTTACCCGGATACTTCGGTAGCCCTTCAAAACATAACCCTTACGATAGAGCCAAACGAATTTGTATCTATCGTGGGACAATCTGGTGCGGGTAAGACCACGCTTTTGAAGATGCTCTTAGCCGAGGAGAAACCAAGTGAGGGTAAGGTTTTCTACGAGTCATCAGATGTACATCGTTTGAGTAAAAACGAGATGAACAACTTGAGGAGAAAGATCGGGATGATTTTCCAAGATTTCCGTCTTATTTCAAATAAGACTGTATATGAAAACATTGCTTTCACCATGGAGGCCTCAGGCAAGACTGATGAGGAGATTGAGCAAGACGTACCCCATGTTCTAGAGCTGGTGGATCTGGCAAATAAGGTTTGGAATTTTCCACACGAGCTCTCAGGCGGAGAGAAGCAAAGGGTAGCCATAGCTCGTGCCCTGGTTAACCAGCCTGATGTCCTTATAGCCGACGAGCCTACTGGCAACCTAGACCCGGTGAATACCTACGATATTGTGCAGATCTTAAAGAAGATAAACGACTTCGGCACTACAGTCATCCTCACCACACATAATAAGGGTATCATCGACATGTTGGGCAAGCGCGTGGTTGCTATGGAGAAGGGCAAGATTGTAAGAGACGACAAGGAGGGTAAGTACTTTATATAGTAGAATAGAAACCAACATGCTCTGGACTAACTTTAAAAGAATATCTAAGACCGGGTTTATGAACTTCTGGAGGAATGGTACCGTTTCCCTGGCCTCCGTTTTTATGATGACGGCGACACTTAGTGTCATTGGCTTCACCATGCTTGGTGGGGCGGTGCTTACTACTGCACTTACTACTCTTAAAGATAAGGTAGACATATCTGTTACCTTCATCCCTTCTGCTCCCGAGGAAGATATATTGAAGATCAAGAGCTCACTCGAGACACTCTCTGAGGTCTCGCTAGTCACTTATACCACCAGAGAGGAGGCACTTGAAGCATTTAAACTTCGCCATGAGAATGATCAGTCTATACTCACCGCATTAAACGAGCTGAATGAGAATCCTCTAGGAGCAGCACTCGACATCAAGGCCAAAGAGCCCTCGCAGTACAAGAGTATCGCTGAGTTTCTCGAAGGTAACAGTGCTCTATCTAGTGGCGGACTAATGATAGTAGATCATGTAAATTATTATCAGAACAAGGTCGCCATCGACAAACTAACTGGCATTGTTAGGAGTGCCGACAAACTCGGGGTTGCTATAGCACTATCGTTTATCCTTCTTTCGGTACTTATCGCTTTCAACACAATCCGCCTTACCATTTATATCTCTCGTGAGGAGATCAATGTTATGCGATTGGTTGGTGCCTCGACGAACTATATAGAGGGTCCATTTGTCACCCTGGGCGTTATCTATGCGGTTGTTGCCACTATACTCACAGCGCTTATCTTCCTTCCGGTTACATATTGGATCGGTGGTGTGACGCAAGACTTCTTCATTGGGCTAAACCTCTTTAGTTACTATATCGGTCACTTTGTTTCTATTTTCTTCACTCTTCTTGGTGCGGGTGTAGCGGTGGGAGTCGTGTCCTCACTTCTTGCTATCAGGAGGTACTTGAGAGTATAGGATAAAGTATTCGAGTGATTATCTGCAGTAATTTAATTTGATGAATAAAATAATTGCATTACTTGGAGTCGCAGTTGTATTGGTTGGAGGCTTCTTGCTTATGAAGACGGGACAAGGTGGGACACTACTCGACAGTGTGGGCAACGCTGTTTCTCCAGTAGGGAACACCACTGAGAACAAAGTTAGTGTTAAGGAGTTTACTGTTGAGGGGAGTAGTTTCGCCTTCGCTCCAAAGACCATGACGGTGAACAAGGGTGATACGGTGAAGATCACTTTCATAAACAAAGTCGGCTTCCATGACTTTGTAATAGATGAGTTTGTCGGTGCTAAGACCAAGCAGATCAAGGCAGGAGAGAATGAGGTGATAACCTTCGTTGCAGACAAGTCTGGTACATTCGAGTATTACTGCTCAGTTGGTACACACAGACAACAGGGTATGGTGGGTTCTCTTACTGTTATATAAAGAAAAAGCTGTCCTTTCGGGACAGCTGTGTTGGCCTACGCCATGATAGCGAGGACCGGCTGGTCGCAATGCTTGCACTTGCCATTCGTTTGCCTCTCATGATCACAGATCGAAGAGAGATCGAGCTGCTGTTGCTTCAGGCCTCTGAGCTCCATATCGAGTCTCGCGATCTCAGCTTTGAGGTCCTCGCCGTATCTCTTCACGTCACCTTTCTGTGAGGTGGTCATCATGGGAGCTCGGCCCGGACGAGCTGTGCCGTTGCGACGGTGTTCTTCGATGAGACTTCTGATCGGGAGTGGGACCACGAGCATTGGCGTTCTCCGGAATGGGGTAAAAAGGTACTGCTCCTACAAGAGATTACAGCAACTAGACTAAAAATCAAATCTTGAAATAAGGCCAAAATTCAAGTATTCTAGGCTTATTGGGATATCGTCTAATGGTAGGACAACCGCCTCTGGAGCGGTTAATTGGGGTTCGAATCCCTGTATCCCAGCTAGTGAATTGATTTATTTGTTTCGAATATACACGCTTTAGATATGTCATTAAAACTTGAAACACCGGTCACAAAATTTAAACTGCGTACGGGACGCGGTCTTTCTGGTAAGGGGGTTTTTGCTCTAGAAACAATTCCTAAAGGGAAAAGAATTATTGAGTACATTGGTAGAAATATCCCAATAGAGGAGCAAGAATTTGCAACAGGGAGGTACTTGTTTTCGACCGGGAGGAATAAAATGATCAACGGAAACATTAAGGAGAATGTGGCGAGATTTATCAATCATTCGTGCAAACCTAATTGTGAGGCCAGAGGTCCAAGCGGAAGAGTCTTTGTCTATTCGTTAAGAAGAATAAAAGCGGGGGAAGA
>DAORIT010000007.1:9397-14034 GCA_035438685.1 Parcubacteria group bacterium | reverse complement strand
GAGGGCTTGGCGGTGGGGTATAATTAAACGATGCTAATTAAACTTTATATCATCACCCTGCCAGTGCTTTTGGCAATAGATTTAGTGTGGCTCAGGTTTGTGGCCAAGGGCTTCTACCAAGACAAAATCGGCTATCTTATGAAGCCAGAGGTTAATCTTGTACCGGCACTTATCTTTTACCTGTTATTTGCTCTAGCTCTTGTTATCTTTGTTATCTCTCCAGCACTATCAGAAGGTGTTTGGACCAAGGCCCTATTACTCGGGCTCTTCTTGGGCTTCATATCTTATGCAGCGTACGATCTTACGAACCACGCCACCATAAGAGACTGGCCACTCATGATGACTGTTGTTGATATGCTTTGGGGTGCATTGCTCTCAGGAGCGACAAGTGTCATAGCATACTTTATAGCAAGGAAAATTGGCTTATGAAGAAGGTTTTTATAGAAATATTTTTTAGTTTAGCATTTGTTGCCGTTGCCACATTCTTTGTATATGGACAATTAGTTGGTGTGAACGACTTTTGGAGTGCTCAGAATGTGTGGAGTATTGTGCTAGCGTGTGGCTGGATTATTGTCTCGCTTGGTTATTATCACCAAGGATATGTGGTTCACAAGAGTAAGAGTGCCGAGCATGTATCTGTTGTCCTACCCGGAGCCGTTTTTATCGTTCAATGCATCCTCTTTGTTAAGGGGATTTATTATGATGATTGGGCCTTAATATTTGGCGCCTTAGTAGTTAACTCGGGCGTTGTCTTTAGCCTCTATCAGATAACTCATGTGAAGTTCAGATAACTTTAATATAATTAATATCATGAAAGGATACATTACAAATATTGAGAAGGAGACGTTGGAGAATAATAATTTTAGGAAAGTATTGTACACAGCCAAGAGCTCTCAGTTGGTGCTGATGAGTCTTGAGCCACTACAGGACATTGGAGAAGAGGTGCATCAGTTGGATCAGTTTCTTAGGGTGGAAGAAGGTATTGGAAGGGTGGTGCTTGATGGGGTAGGGCACGAGGTTCGTGACGGCTCTGCTATAGTCGTACCCGCAGGAACTAAGCATAATCTAATAAACACTTCAGTCGATAAGCCTCTAAAACTCTATAGTGTCTACTCTCCTCCGAACCACAAGGACGGCACGGTACATGAGACCAAGGCAGATGCCGAAGCCAATGAGGAACACTTTGACGGCGTGGTGACTGAAGCTTAGGGTTGTTTGTCCTACTTGCTCGGAGGCGGGTCAGGGGGTATATTTGGCATACAATTACATGCTCTGGAGCAAGCTAAACTCAATCTACAAGAATTACGAGTATCACATTTCGTCCATTGCTCTTGTTTTGGGGTTCATCTTCGATGTTTTGACACTTAGAAGAGCGGACGCCTTTTTTGAGAACTTTTGGGTTGTGTTCCATCTTATCGTGGTTGCCACAGCCATACTTATAATAAATCGGAGGAGTAAGGACAGAGATGCTGACTCCGATACCGACTTCTGGCTTCTTAGTATGATGCAATTTAGTTTCGGTGGATTGCTCTCTGCATTTCTCATCCTCTACTTTAGAAGTTCGTCACTAGCAGTGAGTTGGCCCTTTCTCCTCATGCTCGCTCTTGCCTTCGTGGCCAACGAAAGGTTGAAGAGGAATTATCAAAGACTGACTTATCAAGTGTCCTTCTTCTTCTCTGCTCTACTACTTTTCTCGATCTTCTTTGTGCCGGTGGTGGTAGGGTACATCGGACCAACTATTTTCGTCTTTAGTGGGTTGATCAGTTTGCTTGTTCTGCGTTTCTTTCTAGCAATTCTGCAAAGAGTAAGTGGAGAGAAGTTTACCCTAGCCCTCGGATCCATACGGGGGATAGTGCTCGCCATTTTTGCATTGGTTAACATACTTTACTTCACAAACATCATCCCACCTATACCACTTTCCCTCCGTGAGGGAGGTGTGTATCACCTTGTAGATAAAGAGATTACCGGCCAATATGTACTAAGAGCTGAGAGGAAGAGTTGGCTCGAGAAGCTTAGTCCAAGGACGAGCGTGAATATCCTACCTGATCAACCACTTTTCGTTTATACCGCAATATTTAGTCCAGCAAAGTTTAGCACTAAGATAGTACACGAGTGGCAGTACTTTGATCAGGGTAAAGATGAGTGGGTAAGTGTCTCAAGAGTTCTCTTGCCGATTACTGGGGGTAGAAATAATGGTTACCGAACATACTCAATCTCGAGTGTAGTGCCAGGCAGCTGGAGAGTAAATGTTATGACCGAGAGAGGTCAGGTCTTGGGTAGGATATGGTTTAGTGTCGACTATGTAGGGGCTCAACCCGAGCTTGTGACGGAGGTACACTAATCATGTATAATCAACGATTATGCATCCTCAAGGGGTAAATGATACTTCCGATACTAAGATATGGATGGTACTTATTGGCATTATAGTCTTTTTTGTACTCATAATTATCTATGCTCAGCATATAACCAACGTAAGGCGAGGAGAGCCAGTGCCTGTGGTAGCGCGCTACACGAACTATGTCTATGGAGTCAACTTACGCTATCCACCAGAGTGGCAACCCGTCGGTGGACTCTCGTTTGATAGGTACGAAGGAGAGAGTGGATTCTTCAGCATTTCTGCTGGGGGTGAGGATAATGTTTCTATAGACACACTGACTCAGAGTGAGGCAAAAAATAACAAGAAGCCTTATGGTAGCGAGCCATACATACAGACACTCACCATAGATGGGCAGGACGCAAGACTCATCTTACCCTCACTCGATCAAAGCCCCGCAATGCACGGACAGGCTGTGCTTATAGTAAGGTATCCAACACCTAAGGTTGTTGGATCTACGACATATAAATATTTGGTCTTTTGGGCCGACAGAGCTAACATTCAAGACATTGCGAGCTCGCTAACCTTCATCAAATAAGATGAAGGACGTACCCAAAGCACTTAGAGTGCTCGGTAAACTAAACACTCCGGATAAAATACAAAATTTTTTAAATAATATACCCTTCAACCACGAGAGGAAGGGGGAGACGTATCACTCAGTATTGAAGACACTAGAAAGCGGTAAGGCCCACTGCTTCGAAGGAGCACTTGTGGCTTGTGCCGCACTTTGGCTACAAGGAGATAAACCCTTACTTATGGACTTAAGGACTGCAAAAGGGGACCAGGATCATGTAGTCGCTTTGTATAAAGTAGGAGCACTTTGGGGAGCTATTTCGAAGACGAATCACCCGGTACTTCGCTTCCGCGATGCCGTGTATAAGACTCCAAGAGAGCTTGCGATGAGTTACTTCCACGAGTATTACCTGGCCGATGGTACCAAGACTTTAAGAAAGTATTCTGCCCCATTTGATCTGTCGAAAAGTAAATTCGACTGGTTGCTTGGTGACGATGATCTCTCTCAATTAGTTAATGCATTGGATAACTCTCCACATACCGATATAGTGCCTAAGGAATTAAAGTTAAGGAAGGCAGATGAGATTGAGAGAACCTTCACAGATCATGTCGAGTATAAATAAACCTCTTATTTGGTATCTACCAGAAGGAAGCTCTGTCTAATGCCATAGAGTATCATCACTCCAAGTATAAGGAAGATTGAGCTCTGGTGTAGGAACGCGTTAGATAGGGCACCAATACCTGCTCCGAGCATTAATCCAACCGGTCTAGAGAGTCTGAAGATTGAGATAAGCCCCACATGATGCGGACCAACTTGCTTGAAGAAGTAACTGTCTGTCGTGATTTCTATAAGACTAGCCCCAATGCGCGAGACGAAGAGTGCTATGGCCCAGATGATCATACTGCTACCTAGATACGGCATGATGAGTACTGAGAGACACAAGATGACGAATCCTGAAAACATTATTTCCTTCTCGCCATATTTCTTGTCTGCAAGTTCTCCCGCTGGCCACTCGAAGAGGACAAAGGGCAAGAGCATGAAGGTGAAGATGATACCTATCTGTTCCCATGAGAAGCCGACAATGTTGTGCAGATAGATCGGCATATAGATAACCATGACAGCGAAGAAGAACTCAAGCACGCTGCGAGCAAGTGTTACTCGTCTTACATTCTTTAACTCCTTCCATACGCTAAAGGGGAGCGGAACCTTGAGATAAGTTTCTACACCTCGCTTCGTTTTAAGTGAGAAGATCATAAGGAGGAATATTGGTATGAGGAAGTATGCAGAGAGTATGTATAGATCCTTGAAGTTGTTTTGATCTCCTGCGAAGGCGATGAGGACGGGTCCGCCCATAATAGCTGCATTGGTGATTGTGAGGTATATACCCCGAGTCTTACCAGTATTTTCATTCTTAGAGACTTCTTCGAGCAAGATGTCGAAGGAGTAGTAGATCATCATCGACACAGAAGCATAGATAAGGAAGGCGATGGTAGCCATGCCCGGTGTCGTGGCTAGAGCCGCTCCTATGGTTGAGATAAGAGTTGTGACAGAGAAGAAGAGTAGGAAACCCTTGCTCCCGAGGTAGCTTAGCATCCTCTCGGCATTCATTAAGAAATAAACATTACCAAGCGCGCCAAGTAGATATAACCAACCGATTGTGGAAGGGGAGAAGAAGTGTCCGAGGAATGAGGAATTGATATAAAGAGTGGCGGCAAAATGAATAGAAAAAAAGAAGTTCGCCACAAATAT
>DAORIT010000007.1:0-9297 GCA_035438685.1 Parcubacteria group bacterium | reverse complement strand
AGGATTACGGGGATGATTACGGGCTTCTTCATTGTCTTTTGGAAGAGGAAGCGAGCAACATCTTCGGACACAGCGTTCTTGGCGTAATCGAAGTTAATTGGGTTCATACCGACAGTGGTGCTCTCAATTGCTCTCTTGATGATGTGGCGAGTCTCGGTGAGTAGCTCCTGGTTGTCTCGTAGATAGATGAATCCGCGAGAGATGATGTCTGGCGACTTCCTTAGCTTGCCGGTTTTTGTTACTACCATAGCAACTACGACAACGAAGCCCTCTTCGGCGAGCATCTTACGGTCTCTGATGAGCACTTCTGAGACATCTCCCACAGAGAACCCTTCAACCACCATGTCTTCTGATGGAGCCTTCTCCACTGCTCTGGTAATAATTTTGCCTTCCTCTCTAATCTCTATTAGAGAGCCGTTGTCTGCGACAATGACATTCTCTGGTGCTGCACCGAGTTGACGAGCAAGCTCCGCGTGCATTTTGAGCATGTAGTGGTGTCCATGTACAGGCATGAAGAATTTGTAAGGTATCTGTTTATGGACCCACTCGAGCTCACCACGCTTACCGTGACCTGAGGTGTGCACATCGGAATCAAGGTAAGTGATGATCTTCGCATCATGTCTAAATAGATTGTCCTTGAGTTTTGCGATTGCACGTTCGTTACCAGGGATCACTGAGGAGGATAGGATCACCGTGTCTGATCTCTGAAGCTTGATGAATTTATGAGTCTTGTTTGACATGCGCATAAGTGCGGCGAACTCCTCTCCTTGGGCACCAGTTGCAATCATCATGATTTTGTTTGGCGGATACTTCTCGATGTCTTCGATGGGAACAATGTGGTCAAGTTCAACTAGATTGAGGTGTTTGATGATGTCCACATTATTCCTCATGCTTCGGCCTTCGATTACTACTTTCTTGCCATATCTCTTGGCAATGCGCATGAACTCGATGATACGCTCAACTTGCGAAGCGAAAGTGGCTATGATCACGCGACCAGGGACATTGGCTACAATTGAGTCGATATTTTTTAGAATGAAGTCTTCAGAAGGGGAGAAACCGGGCTTCTCGATACCTGTTGAGTCCATGGTGAAGAGGAGGACATTTCTATCCTTAAACATCTTGTACTGTTCAACCTCTTTATCTGTTGGCACACCATTCTCGTTATCAACTCTGACATCTCCAGTGTTCACGATGTCGCCTAGAGGAGTCTCGATAATCACTCCGGTTGAGTCGGGGATAGAGTGCGTGAGTCCGAAGAAGCGAACCTTTAAGTTTGGTGTAATAGCAATAGACTTGTCGCTCTGATCTACAATACGCAAGTCTAGTGGTGGCATATGAGGGAACTCCTCTTGACGCTTCTTTATGAGTAGTGCGCCGAATTCTCTTGTGTATATAGGAGGGTTGCCAATACGGTTCATGATGTAGGGGATACCGCCGATATGGTCTAGGTGTCCGTGGGTGATAACCATGGCGCGGATGTTACCCTTTCTTTCCTCGAGGTATTTAACATTTGGCAAAATATAATCAACCCCAGGAGTCTCTGCATCGGTAAACTGGATACCACAGTCGACAACAATGATATCGTTACCGTACTCGATAGCCATCATGTTGCGTCCGATTTCCTCTACACCTCCTAGTGGTACGATACGAATGTTCCCAGGAGCAAGTGGTGGAAGTATGTCTGGAGCTCTTTTCTCGGCGATTGGGCGGTCGTTCCTCCTGTGCATGTTCTTGCCTCTTAGACCTCTTTTGAAATTGGACTGATTATTCATTTTAAGTTTTTAATTGTTTATTTATTCTGTATTTATTTCTGGAATACCTTCCAAACTGAATTTGTCTCGACATACCAACCCGTCGTACCTCTATATCTATCCTCAGGCTTAGACAATTTTTCCAAGCTAATACCCTTAAGTTTTTCTGGTATCACATAGATATAATCCGGTGAATACAAGAATACGGCTGGGATGTCGCCCTTGATTGCTTTCTCAAAGGAGAGGTAAAGATCGTTCTTCTTATCTTCATCTCGCTCTGATCTAATGCTTTCAAGAATTTTGTCTACTTGGTTGTTTACATATAGGGCAATGTTTAGCCCTGGATCATTCCTTTCACTTGAGTGCCAGAAGGGGAAAGCGTCTCCGTCCTTACCGATTACTTCTCCAAAGAGAAGAGTTTCGTACTTCCTAGGTCTGATGACGTTTTGATTGAGATCACCAGATTCGTAGATAGAGACTTTAACCTCAGCACCGAGAGCGGTCCATGCAGCTTCTAGCATTTGGGCGACCTTCTCTAGATCGGGGTTGTCACTCGTCGAGATCGAGAATGAGAGCTTGATAGTATCACTCTTATTTTTCTTTTCAAGTATACCTGTGTCTTTGTTCTTTACCCAGCCAGCCTTAGAGAGAGTGCTTGAGGCCAGTTCTAGTCTTTCTGCGGCAGTTTTAGATGATTCTGTTGTGCTAGCTTTAGAGAACATTGGTGGTAATGGACCGTCTATAATCCTTCCAAAGCCGTTTAAGACTATCTTCAAGATTTCCTCTTTAGGAGCGGCGATGTCGAGAGCCTCTCTAACAGTTTTGTCGAGTAGAACTTTATTCGCATTCTGGTTGAAGAAGACACCAAATATTCGGGGTAGTGGGGAGTTGATGATGTCGGATCTGTTTTTGTTTATTGTGAGAGCTTCGTCAGGTGAGATGCCGCCTAGAATGTCTAACGCACCCCCATCATATGCCTCAAGCATGTCCGTCTCGGAACTGTAGAATTTAAATATGTAATTAGAGATAAATGGTTTGTCGTACAAATATTCATCAAAGGGAATCAGGTTGTAATAATTTGGTATTCCACCAGAGTCACGATCGGTTTTATCTACCATATATGGACCAGAGCCTATGGGTAAGACGTTCCACTGACTGAAGGAGAATTCGTCATCTGTTACTGTGGACCAAATGTGTTTTGGTAGTATGCCTATAGTTAAGTTCTTAATGAATGGAGAATAAGGTTTCCTAAGGGAGAAGCTTATTTTGTGATCATCCACCTTGCTTATAGTGACTCCAGCAAAATCACCGAACTGAGGGCTCTTGATATTTGGGTCTAAGACTTTTTGAATGGTGAAGACCACATCATCAGCGGTTAGTGGTCTTCCATCATGAAAGACTGCATCCTTTCTTAGGGTTACTTCGTAGGTTAGGCCGTCCTCGCTCACTACAATACTCTCTGCCAAGTCGTTACGGGTGTCTCCGTTAACACCTATTCTCACTAGACCTGAATAGATAAGAGAGACCAGGCTTTTGTCTGCTTCGGATATGGCTAAAACTGGGTTCACAAATCTAGGGTTGCCCACAACTCCTTCTGTTACTGAGCCTCCACTAATGGGCACTCTTACTAAGAAGGCACTGTTTACTTTGAGGAGCATAATAATGCTTGTCAGCACCAGGAGAAATGTCAGTGAATAGAAAAGAGCTTTCTCTGCTGAGGTAAAGCGGGTAAGAGCTCTTTCTATGGTGCGTGCTTTGGGGATGTGGAAACGCTTACTCAAAAGCGCTCGGAAATTTTTATTCTCCATATTAGAGCTATGTTAAGAACGGTAGAAGAGAGACAAAATAGCAGAAACTGCAAAAAGGATGGCAATAACTATTGTAGCGTTAAACAAGAATTTCTCAAAACCTCGTCTTGTGAATTTAGTGTTACCTTGTTCGTTGCCAAAAGCGCTTCCCAAGCTCGCGTCTGAGCGTTGCAGAAGGATTGCTACTACTAATACAACAGAGAGAACGGCTTGGATGTATGGAAGTATGTTTGTCATATATTTAGGAAATAATCATAGCATAGCTCTTACCTTGACATCAATTATATCTATGATGATAAAATCCAGTCACTATGAAGAAAGTAATCAAAAAAACAAAGATAATGCCTGTAGGAGACAGGGTGCTTATACGACCAATGGGTAATGATTTGCCAAGTAGTATCGGGAAAATAAAAATTGTTTTACCAGAGAGTGTAACAAGCGAGAAGTCAGATAGGGGTTTGGTGCTTGCGGTTGGAGAGGGGAGATACCAGGATGGGAAGTTGATACCTATCAAGCTTAAGGTTGGGGATATGGTGATTTTTAGCAAATATAGTTACGACGAAGTGAAGCAAGGAGAGGAAGATCTTTATTTGGTTAAATCTGAGAACATACTAGCTTTAATTAAGTAAATTTATGGCTAAACAAATTATTTGGGGCGATGAAGCAAGAAAGGAGTTGAAAAGCGGGGTTGATCAGGTAGCCAATGCAGTACGCATAACTATTGGCCCTCGAGGTAGGAATGTTGTGATAGATCGTGGTTACGGAGCACCGATGATAACGAACGATGGTGTGACAATTGCTAAAGATATTACTCTGCCTAATAAATTCCAAAATATGGGAGCAGAGATAGTGAAGGAGGTTGCCCAGAAGACAAATGATTTGGCAGGAGACGGTACAACTACCTCTGTGGTGATTACTCAGGCATTGGTTGAGGCGGGCTTCAAAAAGACGATGATGGGGGCGAATCCTATGGGTATAAGACGAGGTATTGAGGCTGCAACCCGGGACGCAGTGGCTCATTTGAAGAAGATGTCTAAGCCAATTAAGACTGGTGAGGAGATTAAGCAAGTTGCGACGATTTCTGCGGAGTCAGAGGAGATAGGTGTGATTATTGCAAATACTATTAAGAAGGTTGGTAAGGATGGTGTGGTAACTGTCGAGGCCTCTCAATCATTTGGTATTGAGAGTGAGGTGGTTGATGGATTTGAGTTTGATAAGGGTTATATCTCGCCATACATGATCACCAATACCGAGCGCATGGAGGCAGAATACAAAGACCCATTAGTGCTAGTGACAGACAAGAAAATTTCCTCCATTAAGGATGTCCTGCCACTTTTAGAAAAGATTGCTCAGTCGGGCAAGAAAGAGTTGGTAATCGTTGCTGATGATGTAGACGGGGAGGCTCTTACTACATTCGTCTTAAACAAACTCCGTGGAGGATTTAACATCTTGGCAGTTAAGGCACCAGGCTTCGGCGATAAAAAGAAGGATATGCTTCAAGACATAGCTATTATGGTTGGGGCGAAATTTGTTTCAGAAGAAGTGGGGCTTACATTTGAGAAGTTAGATATTGGTCACCTGGGTCGTGCGCAGAAAATTGTTTCCACAAAAGATGACACTATTATCGTGGGAGGTAAGGGTAAGAAGGCAGATATTTTAGAGCGCGTTAAGAACCTACAATCACAAAGAGAGAATAGTAAGAACAAGTTTGATAGGGAAAAGTTGGATGAAAGGATCGGTAAGCTCACGAATGGCGTGGCGGTAATAAGGGTTGGTGCAGCAACGGAAACAGAGATGAAGTATCTTAAGGACAAGATCGAGGATGCGGTCAATGCCACCAAGGCTGCTATCTCCGAGGGTATTGTCATCGGAGGTGGGTCTGCCTTGGTTAAGGTGTCAAAATTTCTTGAAGAGAAGTTTAGACTATCTAAGGAGGCGAAGACTGCTCATGAGAGTGTGCTCTCGAGTGAGTACTCTGCAGGTTATCTAGCACTAATTGAGTCTTTAAGGATGCCTTTGAAGCAGATCGCAATTAATGCAGGTATGGACGGCGGAGTAGTTGTTTCAGAAGTGATGAAGGGTGGAGAAAACTTCGGTTACGATGCACTAAATGACGAATTTAAGGAGAATATGTTTGAAGAAGGGATAATTGACCCTGCTAAGGTTGAGAGGTGTGCTATCGAGAATGCGTCTAGTGCTGTAGCGGTGCTTTTGACTACTGAGGTAGCTATAACCGAGGAGCCAAAGAAGGAGTCAAAGTCAGATCTTGGAGGGAGCGATATGTCTTATTAGAGTGTGTTAGAATAAATTCATTATGATGTACATATGGATAATATTGGGCGTACTGGTGCTTTGGGGGGTATTCTCTTATAACGGTTTCGTAAAATTGGTAAACAGAGCAGAAGAGGCTTGGTCAGACATCGAGGTTCAGCTCAAGCGCAGATACGATCTTATACCTAACTTAGTAAACACTGTTAAGGGCTACGCTTTGCACGAAAGCACCGCCTTTGAGAAGGTGACAGAAGCAAGAAGTAGAGCTATGCAAGCAGGAAATAGGGAGGACAAAGGTAAGGCTGAGATGGAACTCTCAGGTTCTTTGAAATCACTCTTCGCTATAGCAGAAGCATACCCAGATCTTAAGGCAAATCAGAACTTTCTCTCGCTACAAGGCGAACTTTCGGATACAGAGAACAAGATCCAAGCATCTAGACGTTTCTACAACACTAATGTTCGTGACCTAAATACAAGTGTTGACTCCTTCCCAGGTAATTTAATTGCTAAAATGTTTAACTTTGCTAAGAAAGAGTTTTTCGAATTAGCAGAAGACGAGTCTGTCGCCAAGAACCCTGTACAAGTTAAGTTCTAAACTAAATGACCAGTAATATCTACGCTCAAGCGGACAAAAATATCCGTAAGACTTGGCTGCTTATGGCCCTGTTTTTGGTAGTTGTTATTGGGATTGGTTACACTTTCTCTTGCATATATGGAGACAGTAATATTCTTTACATTGCGGTTATTTTTGCGGTACTTATGAATGTCATTTCTTACTGGTATTCGGATAAGATTGTCCTTAAGCTCCATAAAGCTATTCCGGTAACTCGAGATGGTCAGAGAGATTTATATAATTCATTAGAGAATCTTGCTATCACAGCCGGACTACCTATGCCAAGGCTCTACATTATAGAAGATGCGGCCCCGAATGCTTTTGCTACAGGTAGGGATAAAGATCATGCAGTAGTATGTGTGACCACGGGCTTGTTACATCTTTTGAATAAAAATGAATTAGAGGGTGTGCTAGCACACGAGCTTTCGCATATAGGCAACAGAGATATTTTGATCTCAACTGTGGTGGTGGTTTTGGCTGGTTTTATCACCATACTTTCGGATATATTTCTTAGGTCTACTATGCATAATTCTAGAGATCGAGACAGCCGGGCGGGCGGAATGATGTTTGTTTTAGGCTTAATTTTAGCCATTTTAGCTCCAATAGCCGCTACTCTTATCCAACTGGCAATATCGAGGAAGAGAGAGTTCCTCGCTGATGCGTCTGGGGCGCTCCTGACTCGTTTTCCAGAAGGACTTGCGAGTGCTCTAAGGAAGATAAACACAAATTCGATCTCGATGAAGACAGCGAACACTGCAACCGCGCATATGTTTATTGCTAATCCGTTTGCGAGGGAATCTAAGAGTTTTTCTTTTGTAAGAAATATGTTTCTAACTCATCCACCTCTTGAGGATAGGGTTAAGGCACTGGTGGGTTAAACTTTGGTATAATTATTTCATGACAAATATACAAAAAGTTTCCATTTTGGCGCTTCGTGTCACCATGGGCTGGATGTTCTTTTGGGCTGGAATTACAAAAATACTTGATCCAAACTGGTCTGCCTCGGGATACTTGAGTGGAGCAAAGGCCTTCAACCAGTTGTTTGAATATCTCTCTACTCCAAATATTTTGCCTATAGTTAACTTTGTTAATGAGTGGGGACTAGCATTACTCGGCGTCTCGCTCATCTTAGGGGTGTTGGTCAATGTCTCAATACCACTCGGGATTCTATTAATGGTCCTATACTACCTACCACTTGGCTTCCCAGAGCCCAATGCTCATTCGTACATCGTAGACGAGCACATCATATATATCTTTTCTCTTGTTTTGCTTTGGGTTTTAGGAGCGGGGAATGTGTGGAGTGTGAGTAGAATTTGGCGTTCTAGATAGCATATTCTCAAAAGATTGAAAAAGAGCTACTATAGCCGAACTGGAGGGTTCGCATAGTGGTCTAGTGCGCACGCTTGGAAAGCGTGTGTGGGGCAACTCACCAAGAGTTCGAATCTCTTACCCTCCGCCATGGTTACATTTGATCGAAAAAAGATAAAAAGAAGGATAAAACCGTCCAAAAATTTCTTTCTTTCACTCGCTGGATCAATAATTTATCAACAAATTTCTACAAAAGCTGGAGATGCGATTTATGCGAGGTTTATAAAACTTTTTGGCAGAAAAAAACCAACTCCAGATAATTTTTTGTCTATTTCTGAAGTGAATTTGAGATCTGTTGGTCTATCAACACAAAAAATCTCTTATCTTGTAGATTTGGCAAGTAAATTTATTGATAAAACTATTGATCCGAAATTAATTCCAAAAATGAGAGACGATGATGTTAAGGAGCATTTGATTCGAGTTAAGGGTATAGGACCTTGGACGGCAGACATGTTCCTTATTTTTGCTTTGAACAGGCCAAATATCTTGCCAGTAGGAGATTTGGGTATAAAGAAGGGTTTTAAAAAAGTTTTTGGATTAAAAATGCTTCCAAGTGAGAAAAAAATGCGCATTCTGGCCAAATCAAACGAAGGAGAGCATACCTATCTTTCTCTCTATCTTTGGGAGTCGATAAATGGGGATAAGAATTAGGCAAAAAATGGCTTAAATGCGGTAAAATATGAGGAAGCAAACCTTTGAAAAAGAGGAAAATTTCATTGTCAGTTACGGTTGGATTGGTTATCACTCTTGTGGCCAGCTTTTTGGGTGCATTTTCTACTCCTGTTTTAGCTCAAGGAGCACCGAGTATTATTTCTTACCAAGGTCGTCTTGCTGACTCTGGTGGGAACCTTTTGGGTAGTACTTCTGGTACCACTTATTACTTTAAATTCTCGATTTGGGATAACCAAACTGTAGGATCTGGTTCTAGGGTTTGGCCGGTTGCTCTTCCTGGAGTTACTACATCAACTGTTAGGTCTGGAGTATTCAATGTAAACATTGGTGACACAACCAACGGATACCCTGATGCGCTCGACTATGCTTTCAGTAATCCAAATATTTATCTTCAGGTAGAAGTTTCTGCTGACAATAGTACTTACGAAACACTTTCGCCACGTCAGAGACTTTCATCGACAATTTTTGCACAAGTTGCAAACTCTGTTCTTGGTGCATCGTCAACTATCACCACGCTCACAAATACGAATATAGCCAGCACCAATGGAACAACCACTAATGCCACCTCAACAAATCTTTTTGTATCCAGTCTTGCGTCAACCACTCAACTTAGAGCAAATATCGCTTCTTTGGGTAATCTTACCTCGGTATCGTCTATAATCACCAACCTTGCTGGCTTCGGCTCAAGATGTGTACAGACAGATAACAACGGGCAACTTTCGGTAGCTGCGGGAGCTTGTGGTACTGGCGGATCAGGGTCTGGTGGAGGTTCTTGGGCCACAACTACTTCTCAGACCTCAAGTTATATAAACTA
>DAORIT010000006.1:19693-20885 GCA_035438685.1 Parcubacteria group bacterium | reverse complement strand
CGACAGTGTCGGAGTTTTTCTTTTGCATTTTTTAATTTTGAGAGTAGGCTGGTTGAAGAATCTTGAACCTCACAGGAGGAGTTTATGGGAAACCGTGGTACAACCCCGAGTTGGGATGACGAGCAGATTACCAAATTTGGTATCTTTGGACACTTTAGTGATGTCGGTAGGCGTCTCAGAGCTGACATGCGAAGAAGCGACCGGCAAGCCATGTTCCGAATGATGATCAGGAAATACCGTGGAGCTCTCCGCTGTTGGGGTTATGAGAACGAACCCTTAATCACAGCAAACAATGGAGAGTTCCGAGTCGGACACCTGCTCACCTTCCTCGATAGAGCCGAGGAACTCCTAGAGATGCACCATGATGATGCAGCCGAATATCTGATCAAATTCATTTTCGGACAACTCCTCGAGTTCAAGCTCATGACACCTCCGTATTCTGACTAGTATTACACTCCACTCATGGTGGAGTTTTTCATGTCTTCATATATTTGACATTTATATAATAGTATTATATTATCAAAAAAGATTTTGTATCCACCAACCAGCCGAGGACCCTGTGAGTACTCTAGCGTACAAGAAGCATCTCGAAGAAAAGAAGGGCGAGGATGTCTCTGTCGACCGCCGCGACACCTCTATTGTCAAAGGCAGAGTAGATGCTGTCAGTGATGAAGCAGTCGAGATCTCATACCGCAAACCTGGAACTGTCGACGCCCGTATTCACACCTTCGTGGCACTCGACGACATCCGGGGAGTGTCGATAGAAGGTTGGGACCACGATATCATCGCTCACTAGATGTTACCGTACTGATTCTGGCCCTGATTCGTCAGGGCTTTTTTAATACTGTTTTCATATTTGACATTTAGACATAAATGTACTATCGTGCTATCAAACAGATCCTTATAGTAGTCCCCACTTCACCTCCCCAACCAAGAGGAAACGCTGCATGACCGCAAGAGCAGAGCCCAAGACGGAACACCGGTCAACCGATGGACGCTTCAGCTTCCAGATGTGCGGGTGCAACCCCAATGTACAACATGGGTACTTCCACCTGCCAACTGGCGATAAGGCGAGCCCCACCTTCTACTCGAAGGGTCGAGCGCTCGAGCTCCTGGAGGAGGTGGTGGCTGACGGACGGGTCCCTAAGGACCAGAAGTCGGCGATCGCGGAGGATATCGCTCTCTCGGAACT
>DAORIT010000006.1:0-19593 GCA_035438685.1 Parcubacteria group bacterium | reverse complement strand
GGGTCCCTAAGGACCAGAAGTCGGCGATCGCGGAGGATATCGCTCTCTCGGAACTACCGGAGACGAGTGAGCACCCCCATGACGGAATACCGAAGCCTACTAGCATGCTCGAGATGATGCTTCTGGGTATCCTCGAACCAACTGTGACAGCTCCAGCCGGAACCTACGACATGATGATTGCCGACGGAAGAGCGACACTCTTCGTCAATGGCGAAGAGCGCTGGCAGCGAAAATTCAGCACCAAGTCGACTGCCAAGAGGACTGTGAGCGAGGGAGTCGAACTGGGCTATATCGGCAAGGAAGACGAGACGAAGATGATGAAGCAGATCGAGGAATCGACCCTGCCCGAGTGATGTAGAGCAGACGTATTACACTGCGCAGATCAAAAGATCTGCGCTTTTTATTTGTTTGACTTTGAGGTTTATTGGACTTAGTATCGCTCTAGACCTGAACCTCAAATGGAGGTGGCGAACATGTACAAAGTCACCTTCCCGGTGAGATTCTATCTCTACGATGCAAGCAACAATTTTGTTGAGATGGAGTGTCCACCTGGTACATACACACTGGTCGAAATACCTCATCCGCTCGATAACCTTGAGGCAACGTCCGGCAAATGGATTTGCTTCGAAGGTACAATGATTGGTATTTGCCACAGAGCTCTCCACAAGATGGCTACTGGCGGACCCAAACAGTTCAGAATCAAGATCAAGAAAATCCCAGAGCCTAACCCTTAGAAAGGAGTGAGCGTGCTCGACTTGGTGCTTGGTTTCGACAACCTCTGGGCTGTCATGATCCTTGTAACATTCTTGCCCCTTCTTCTCTACTGTATCCAGTCGGAGAAAAATGATGCGAAGCGGAAGAAGAACAAGCAAGTACCGATGTTCGACTCGATACTTGAGAGCTTCTTCCACCGTACTACCGGTGTGATGTGCACTCTTAGCTTCCTCGCTATACTTATCAAAATTGGGATCAGGTTCCTGAAGTAAGTCCGCACCACTTGTGGTGCGTTTTTTCTATAGAAAAAGTCCCGCTATGCGCGGGACATAAGACTACACCTCAATGTAGTCGGCTGGATACTTCACCCCAAGTTCGTCCACCCAACCAACAGCTGTCTCGGTGAGCGTGATGAGTCTAGTCGGGTCGCACTGATGCTTGATCTTGGCGACCTTCTTGCCATTCTTCTCGACAACGTCTACGACTTCGAGCTCATGTTGCATCTGGTCCTCTTGGTGGGAGTGAGACACTGGATGAAAGAACAAAGCCTCCGAGATTCGGAGGCTTGTGTTTGGTTTCCTTAATTTATTTTCTTAAGAAAGACAGACATAAGACTCCGAACCCACATGATAGGCCAGATCGAGTCCAATAAATGTCTGCTTAATTGTCATATCAACCATTCTAGTGCCACTCCTAATTTCTGTCTAGCTTGCGCATGATCTCTAGCATAAGCTCGTTCTGATTCTCTAAGTGTCCGATGATGATCTTGATCTCCTCCTCAGAATGCTTGCTCACCTGATAATCCTCCTCTGCTTGCATGTTGGTGTGACGGTTCTCCAAGTTTTGCCCAATAAGGATGAGTGGTAGGAGTATAAGTTGAATAATGTTTGAAAGGAAAAGCCATATAACAAAGGCTGGTGCTGGATCGAATCGTAGCTCCACGGGGCCAAAAAGGTTCCAAGCCAACCACAGAAAACTCCAAATCAATAGAATAGTGAAAAACCTAAAAGAACCCACATGATGCGTAACATAGACAGCAAAGCGCTCGGCACTCGAAAGTGTTTCTTGAGTCTTGACGAAAGAGTTCTTAAGCGGATGTCTGGCGCGGATAATTTGCTCGAGGTCTGGCAGGGTGTGCTTTATTTCCATACCTATATAGTACCAGTAGAAACCTAGGGTGAAATAGTGTATACTCACACCAACTAATAAAAAGGCATTGCTCACCCCGAGAACGAATCACGCTATAAAGTCTAAAGAAGTTCGAGTCATAGGCCCTGAGGGAGAGAACTTCGGTGTTCTTAACTTGGACGAAGCACTCAAGAAGGCCAAGGAATTCGACCTAGACCTTGTCGAGATCTCTCCAAATGCTAACCCTCCAGTTGCCAAGATCACTGACCTGGGCAAGTACATGTATGCAGAAGCCAAGAAGGAGAAGGAGAGCAAAAAGAAGGCTCACTCTGTAGAGGTTAAAAGTATCCAGGTAAAGCTCGGTACCGGCGACAACGACCTCGGCCTAAAGGCCAAGAAGGCCTCGGAATGGCTCGCAGAGGGTAACCGTGTCCAGATCAACCTCTTCCTCCCTGGCCGTGCCAAGTACCTAGATGAGAAGTTCCTCAAGGAACGCATCGAGCGCCTGCTCAAGCTAGTCACCATCCCCCACAAGATCGCCGACGCCCCCAAGAAAAGCCCCAAGGGCATGACCGCTATTATCGAGAAAGCCTAGACAAACCTCTAGAAATAAGTAATATGTACAGGCCAATAAACGGCTTATTTTATGTCAATTAAGACCAACAAATCGTTCGCCAAAAGGATCAAAGTCACCAAAAAGGGCAAGATTTTGGTGCGCAAAACTGGTCAAAACCACTTCAATGCCAAGGAGTCTAGCTCAGAGAAGGTTGCCAAGGGCAAGTTGGGCGAATTCCACATGAGCAATAAGGAGAGAAGCCGTTTCCTAGTAAATATCAAATAATAAGATGACCAGAGTCAAAAAGGGTGTAAATGCCCTCAAAACCAGAAAGAATATATTAAGGAAAGTTAAGGGATACCGCTTTGGTCGCTCTACCAAAGAACGTCAGGCTAATGAAGCTATCTTCCATGCGGGTACATACGCCTTCGCTCATAGAAGAGACAAGAAGGGTGACTTCCGCCGTCTTTGGAACGTCCGCATCTCTTCAGCTGTTAAGCCACTTGGTCTCTCCTACTCCAAGTTCATCGACGCTCTTAACAAGAAGGGTATCAAGCTTGATCGTAAGATCCTTGCTGACCTCGCAGAGAATCATCCAACCGTTTTCGTGAAGATCGTAGAAGCAGTTAAATAAAAAAACCCGGGACGTCCCGGGTTTTTTTATTTATAAATCTAGTTCGTACACCTTCCCCTTCTCTGGGATGACAGAGTCAACTCCGAGTTCGTCCTTGAGTCTTTGTGCTAGGAAAATAGATGACTTCGGCTCACCCATTGTTATAAATACTTTCTCCAGAGTTTTCTCGCTCGCTTCGACAAACTTCACCAACTGGTCTGAGTCTGCATGAGCGGAGAAGCCTCCAATACTCAGCACCCTCGCATTCACCTTAATTTTCTTATCATTGATCACCACTTCCTTGATACCATCTTGGATGAGTCTGCCGAGTGTACCTGCTGCCTGGTAACCAACAAAGAGTATAGTGGCGTTCGGGTCAGGTAGATACCTCTCCTCATGATGCACGATGCGTCCTGCAGTCGACATGCCAGAGCCCGCCATAATTATCTTTGGTCCAGGGACATGACTGATGCTAATAGAGTCTCGCACCTGTGCAGTCTCTTGAAGTTTGTTGAAGTAGAGGTCCTTATCCTTACTATTAAATCTGTCTCTATAAATCTCGGTGATATTGATAGCAAGTGGTGAGTCGAGGAAAACAGGGATGCTCTTAAGTCCCTTAGAAGTGAAGAGCTTGTCTAACTCGTGGATCATCACCTGTGTACGCTCGAGCGAGAAGACTGGTATGAGGAGGGTGCTCTTCCTCTCTATAACCTCGGCTATAATCTCAGCGAATCTCTTGTCTCTCTCCTCTATACTCTCGTGATTCCTGTCTCCGTAGACAGAGTCCATAAGCATGTAAGTGGCATCGCTCACTCTCTCGACATCGCTCTGTAGTGGTGCTGGCGAGTTACCAATGTCACCGCTAAAAAGTATCGACTTGCCGGAGGGGAATGTGAGCTTGTACATCGCAGAGCCTAAGATGTGCCCCGCGTCGAATAACTCAAGCGAGAAAACTTCTTCGTCACCAAGCTCGAACAACTTTTTGGTATGGTATGGATGTATCTCCCACATACTGAGAGCCTTCTCGGCAGCATCGTCTCCCTCCCCCGCTATGTGCGACAAATCTTTCAACATAAAGCGGGCAATGTCCTTTGTCTCTCGAGTTGAGAGGATCTTGCCCTTAAATCCTGCCTTAATAAGATCTGGAATGCGACCAATGTGATCAATATGTGCATGAGTGATAAAGAGATGGTCTATGGTTGTCACATCATAATCGAAGGTCTTCGACACATCGTCTTCGGCTATCAACCCTTGGAAGAGTCCACAGTCGATAAGCACACGAAGTATCTTGCCCCCACTCTCAACTTCGAGGAGGAAGTTTGCTCCAGTTACCGTGCCCACACCACCGTAGCAAGTTAGACTCGTCTTCATATTTTTTTCTCCTTAAATTTTATAAGCAAACTCACAGACCATACTCCCAAAAAATCAAAAAACAAATCTAAAAATGTATCTTCGTAGTACTTGCCTCTTGTAGGGTGCGCTATATCGAAATAAAACTCAAACACCTCCCACCCCAACCCCACCAACATGACTAAACAAATAATTTTAAAAAAATATAATTTGTCTGATGTGACATTCCTTGATAGGAATCCGCTGTAATAATATCCCCAGATAAAAAATAGGGCCAAAGTGACCCCTCCCAAGAAATGCATTAACATATCGAACCAAGAAAGACCCCAATACAAGAAGTATATGCCACCAATTTTGTTCAAAACTCCAACCAATACAGAGAAAAAGAGGGC
Source organism: Parcubacteria group bacterium (assembly GCA_035438685.1). Taxonomy (GTDB): domain Bacteria; phylum Patescibacteriota; class Minisyncoccia; order Phycocordibacterales; family Zambryskibacteraceae; genus JAIFWN01. The sequence goes on along the minus strand of DAORIT010000006.1, from coordinate 14,840 downwards.
GGACATCAGTATCGATCTCGACATCGGCATATTATAAACGAGAACCCCCCATTCCGATACTTGGAATGGGGGACTTTCATGGGGTTATCTCGGTATTCCCTAGTTCTAAAACTAGGTGGGTTCTCTCAGTTTGGGACCAAGGTCTCAAACGATTCGAGATCCCTAAATATTGGTTAGCTAGATAATACCTTAGATAACCCTTCAACCATTATAACCACTTACAACTTTTGCAAAAGTTGTAAGTAGGGAGTAATCCCCAGATTTCCAAAATATGAGGTAAGTTAAACTCGAATACGGAATTATTCTAAGATGCCGTCAATGTTTACGTCGTACAATATCGCTTCTTGAATAGATTTGTAGTTGATCAATTCTTCGTTTTTGAACCAAATTTTTATCTCGCGCTCTGCTTCCTCTGGCTTGTCAGAGCAATGTATCAAGTTTCTAACAGCTCGGCCATCAACATTGGCTAGATCATAAGAGTCTAGGGTGTAATCGCCTCGAATTGTACCCACATCTGAGGTGGTTGGCTCGGTGCCACCGACCAACTTCTTCACAATATCGACAGCTTTGTTACCCTCTACGACAAATCCAACGACTGGACCAAGGGTAAAGTATTTATAAAGAGCATTCAACACCTCGCGACCAATCTCGACTGCCGTCTTGTCGGTTGTTTTACCCTCCTTGGCCATGTTGTCTATAGTCCTCTGCCCAACCTTCTCACACCAAGCATCATCCTTACCATAATGCTCTACTGTCTGAGGCATACTAGGTACAAACATCTTGAGACCTATGATCTTAAGACCTGTTCTCTCGACTCGGTTGATGATCTCCCCCACCAGAGTCCTCTGTACTCCGTCATGCTTAACTGCTACGAAACTCCTTTCTTTCTTTGGATGTGACATAAATATGAATTAGAAGATGAGTATAACAAAGGTTAGACCAAAGAAAAAGACCGAGATTATCTCGGTCCGCGACTGCGATACCACAACACTCCCGATCGACAATACTTGCAATGATATGCATGATCAGCCTCTCTCGGAGAAATAAGACCAAACCTTTGCTTTGCCACATTCTCAAGCTCACTTTCTGTGAGACATTTGTTTGTTGGGTACGGAGACTCGGCTGCACTCTTGATGATAAGAGCAGAGTACCCAGCTAGTGTCATTCCCATCTCACTAGCAGCTTCGTTGTTCGCCCTAAAGAAAGCCTCGGCTCTTGGTGTTGGTGAACTATCCTCTACTGCATATTTATCGAGATCTGGCACTGCGAATGGATCAGAGTGGTCGACTGGCTGCACACGCCTGATCCAGTGGTAGTACCACTCAGCCAGGAACCCCAGAGCTACGATAGCCATGATTAGTCCAAGCAAGATCTTAGCGAACATTTGACCTCCTTATAGGTTCGTTCTAAGGCCCACCTTACCACACCCACCTAACGAGTCAAAACAATATTTCCTGTCTCGGTAATAGCAATAGTATGTTCGAAATGAGCACTGCGAGATCCGTCAGCTGTCACTATAGTGTAGCCGTCATCTGTGTCGGCTATAGCACTACCTCCAGCATTAACCATCGGCTCTATGGCTATGACCATACCTGGTACCAGCTTCTCCCCCTCTCCCTTACGACCAATGTTCGGTACAAAAGGATCCTCATGCACCTCGAAGCCCACACCATGCCCAGCTAGGTCCTCGGCAAGGGAAAAACCAGTACCCTTAACTACCTTGTACACTGCCTCGCCTATGTCGCCTATGTGCGCACCCGGCTTTGCAGCCTCTATCCCCGCCTCTAGTGCTTCCTTGGCTAAACGCATGATGTCTCTAGACTCATCATCAACAGAACCGACTGGTACTGTAACCGCAGAGTCAGTAATGAATCCCTCGTGCTTTAGTCCAAGGTCGAGAGAGACAATGTCGCCGTCTTTGAGTATCCTCTCCTTCTCATTAGGAATACCATGCACGATCTCGTCGTTTATAGATACGCAAAGTGCTGCGGGGAAAGGACGCGACGCACCCTTGGGTGAGTAGTTTAAAAAAGCTGGTGTGTCACCATGAGCACGAATAAGTCTTCGTGCTTCCTCTTCGAGAATTAAGGTGGACATACCGGGAGTAACCATCTCGGCTAAAGCACGGAGAATCTCAGAGTGGCGCTTACCACCCTCATGCATTGTTTGTATTTGGTCTTTGGTCTTTAGTCTGATCACTCTGAGTATTCGTATTTAGAAATTAATTCTGCATGCACTGCCTCAACACTCTGCTCGCCATTCACCTCTATCACTCTGAAGAATGGATTCTCCTTGAAGTACTCAATCGAGGGTATAACATCCTTGTCGAACCAGTCGAGTCTCTTGTCTATTCTCGCCAAGTTTACATCATCGGCCCGTCCGCGCTTCAAGAGCTTCTCCTCGCTCCACTTGCGAGAAACGTTAATATAAATGATTGTTGGCTTCTCCCTCTCATAGAACCAGAGTGCAGTAGAGAGCATATGTGCCTCGGCCTTGGACCTAGCTACACCGTCGAAGACTAGGTGCATCTCCTCATCCAACTGCTCGAGAAGCATCTTCCCCCACATCATAGTAGCAAGGAAGTCTGGCTGTCTAGCATCGCGGTCATATATAGCCTTAGACAACCTAGACGACAAACTCTTACCTCTAACGAACTCTCTAAATCCGTCGCCTGTCTCGATATAGAGGATCTGTCGCTTCTTTAAATCGTGCTCCTTGATACGGTTACGAAGCAACTCGGCCTGAGTCCCCTTACCACAACCACTGCGACCTATAAATACAACTGTATGTAACATGCTCTAATTATAGAGCAAAACTAGTATTCTCGTACTGAGAGTTGTGCGTCGATCTTCTTGATGAGATCAATTACCACTGAAACCACGATAAGAAGTGCTGTACCACCAATCGCCATAGACTGGATCTGTGTCACCGAACGAAGCACAAGTGGAAGAACGGCTACCACACCAAGGAAGAGCGCCCCGATAAGTGTAAGACGAGTCAATACTCTTGAGATGTACTCCGCTGTTGGCTCGCCTGGGCGGATACCTGGCACGAAAGCACCAGACTTCTGCAAGTTCTCTGCAATCTGCTCTGGGTCGAAGGTCACTGCTGTATAGAAGTAAGTGAAGAGGAAGACCAAAAGGAAGTAAGCTGAATTATAGAACCAAAGATTATTAAGAAGAGCGAGAATAGATGTAGCCGCGCTTGCTACTGAAGCTACAGTAGAAGAAGTAAGGAATTGCAAAATCATCTGTGGGAAAAGAAGGATGGAGAGTGCGAAAATGATTGGGATTACCCCTGCTTGGTTAACCCTAAGTGGTAGATAACTCTGCATACCACCCGATGTCGCACCACCTCTGATCTGCTTTGAATAAGTTATAGGTATTGGACGCTCGGCTTCGCTCACAATAACCACTCCGAAGATAAGCAGGATGGTTACGACAAACATAGCGATATAAACAGGAATCTGTGATGGGTCGAAGGTGAATGCTAATTGCGCAATAGCAGCTGGCAAGGAGCTTACGATACCTGCAAAAATGATGAGCGAAATACCGTTGCCTATTCCAAACTCAGTAATGAGCTCTCCCAACCACACTAAGAGCATCGAGCCCGCGGTGATTAGTAAAATGTCTAGTACAAGAGTACCTGTAGAGAGTGCTGGTAGTACTCCCTGCTTCTGAAAGAGAGAGATAAAAGCATATGCCTGTAGGAATGATAGAGGAACAGAGAGGAGACGACCGTATTGAGAAAGCTTTTGTCTGCCTGAGTCCCCTCCGTCTTGCTGCATATCCTTAAGATTAGGAATCATCAAGGTCAAAAGCTGCATGATAATAGAAGCGGTGATATAAGGACCGACTCCGAGCATGATAATAGAGAGAGATGCAAGACCTCCTCCTGAGAAGATGTTGAGGAGAGAGAGGAATTGGTTGCCGGAGAAGAAGGATGCCAACGCACTCTGGTCGATACCAGGTATTGCGACAACTGCCAAGACTCTCGCAAGCACGAGAATACCAATAGTAATTAAAATTCTTCTCTTAAGGACCGAGTCACTTAGTACTAGGCCTACCTTGTCTATAAAAGTTTTAAACATTTGATTAGCGGATAGTGCCGCCTGCCTTCTCTATCTTACTCTTTGCACTCTCTGAGACCAATAGCCCCTCGAAATCGAGTTTCTTACTCAAGTCACCTGTTGCTAGAACCTTGACCTTGGTAGCCTTGCCGTTCTTCATGTCGATAAGCTTCTTCTCAAGTAGAGTTGGTACTGAGACTGTCTCACCAACCTTGTATGCCTCGTCGAGCGCCTTCAAATTGATAACAACTGCCTTGTCTTGGAATGATTTGAATGAAGAGACACCGCGTCCGCGAAGTTTAGGAAAACGCTTGATGAAGTCTCTTAGCTCTGGGCGCTTCTTTCTACCGGCACGAGCGTTCTGACCCTTGGTACCCTTACCAGAGGTCTTACCGCGCTTACCACCACGACCTACTTGGCGTGACTTCTTTCTCTTGGTCTTTGATTTGAGAGTGTGTAGTTGCATGGTGGTATTGTTATCTGTCCTTGGCCTTTATCTTGGTTCTCTTGAGTTGCTCAAGAGCTTTGATAGCAACATAGGCATTGTTAATAGTGTTCTTAGAACGAGAAAGGAGCTTTGAAGAGATCTCCTTAAGACCTGCGAGCTCGAGCACTGCACGCACTGATGAACCAGCGAGAATACCCTTACCTGGTGCTGGCATAATCTTCACTCTCGATGCTGCATACTTGGCCTCAACCTCGTGAGGGATAGACATGGACTTCGTCATGTTGATTGAGATCATGTTCTTCTTCGCATCTCTAAACGCCTTCTCAATTGCTAGTGGAGTATCGGTAGCCTTACCTTGACCAACGCCGACCATACCCTTCCTGTTGCCTGCTACGACACAAACTGAGAAAGCGAATCTGCGGCCTCCGGCAACCACACGGGTTACACGACGGAGACTAACGATCTTCTGGTCGAACTCGGACTTAGGACGAGTATCGCGGCGAGGACCACGACGATTGTCTCTTCTTGGACCACCAGGACCACGACGATTGTCTCCTCCTCTAGAATTACGAGGATCTGCCGCCTGAGCTGGAACAGCGACAACATCTGCAACAACACTCTCTGCCACCTCAACTGGAGTTGTCTCTACTGCTGTATTCTCTTGTACTTTTGTATCTTCCATAATATTTAAAACTTTAGTCCGGCCTCGCGAGCACTATCGGCCAAGTCCTTCACCTTACCTGTATAAATGTAACCACCTCGGTCGAAGACCACAGACTCAATTTTCTTCCCCTGAGCTGCCTTGGCCACCTCGGCACCAACCTTCTTTGCATCAGTACCCTTAGCAGAAGCTAGAGTAACACCAGCATCATCATTAATAACCTGTGCATAGATAGCAGTGTTCGACTTGAAGATTGCCAAACGAGGACGCTCCGAAGTACCGGCGACCTGAGTTCGGATCTTCTTGTGGTTTCGTATTCTCTTTTGGCTTTTTTGAGTGTTCATGTTGGTATGTTTAAGATTAAGCCGTCTTCTTGCCCTGCTTCCTCTTAATAACCTCGTCAGAGTAACGCATACCCTTACCCTTGTAAGGCTCTGGCTTCTTCAAAGCTCTCATGTCTGCGGCGAATCCACCAACAAGCTCCTTATCAATTCCTGAGACAGTGATGTTGTTCTTCTCTGCGGTAACCTTGAGCTCCTTAGGAATGGTAACCTCAACTGGGTGTGAGAAGCCGAGCGCAAAAACAATCTTATCGCCCTTAACCTCTGACTTGTAGCCGATACCCTCGAGTATTAATTTCTTCTCGAAAGGCTTGTTCACACCATTTACCATGTTCTTGATATGAGATGCGAATGTGCCCCAAAGTGCCCTACTCTCTAGAGTCTCCTTCTTAGGATGTACTGTTACTTCAGTACCGCTTACCTTTACATCTATAACGGGATGGAGCTTCCTCTTGAGTTCGCCAAGAGGTCCCTTAACAGTGACAAGTTCCCTAGTGACAGTTACTTCTGTCTTCTCTGGGATGGTGATAATTTGTTTGCCGATGCGTGACATGTGTTTATAAAAATTGGATTACCAGATATTGAAAAGAGCTTCGCCACCTACTCCGGCCTTCTTCGCCTTGTAGCCCGCCATGATGCCGGCTGGAGTTGAAAGGACGAGGATACCGTAGCCTTGCTTAACAGGGCGGATGTCACCTACCTTCCTGTACACACGCTTTGAAGGCTTTGAGAGTCTCTTGACACCCTTAACCTTTGGAGTGCGCTTGTCCATGTAGAGCTCGATCTCGAGGGTTGGCTTCTTCTCGCTACCCTTTTTTGATGCTGATTTAATATACTTCTCCTCGACTAGGATCTTGGCTATATCGTGCTTGAGCTTCGAATAAGGGATAACAATAGTGTCTCTACCAGCATCGCCGGCATTCTTGATAGACACGATCATGTTTGAGATAGGATCCATATATTTGGAATTACCAAGAGGACTTCTTTATACCTGGGATCTTACCTTCATTGGCAAGCTCTCTAAAGCAGATACGGCAGAGTCCGAAGTCACGCATATAAGCACGACCTCGACCACAACGGAAACAACGGTTAGTAGCCCGAGTGGAGAACTTCGGGGTCTTCTTGCTTCTTGCGATGACTGACTTCTTTGCCATAGAAAATAAAAGGCCTCTTTTAGGCGTGGTGCTAGCTTACCATACGGGATATAATCATTCAAGAGCGTACTTAAGCCCTATTTCTGGAGGCTAAATGAGCGACAATTCGGACCATGGTGTAAGCGAGGAAGAGCTCGATGAATTCTTCGCCAAAGGCAGCAAATATGATGTAGCCTTCATTAGTGGTCTATCGACACGAGAGATCCAAAGAAGGGTTCTTGGCCGGTTAAAGCAGATGATCCCCGGCTTACGGCAGATCCAAGCAGAGATCGAAGCAAGTGGGCACATCACTGCTAAAGACTGGCAGAGTCGTTGCAATGTGACCGGAATCTATTGACCCACGCAGTGCGTGGGTTTTTTATAACATTGAAAAAGCGCTCAACCCGAGGGTGAGCGCTGTATTGTGAGTGGCCTAGGCCACAATATGTGATTAGCACAGAGATGAAGAAGTTTTGTTTATGGAGGAAGTGAAATGTTTTGAGACATCACTATCCCCCACTAGGCATCTAGAATGCCGAAACTCCTGTCTCTGTGGATGACGAAGGGGGAACCCTCCCCCAGCCTCGTGAGGCGGAAACCTCGCCATCTTCTTCTGAAGAACATCTTGGGCACCCCTTTCGGGCATGTGCTTGCAGGGAGTTACCGGCTTCATCCCATCGGGAACCATTCTGACTCTGTCTCGAGAGTCGAACCATTCCGTCACCGGTGTAAGGAAATGAATATTGTACTTCATACGGCAGTGCCCGGCTTCTGCCAGACTCTCACCGTACATATTTATTATACACACTTCACAACTATTGTCAAGTGATTAAATTTATGTCGTTTTATATGAAAAAGGCTGGTGATTATCTCATCAGCCGAATCTTCGCTCGCCCTCTCCGCTTGAAGTAATAAGCATCAAGCACGAATGCGAGAGAGACAGCCTGTTGTAGTGCTAGCCAATCGTAACCCTGGAGCCACATCAACAAGCCAGCAGAAGCGTTCATGAGCAGGAACCAGAGATACCCATCGAGATGGTCCTTGGCGAGACGAAATGTGCCAACAAGGAACCCAATAGTGACCCCGAGCTCAGCCCACTGACTTACTGAAGTCATGATCCCGACATCGTACAGACTGTAAGCAATGCCGAGAACTGCAGCAGTGACAGCAGTCTGGTTGAAGAACTTCTCAAACAGCCTACTTCTTTTGCTCGGGTTCTCATCCTCTCTTCGAAGAGCCAGAGTGAGTCCGAGGAACATGGCGGGCACACCACCTGCTTCGACAAAGACGACCATCCAGTTCTGTTCGTGTGAGAGTATCACAAGCCATGGGACGAGTCCGATGATGTATACGACCCAGGCCCAGATTCGCCACTGTCGAGCCCTCTCTCCAACACTTCTTTCCTTGAAGCTGAAGAAGATCTTGTTCAGGGTGTAGAACACCCCTCCTAAGATTTGCATCCAGAACCTGAGTTCGAGAGACACTCTGCCTCCATGTAGGGGACCTTGTCTAAAGTCACATTGCACCAAATATCTAGCTGTGTCAAACAAATGAAAAAAACCAGCGTTACTTCGCTGGCTTGGTCCTCGGTACACTGAACTCGGGTGACTCGGTGACAGAGCGTCTTTCCTCGACATACCTGATTGCGCCCCTAGTCGTCTCCTCGACAAACTCGGGTGTGAGGAACTTCTGCTCTTCTGGAGTGAGCACGATCTCGCTCAGAGGTACTGGGTACCTCACCTTCTTATTGCTCATGATGTCTCCTGAGATGTGTGTCTCCAAACAAAATAGCGCCTTCGCGCTATTAAGTCAAAACAATATTTTTGAAATTATTTTTTCTTCTCTTCTACCTTCTTGAATGGGAAGCCGAGGTATTCGAGGAAGTCTTGGACCTCTACCCTGCTCTTAGCTGAAGTGACCACAGTCACAGAGAGACCGAAGACATCCTTAAGCTCTTCGTCTGCTGTCTCAGGGAAGATTGTATGCTCCTTGATACCAAGAGTGTAATTACCCATCTCGTCTGCAGAAGCCTTAGAGATACCTCGGAAGTCCTTGGTACGAGGGAGTGCAATGTGTAGAAGACGCTCGAGGAAGTCGTACATGCGAGCACCTCTTAGAGTTACTTGGTAACCAACGATGTCACCCTGACGACTCTTGAAGTTAGCAATAGCGACCTTAGCACCTCGTGGGCTTGCCTTCTGGCCAGTGATCTTCATGAGACGATCCTCAACGATCTTCATCTTGTTCTTGTCCTTCATTGAGCCAACACCAACATTAACAACGACCTTCTCGATCTTTGGCGACTGCATAGCATTCTTGTAGCCATGTGACTTCATCTCCTTGAATGCCTTTCCTACCTTTGTCTTTAGAGTTTCCATAAGATTATTTTACCTTTACGTTAGAAGCATCCACTGGGAAAGACTTCTCTACGATCTGACCCTTACCATCCTTCTTGGTCTTCTTCTGGTGCACTTTCTTGATATTTATACCCTCGATAAGCACGCGGTTTAGCTTAGGAAAGGCGCGAAGAACCTTGCCGGTCTTGCCCTTATCCTTACCTGTGAGCACTATTACATTGTCGTTCTTCTTGATATGCATGGCGGTATTTATTAAACGACCTCAGGCGCTAGAGAAATAATCTTCTGGAAGCCTCTCTCTCCTAGCTCTCTAGGGATTGGTCCGAAGACACGTCCTGCCATTGGCTCTTCCTTAGAGTTGTCGAGGATGACAACTGCGTTCTCATCGAAGCGGACATATGATCCGTCAGAGCGCTTCATTGGAGCACGGCTGCGCACTACTACCGCGTAGAGAACATCCTTCTTCTTCACTTGCTTTCTTGGCTCGGCCTTCTGCACCGAGAGCACGACGATGTCACCGATGCGAGCATAACGCTTCTTCGAAGATCCGAGTACTTTGAAGATTCTGCCGATCTTTGCACCGGAGTTGTCTGCGATCTCTACGATTGAGCGTGGCTGGATCATATTACTTGGTTAAGATGAAATGTTTATCCTTAGAAATTGGCTTGGTCTCGGTGATAGACACCTTGTCCCCCACCTTGGCAGTGTTGCCAGCATCATGAGCCTTGAATCTCTTTGAAGACTTCATAAACTTCTCGTACTTTGGATGCTTCTCATATCTTTCAACAAGCACAACGACAGTGTCCTTCATCTTTGTTGAGACGACTGTGCCAGTGAAAACCTTTTTCTTGTGTGCCTTTGTATTCATATTATTGTTCGCGAGCGACGATCTTAGTCTTCACAGGGAGCTTGGTACCCGCCTTTCTCAAGGCCTCCTTGGCGATAGCCTCAGACACTCCGTCTACCTCAAAAAGCATTCGACCAGCTCGGACAGGTGCCACATAACCCTGGAGATCGCCCTTACCCTTACCTAGCTTAACCTCAGCTGGCTTTGCAGTATAAGGCATATCAGGGAAAATGCGAATCCAAAGTCTCCCCGTCTTACCAAGAGCTCTTGAGAGGACCTTCCTGGCTGCTTCGATCTGGTTACTCTTGATACGAACCTGATCCATAGCCTTAAGACCATATGAGCCGAAAGCGACGGTGATACCGCGGGTAGCTGGGCCCACCTTCAAAGGATTCTTCCTCATGGTGTGCCACTTTCGGTATTTAACTTTCTTAGGGAAAAGCATGATAGTAAAAATTATTTCTGCGCGTCCTTATCGAAGATCTCTCCACGATAGATCCAGACCTTCACTCCGATAGCGCCGTATGGCATAACAGCCTTGGTGCAAGCGTAATCAACATCTGCTCTGAAGGTCTGAAGTGGGATGCGTCCGAGCTTCCTGTCCTCGGTTCGAGACATTGTAGCTCCGCCCAAACGACCTGCGAGGAAAATCCTCACTCCTTGTACATCGCGGTTGGCCATCACCTTCTCGAGCATAGACTTCATCACACGGCGGAATGGCATGCGCTTCTCTAGACCATCAACTACCATCTCAGCAACGATAGCTGCGTTAGACTCAGGGCTCTTAACCTCCTTCACATCGAGTTTGAGCTCGACCTTAGCTGGGAGCAACTTCTTCTTCTCAAGCAGTTTTTTCACATCGGCAAGAAGCTTCTGAGAGCCATCACCAGAACGACCAATGATCATACCTGGACGTGAGGTGGAGAGAACAATGCGGAGTGCCTTCTGACTTCTCTCGATCTCAATATCTGCGATAAAGAAACCCTTGAGCTTCTTCTCTAGGTAACGGCGGATAACAACATCAGCCTCCAAGTACTCCTTGAACTTGCCCTTAGGAGAGAACCATCGACTCTTCCAGTCTCTGAGGATCCCTAGTCTATGTGAATATGGGTGTACTGTGTGTGACATATTATTTCTTAGCTACTTTAGCCTTAACAGACTTAACCTTCTTTGGCTTACCTTCGGCAAGAGTGATAGTAACATGACTGGTGCGCTTCCTTATTGGAGTAGCCATGCCACGACTCTTTGGTAGTCTCCTGTATAAAATTGCTCCCCCATCAACACTAATCTCCTTTACCACTAGATTCTCTGTAGGGATAGAGAGGTTCTTAGCGTTCGCAATTGCTGATGAAAGTAATTTACTTAGAGGGTCAGTAGCTCTCTTGGTGGTGTACATCAAAGTAACGAGTGCGTCCTCTACTCTCTTACCTCTTACGAGGTCTGCCACAACACGGACCTTCCTTGGTGACTGACGATAATTCTTTAGTGTTGCTTTAGCCTCGGTCATAAAATTATTTCTTCTTAGTATCGGTAGAAGCCTTAGCTGCCTTAGCTGCGTTGATCTCGGCCTCCTTAGCCTTAGACTCAATATCCTTCTGCATCTTACCTCCGTGCTTCACGAACTTGCGAGTGAGTGAGAACTCGCCAAGCCTGTGACCGATCATATCCTCTGTAACGAAAACTTCGACATGGTCGCGACCGTTGTGTACTCCGAAGGTGAATCCGATCATCTCTGGAGCAATCTGACATGCGCGTGACCAGGTCTTAATAACCCCGGTTTCGCCTGGCTTCTTGCCCTCGATCTTCTTCATCACGCGAGGGTCTACATATGGTCCTTTTTTGCTCGATCTAGTCATTTAAAACAAAAAGCGTCTTAGGCGCTCGTAGGCAAATATAGTATAGAAATGGGGCTCTATTGTCAAACCTACCCCACCCCTAGCGGGGCTAAAGTAAGTAAAAGGCCGTCACAATGTGACGGCCTGGCCCGATAAAGGACCCTTGGTCGGATCAGAACCCCTGAGTCGCCTCGAGGAGCTCCGCCGCCGATTCGCGCTCGCTCACCCGCTCGGTGTGACGTGGACGCTCGGTGACCCAGCTCGGGATGAGGTGCATCTCGTCCGGATAGAGGTTGAAGGCGATGCGAACCATCGTCTTCTTCTTCGCCACGTCAGCGAGCTTCTGGATCCGCATCGAGAGATTGGGCTCATCACCCTTCTTCTCCTGCGGGTTGCCGCAGTTGATGAAGACATGAGCCGGAACACGCGAGATGGCTTCGTTGTCGAAAGCCTGGACGGTCCAGGCGAACCCGGTGTCCTCAGCGCCCTCGAGACCGATGAAGGTGCCGACGAGTTCGTCGTACTTCGCCTTCGACATCGGAGGCATACCCTTCTCGAAGACGAGCATGATCTGACCCGTCTTCCCCTGACCATCGTTCCTCTTCATGTGGGCGCGGTTGAGCTCAAGGCCCATCCGACTGAGCGAGGCCATGAAGCGGGTCAAGTTGAACCGTTGACTCTTGAACAACACGTTCGGCTGGGGCATCGTTTCCTCGTGTGTGGGTATTTTGTGGGAGATCTGATAGGTTTCCCTACTCTTTTTCAATTATAGCATATTCGAGCTATTTGTCAAGCATGAACTTACCTCCCGGGCGACCAAAGTTGTTCGGAGATTCCAACCTCTAAAATTTTCTTGAACTCAAAAGGATCAATGGACGTCGGTTTTATTTCTTGAGGATTTGGTCCCCCGTTCAAAAGTGAGTTAGTCGCAGGGTCATAGTACCACTCTGGAACTTCTTTCATTGTTCCCGGTGTAGAGAGTTTCTCGGGCTCGCCTTCGAGAGCTATACCCTTCGCCTCTGCCTCTTGGATACGAACAAGTACTGTAAGAGATCTTAGGTCAGGCTTGGTAATAGGTTTTGTCAAAATATTTATATGTCTGCTAGTGAGCTTCAAGGCAACCACATCGAAGCCGCCCCCGCCCTTCGACCTAAGGAACCCAGCCATACTGGCATTGTCTGTCTCGATAAAAATACATTTGAGCAGCCTCCCTCTCTGCTTAACTTCGAAGATCTGAGCCTTACCTGACTTAACCTTCTCCTCGTACTCTTGAGGCATTTCAAATGCTCTCTTATTCTCTTCAGCATAAAAAGCTTCAATAATGGGGAGGACAATCTCGATCACCTTGCCTGGCTCGTTTACATATTTCTTATTCAGCGAACCAATTAGACCTGAGAGTCCGAAGGCTCGGTCTAAGGGATCGTTAGATATAATCCCCTTGCCGAAGAAGTCATCTCGCTCTGCGAACTGGAGCAACTTCGACAATGCAGGGTTGTCCCTAACTCCGAGATACTCTGATACAAGATTCGAAGCTGTGGTTTGAAATGGTTTTGAATGATGATCGAACATTCCACCACCAATATCCACTGCCAATATTCCTTGTTGCATGAGAGTCTCGTTTGTCTCCCCATCCTTCATCCTCTCCATTACTCCATAATCTGCATCACCAATACCGACAAACTTATCACCACCAAACTGTTTCAAAATGAATATAGCAATAATCGTGTCTGGCTGAGAGCGTGTTGGTAAGGCGATAGTTTTTATTTTTGCTGGTTTATCCGATTCCTCACTTAATTGAGCGGGTTTAAGCTTCTTCAAATCCTCCTCGGAGCCAACCCCTATGCCTGCAAGCATGTTCTCTTCTATCGAGCTCTTGGAAAAAAGAGTAGTGTGAGGTGGTGGAACATCTATGTGGGTATTAATTAGGTTTGATACTTCTTTCACGAAGTTACTTATATTACCCATCTTCACCATGGTTATATATGACTCACGATGCTCCTCTACACCATTTTTATTTTTGTAAGTTTTCTTGATGTGGTAAAACTGATTGGTCAAATCTATCTCCCAGTTCGTTCCCTCTGATAACTCTTGGATCTTATTCAAAAAAACTTCCTTGCTACCCGGCTCTACATCCAATTTCTTTAATATTCTTTGACCTGCACCAAAACCGAATACAGTAATATGGAATTCCTCCTTTCTCTTAAAATTATTCTGCTTTGCCTTACTTACTAAAAACTCTGGTATAGAGACATCTTCTTTAGAGATAGAAAGCAGGAGTGTTCCCTTATCTCTATCGAAAAGTATTTTATTCGGACTGAATGACATTTATAAAAACTATAGCATAAAGAGAAAGCCCCACGATTGCCGTGAGGCTTTCGTGGGGCGGGCACGCATTAGCGTGCGTTGTGCAGTAGATCAGGCGGCCTGGAGAGCTTCGAGGAGCTCGCGAGCTTCCGCTTCGTTCTCCTTGAGGACTCGGGCCGTCTCGGCTTCCTCGATCTCGAGCGAGATCTCATCGAGGAGGAGGTCGACGGCGTTGTGTGCCGAGACGAGGTCATCGTACGAGACCTTCTCGTTCTCGAGCTTGTCGCGGAAGACCCGCTGAAGATCAGCAAGCTGTCCGCTGAACCGGTCGACGATCTCGGGGTTCTGCTTGCGCATCTTCTCGAGTTCGCCGGAGAAGCGAACCGTCGCCGACCTCATGAAGCCCTCGAAGGACTCGTAGTAGGCGAAGATCGCATCCTTGACGAAGCGGATCTCCTTCATGATGTCCGCCTCGGAGATCGGCTGGAGGCTGATGCTCTTCTTGGCGAGGATCGCGAGGCGCTTGTTCGACTCGTCGACCAGGTACTTGAGCCGGTCCGAGAGCTTGTAGCCCTCGATCGACTTCAGGACCCCGAAGATGAACTTCAGGTACCCGAGGAGCACGGTGAGGGTCTTGATCTTCGCCGGCAGCTTGCCGATGTCGAAGTGGGTGCGACCACCGCGGTAGATCTGCTTCTGGACGGTCTGCTTGTCGACGTTCATCTTATCCTCCCCGTTTGGGGTTATCTAGGTTGTACTGCGAAGGAACGGGAAACTACTGTATTAACCCTAGCATACTTCAGTCTACTTGTCAAGCACTTTATGGATAGCAAAAAGGGGCTCGA
>DAORIT010000005.1:15457-21126 GCA_035438685.1 Parcubacteria group bacterium | reverse complement strand
CCTAACTGCTTTGGCGAGTTCACATTAAACTCCTCGCCTGCATGCTCCCAAATCTGCTTTTCTAAAGAACTGAGTTCTTTGTGATAATCCGTGGAGAGAGTGGTAAGCATCTGCTTATCGATCTTTACTCCCACTCTATTCATCTCTTGGACCACTGGTATCAGAGGCTTCTCTATCTTCTCAAACACCTCTCTACTCTTCCTCTTATCTAATTCGGCATTCACCACCTTCCATGCGTCCTCGAGAGTGTCTGCCTTGGTGAAGGTCGCCACATCCTCCATAGAAGGGTTGGTGAGGTTTGAGTCCACTACCCAGAGAGCAAGTTTGAGTTCTTCATCTTCGGGGAGACTTCGAGAAGATTCGAGGGCGTCGGAGCCCGTCGGATTTTGACGGGTTAAGACCGCAGAATCCTTCGAAGTCGAGCTGTTTAACAATCTCCTCACCCTATCTGGTAAAGTTCTAAATTCAAGTTCTTGAAATAATGTGTTTAAAATATTTATGTCGAGCGCCTCTCTCCAAACTTTTGGTAATTTAAAATCTATCGGTGCATCACGACGTATGGTGGCCAAGGTTTTAGAAAAGAGCGCTTCCTCCTCATTCTCAACAAGAAGGTCTCTTACTCTCTCATTGATACCCGCTTTCTTATACTCATCCCCGTTCTTCTTAAGCGCTTTATAAATCTTCTCTACTGTACCGAAGGCTTGGATCAAATTGGTTGCTGTCTTCTCTCCTATACCCTTAACGCCAATGATATTGTCTGACGGATCGCCCCGAAGTCCTTTGTAGTCCGGCAAGAGCTCTGGTCCGAAGCCAAATCTCTCTACCACCTTATCCTCGTCATAAAGAATTGTGTCATTAAGACCTTTCTTTAGAGTGAAAACTTGTACCTTCTTCTTGTCTATAAGGCTCATAGTGTCCATATCACCTGATGCAATAACTATTTCTATATTTTTATCCTTCTTCAAAAGCTCGACTATGGTGCCCAAGATGTCGTCTGCCTCGAATCCAGGTACAGAATATATTGGTATCCCCCACGCAATGAAGACACTTTTCGCACTCTCAAGCTGAGTGGCTAAGTTTTCATCCGTCTCCTTTCTTTTGCCCTTATAAGCATCATAAGCGATGTGACGATGTGTCTTCTCTGGCAAATCAAAAGCAGCAACAATGTAGTCTGGCTTCAAATCCTCAATGATTTTGAGGAGCATGGTGTTTAAACCGTAGAGCGCACCTGTTGGTACACCTTTCGAAGTAGCGAAGTCGGGCAGTGCATGATACGCACGGTGGATAATGGCATGCGCATCAAGCAAAACGAGTCTTTTCTTCTCTGACTTATCCTTGGCCTTTGATTTCAATGGTTCTTTGGTCTTCGCCATCGTGTGTGAATACTATATGTATAGCACTCTTAGGCAAAATATTCTCGACTCTCGAGGCCCATTCTATGACTATCAAATTATGTTTATCTTCGAGCTGTTTCTTAAAGCCTAGAGCTAGTAACTCCTCCTCATTTTTGAGCCTGTAAGCATCTATATGTACCAAGTGAGTCCATTTACTGCCAACTAACTCATAGATCTTCTCTATAACAAAGGTTGGAGACTGCATATGCTCGGTAATACCAAGCGTTTTGCCCAACTCTTGGGTGAAGGCGGTCTTGCCACTTCCGAGCTCCCCCTCCATAGCAACAACTGTGGCCTCGTTGTCATTCTGATTTAAAGTGAGGACGAAGTTCCTGGCCAGCTCCCGAGTCTCCTTAATGCTAATTGATTTGTATTCCATGTATATAAATATAAACGAAAAGGGCAGGAAGTTCTTGTTAGAACCTCCTGCCCCAGTTTTGAGCACCGTCTCCTTCAGGTTCCGCAACCTCCGCTACCATTCGCGGTGCGGACATTACTCACCTCCCAGACCTCCTCGTTGCCCGAACGATTCGCATCGAGGCGGTACCGACGAGTCGAAGATCCCAAGTAGGTCTCCCCGATCCGTGCCTTGAAGATGAGCACCCGATCAACACTGTTCTGGGAAACGATCCCAGCCCGAGTGATGACGACGGTGAAGGACTCACCGTACTTGAGACCGGACTTGACCACTTGCCCGCCGAGCTCGAGGTCAGCCTCGGATGAACAGTTGTTCACCACGGTGACCCGCGTGTGCTGGAGGACCGGGCTATACACCTGGCTCACTCCACCCTGCACGATGGTGGTGCAAGCGCCAAGGCTCACGGTGAGAAGAACGAGGGTCAAAACGAAGAGCTTCCGCATGCTGATCTCCTGTAAGGGTTCTTGACCTACTATACCATACTTTATAGGTAAAAGTCAAGGGGTAAATGAGGGCTCTATAAAGGGCTCCTTGAGGTAGAATGTAGCCATGATCCAATTCGATGAAGACAAGCAAAATGACCGTCTAGACATGCTCCACAAGAAGGAGGAGGAGGACCTAGCCTCAACTCTCTCAGAGAAGTACGGTGTGAGCTACCTCGACCTCAACGCCCACCCTATCAATATCGATGCCCTACGAGTGCTCAAGGAAGACGAGGCGCGAGCAGCTGAAATTGCGGTTTTTAACGTTGTCGACAAGAAGATTGAGGTTGCGGTTCTCTCCCCCGAAAGCGAAAGAACTAAGGAAGCAATAAAGAGCCTCCGAGCCCGGGGTTATGTGCCAGAGATCTTCATGGTCTCTCATGCATCTCTTAACAAAGTTTTTGAGAGATACAAAGATCTGTCTTACTCATTCGAGACCAAAGCTGGTGCGCTAGATATTTCTAACGAAGAGATTCTTCTTATCCTTAGTAAAGTTAAGTACCTCAAAGATGTCCAGGTCGAGATACAAACAATCCTAGGACAGAAGAAGGCTTACAGAGTTTCTAAAATCCTAGAAATTATATTAGCTGGCGGTATCGCTCTCCATGCATCAGACATACACATGGAACCTAGTGAGAAGGAGGTGAGACTAAGATACCGCTTAGACGGAGTGCTCACTGACATACTCGAATTCGACAGAGAGACTTTCGACTTACTGCTCTCCAGATTAAAGCTTGTATCTAACCTAAAGCTAAACAAAGACACTGCTCAGGATGGCCGCTTCTCCATTAAACTTGCTGATAGCGCTGTCGAAGTGCGAGTCTCCCTACTCCCCGGAGAGAACGGTGAATCAGTAGTACTCCGAGTCTTGAGCCCCGAGTCTACACTCGTCACTCTCGACCACCACGACATCCACCCCAAGCTCCTTACAATCATCAAGCGTGAGATCAGGAAGCCGAATGGCATGATCCTAACCACAGGACCAACAGGAAGCGGTAAGACTACTACTCTTTACTCGATACTAAAAGAAATTTATTCTCCAGATATCAAGATCATCACTATCGAGAATCCTATCGAGTACCACTTGAAAGGCATTGTGCAGACACAAGTTGACGAAGAAAGTGGTTACAACTTCGCCGAAGGACTCCGCTCCTCGCTCCGCCAAGACCCAGACGTCATCATGGTTGGCGAGATCCGAGACAAAGAGACCGCAACTACCGCGGTGAACGCCTCTCTTACAGGTCACCTCGTGCTCTCAACACTACATACCAACAATGCTGCTGGTACCTTCCCCCGCCTGCTTGATCTTGGTATCAATCCTAAAGTCGTATCTAGTGCTATCAACATTGCTATCGCTCAAAGACTAGTTAGAAGACTCTGCGATAACTGCAAAAAGGAGGTGCCATTAGAGGGAGAGACCAAAACACTTTTCGACAAAGTGCTCGACAATATTGTCGACAAGAGCTATCTTGATGGGGTACAAAGAGAGAAGATTTGGGACGCGGTGGGCTGCCCAGAGTGCAATGACTCTGGCTTTAAGGATCGGTTAAACATTTTTGAAGCGATCCTGGTGAATGAAAAGATCGAAAAAGCAGTTATCAACAATCCCTCAGAAAGAGACATCGAGACAGCAAGTCGAGACCAAGGACTTCTAAACTTAGTTGAAGACGGCTTCCTCAAAATACTCTTGGGACAAACCAGTTTGGAAGAATTGAAAAGAGTGGTAGATTTGTCAGAAGTAGAATAACAATATGAACAAAATAATAATCTTTATCTTAGTAGTTTTGATAGCAGGCGGTTTTTGGTACTCCAGCCGTCCTAAGCAAGCCAACCTCGAGACACTAATCTCTAACCTCATGGTAGAGAAGGACTTCCCTTCTGTTAGTGGCTACAAAATATTTGAAAGTGTTGAGAACACCTCGGGCAAATATACCGCCGTCCTCTTTGGTGCAAAAAACAGCGAAAGCGCTTTTGCTGTGGCAGTCTTCGAGGGTGAGATTGTGAAGAAGTCTTTTGTTCTTCAAGAGGAGGGTGTCGGCAACAAGCTAGAAAATCTATCTTGGAAGTCTGAGAACCAATTCTCCTTCGATCAAACAAGTTCTGGATCTAAGGTTACCAAGACCCTTACAATCAAGTAGTCAGTAAGACACGATAAAGGGTGCTTGGGTAGATTGCAGATAGCTTGAGGCTATGCGTAAATGAGTACTGGAGATTCCAGAGCGTACATCTCCAAGCAATAAGCGTGAGACTTAAGGATAGCGGCAGTTCGCAAGCGAACCACGCACGTCCTCAGTAAGACGCTCAAAGCCCGCGGGGGGCATTGCTTAGAGATGTATGATCTGGAAAACCTGTGAAGAAGTCTGTCTTGTGCCGGGACTAACCCTAGCATATAATATTTTCTATGTCAAGTAAGATAGATAAGGACACAGATACTGAGACAGGTAAGGATAAAAGCTTTTTGGATACAGAATTACGCCCTAGTCAGTGGGACGAGTACATTGGACAGAAAGCAATTAAGGATAATTTGCGCATTTTGCTCAAGGCTGCGGCAGAAAGATCTACTGCGCCAGAGCACGTACTCTTCTACGGCCCACCAGGACTCGGTAAAACGACTCTCGCTCACCTCATATCCAAAGAAACCGGGAGACAAATCAAGGTGACATCGGGTCCTGCGATTGAGAAGGTTGGCGACCTTGCCTCAGTACTCACAAACCTAGGCTCAGGAGACATTCTCTTTATCGACGAGATCCACAGACTGAACAAAACCATTGAGGAGATACTATACCCTGCTATGGAGTCAGGAACACTCGACATTATTATCGGTAAGGGTCCAAGTGCTCGCACCATACAACTTGAGCTTCCTCCGTTCACCCTCCTTGCTGCAACTACTCGTGTAGCGGCGGTGTCATCCCCTCTTCGCTCGCGCTTCTCCGGCGGTGTATATCGATTAGAGTTTTATACAGAACAAGAATTGGAGGAGATCATTCGCCGCTCAGCCAAGATTCTAGGAGTAGAGACAAGTGGTGGAGCTGAGAAAGCTATCGCCAAGCGAGCTCGCTTCACCCCTCGCACAGCAAACTACTTCTTGAAGCGAGCTCGTGACTATGCCCAGGTACACAAGACACCATTAGACGATGACGCTGTAACAGAGGCTCTAAAACTTCTTGGAGTTGATGATGTGGGACTTACACCATCCGACAGAAAGCTCCTCCAGACCATGGCTGACAAGTTTAGTGGTGGACCTGTAGGACTTGGCACACTTGCAGCAGCACTCTCGGAGGAAGAAGCCACTATTGAGGAGTTTAACGAGCCGTACTTAATACAACTCGGTCTAATAGAAAGAACTCCAAGGGGTAGAATGCTTACGGTTAACGG
>DAORIT010000005.1:4449-15357 GCA_035438685.1 Parcubacteria group bacterium | reverse complement strand
TACAACTCGGTCTAATAGAAAGAACTCCAAGGGGTAGAATGCTTACGGTTAACGGATACAACCACATTGGCCTTACTCCTCCGAAGAACCTCCAAAATAAGCTTTTATAAAAACACAATGGCAGGACATAACAAATGGTCAAAGATTAAGAGGCAGAAGGAAAAGACAGATGGACAGAAGTCCAAAATCTTTTCTAAGTTTGCTAAGGCTATTTCCACCGCTTCGAGAGAGGTCAAGGGTGATGTGAACTCCCCCACTCTACGAGCGGCGATAGAAAAGGCTCAGGAATTCAACATGCCAAGAGAAAACATCGAACGCGCCGTGAAGAAAGGTATGGGAGGAGAGGGAGAGCAAATGGACGCCATCACCTACGAAGCATATGGCCCAGGTGGATGCGCACTAATCATTGATGCCCTAACTGGTAACAGGAATAAGGCGGCTCAAGAGGTGAAGTTCATTCTTAAGGAGTTCGGTATCGAACTTGCTCAGCCAGGTTCTGCCTCATGGGCGTTTGTGAAAGAGGGTGGAGAGTGGAAGCCGACTGTGACTGTACCAATCGGAGAGGCTGACGGTGAGGTGCTCGAGAACTTGATTGAAAAATTAGAAGAAAATGATGAGGTCCAAGACGTCTACACTAATGCCGAATAATGAGGAAAGAATAATTGGTATCGATCCAGGGTTCGATAGATGTGGCGTAGCAATAATCGAAAAAACGGGTGGCAAAGAGAAACTCCTCTACTCTACGTGCATCACCACAAATATTAAGGATCTGCATGAGAAAAGATTAAACAAACTTGGTACAGAACTCCGCGAGATTATTGGCAAATGGAAACCCAATTCTCTAGCAATAGAAAAGCTTTTCTTCAATGTAAACCAAAAAACCGCTATCAAAGTAGCGGAAGCCAGGGGCGTCATCATGTACGAAGCTTCGCTAGCTAATCTCACTGTATCGGAGTATAGTCCTCAGGCTATTAAGATAGCTGTGACAGGCTACGGTAAGGCCACAAAGCCTCAGGTAGAGAGCATGGTGGTAAGGATTTTAGGAATTAAGAGTACAAAAATGCTCGACGATGAGATGGATGCCATTGCTGTGGGGATTACCCACCTTGCTTCGATAAGGCACATTTGATACAAATAACCTGCTCCACTGTCTGTGGAGCATAATTAAACAAAATTTAAATACATGGACGAACCAATAAACGATGACATAGCACCTATCGATCCTGATGATCTTGATGAGATTGATGGGGAGGAAGACAAAGAACACGAAAGTTTAGATGCCCTCGCTGATAAGGAACTCGATGAAAGTGATGAGGAAGAAGACGAGGACGAAATAGACTTCGAAGACGGTGAAGAGGAGTCCCTAATTTAACTACTCTCGCTCAATTTTAAGGAAACGGTGTTTGCCAATGCGGTAGACACCGTTTTCTAATTCCTCAATTGCTCCAGCTTTCTCTAACCGAGTGAATTCGGATTTAGAAGATACAAGTCCCTCACTTACCAATACATTTACTAAAGACTCGTCTTTAGAGACCTTTGCAACCTTAATATCTTGCGGGATCTCTTTTTTAGAAAAAGTTTTCTCAAAGTATTCCTCTGCTTCCCTAGCCTTCTCCACTCCGTGGTAGATCTTCACTATCTCTTTTGCCAATCTCATCTTGGCTTCCTTAGGATGAAGTTTTGTTATTTCCTCAATCTCCTCTAATTTGAGCCAAGTACAATCAACAAAAAGTTGTTGCATGTTCTCATCTGGCTGAGACATTAGTGCTCCAAACATTTTGTTTGGCTCGAAGTCCAAAAACACTCCTGTGCCAAGAGACTTAGACATCATTTTCTGTTTGGTTGTAGGATTCTCAAGAAGTCTTGTGATGAAAACGAACTTCTCTTTATTCTTTAATTTCTTTAAAAGAGTTCTTCCTGCCAAAGCGTTAAATTTCTGATCATTTCCACACATTTCCATGTCTACATCCATGGCCACAGAGTCGTACCCCTGCATAAGAGGATAGAAGAGTTCGTGTAGATACAAAGGCTTGCCACTACTAATACGCTTCTCAAACATGTCTCTCTCTATCATTTGCTGAACGGTGAAGTTCGATGCCAAACCAAGCATGTCTTCCAAAGTAAGTTTGGACAACCACTCATGGTTGTACATTATCCTTACTGGATTGTCTTTATTGTCCACATCTATCACAGGCTTAACTTGGTTGATCCAAGTCTTTGTGTTCTTGACGACATCTTCGCGAGAGAGCTGCTTTCTTTCTGAATCTGATTTGTCTGTCGGGTCTCCTATCCTAGAGGTAAAATCTCCAATCAAGAAAATAACTTCGTGTCCCAACCTACGAAACCTCTCAAGAATCATGTAGTTGGTTGCGTGCCCAAGGTGGAGAGATTCCCCAGTAGCATCTGTGCCGATATAGATACGGAGTTTCTTCCCTGAGAGGAGGGTTTCTTCTAAAGACTCTTTAGAAGGCAAGATCTCCGAAACTGATCTGGTAAGGAGTTCTCTTAATTCATTATCCATACGAGTAATCTAACATGTTAAGATAGTTTTATGAACCCTATAAAAAGGTTTTGGGGCTGGAAACATAGGAAAAACGCGCTTTCTTTGGGTATTTCGGTAATACTCTTGGTTTTTGGCCTAGGTTTTATTTGGATAGCGAGCCTCAAGATCCCAGACCTCTCTGACCTGACAGAAAGGAAGGTGGTCGAGTCAACCAAGATCTATGACCGAACTGGCGAGATTCTCCTCTACGACATGGGGCAAAACATCAAACGCACCCTGATCCCCTTCAAAGATATCTCTGACTATGTGAAGAAGGCTGTGGTCGCGGTCGAGGACAGGAACTTCTACACACACGGAGGATTCGACTTTGAGGCATTACTCCGCGCGGTGTGGGTTGATATCAAGACCCTGTCTCTCTCCCAAGGGGGCTCAACAATCTCTCAACAAGTGGTAAAGAACTCTATCCTCACCATGGACAAAACCATTACCAGAAAGCTTAAGGAGATAATCCTCTCTATCAAACTTGACGGTGTCCTAGAGAAGGATGAGATTCTAAATATTTATCTAAACGAGATTGCCTTCGGTGGAAGCCTTTACGGGGTTGAGGAAGCGTCACAAAGCTTTTACAGGAAGAGTGCTAAGGACCTGACTCTTGCAGAGTCTGCGTATCTTGCGGCGATCATTAACGCACCCACTTACTACTCTCCTTATGGCAAAAACAAGGACAAATTAGAGAGCAGAAAAAACATGGTTCTAAGAGAAATGAAAAATCAGAATTTAATAAGTGAGGATGAATACACAAAGGCACTCAAAGAAGAAGTGCTCTTCAACCCCAGGGAGAATACTGGCGGCATCCGTGCCCCGCACTTCGTCTTCTATGTAATCGATAGCCTGCTCGATCAGTTTGGCGAGGACGCACTACAGAACGGCGGGTTGAAGGTTGTTACTACTCTAGACTACGATATCCAAGAGAAAGCCGAGGCTGTCGCCAAGAAATATGGAGAGATAAATCAGAAGAACTTCAACGCAGATAACAATGCGATTGTGGTTATAGACCCAAAAACAGGCGATATCCTCGCTATGTCTGGATCAAGAAATTATTTTGATAAGGATATAGATGGCAACTTCAACGCAGCTACGGCACACAGACAACCCGGATCAACATTCAAACCCATAGTCTACTCTGTCCTCTTCAACAAGGGTTACACGCCAGACACTATACTTTGGGATGTACCCACACAATTCTCCCCTGCTTGTGCTTGGAACAAGTTTGAAACTGACGACACTTGTTACTCTCCGATGAACTATGACGAACTCTTCCGCGGACCAATGAAGATTAGAGATGCCTTAGCACAATCAATCAACCTGCCAGCAGTACAAGCTGTTTATCTTGCTGGTATTAAGAACTCATTAGATTTTGCCGAAGACCTAGGAATACAGAGCTTAGGAGACACAAGTCGTTTTGGGCTATCGCTCGTTCTTGGAGGCGGTGAGGTTTCATTACTCGAACTAGTCTCCGCATACGGAGTGTTTGCAAACGATGGTGTAAGGAACCCACACAATGCCATACAACGAGTATATGACGGTAACGGAGAGACTGTTAACGAATACTCACCTTCTCCAAGAAGAGTTATGCCCGAAGAAACAGCCAGAATGATCTCGAGTATATTGTCCGATAATATCGCTCGTTCTCCAGCATATGGTCTGAGCTCAACACTCTACATCCCTAGTAGGCCTGTAGCAGTCAAAACGGGTACCACAAACGATTATAAGGATGCTTGGATAGTAGGATACGCCCCCAACCTTGTAATAGGCGCCTGGGTCGGAAACAACGAGAATGTTCCTATGGAGAAAAAGGTTGCAGGATTCATCGTCGCCCCCCTCTGGAGAGAGTTGATGGACCAAGTACTGCCAAACTTTGATAAAGAAAGTTTTGAACCAATGTCACCAATAGATCCAAACATCAAACCAATTCTTCGTGGAGACCTAGGCTCCATCGGCAACCACTCGATCCTCTACTTCGTAGACAAGGATAACCCTTTGGGACCGGCCCCCATAAACCCAAGTCTTGACCCACAATTCGAAAACTGGGAGAACGCCGTGGGCGCTTATGTACAGTTCGGCAATATCAGGCCCCCAACACCGGCTCCAACACTCTAACTTACTTGAAAGAAATTTTTGAAACTCTCTGATTCAAAACTCTAGAAGTTGCCTCTATAATCTTTTCTTCATTAAGTTTTATCTCTGTCATCTTCGTGGGGCTGGTCTTAAGCCAGAGCACATCACCCTTAATATCTATATCCTTGGTATCAATCACAACCCCTGAGAGTCTCAAAATCTCAGTCTGAACAGCATCTTTATTTAAACTACTTATATCAAGAGAATTTTTTATCCTCTCTAGAAATTTACCAATAGAGTACATAAACTCCTCTTACCGATTCATCGGCATTAAGAGATACATAAAGCTTTTGTCCCCCACCCCCTCAATCAATATAGGCCGACCATCTCCAACAAAAGACAAATTTAAACTATCACTTGATATAGAAGAGAAGCTGTCGGTAAAGTATCGGTGATTAACATTGACACCAATCTCGTCTCCTTCAATAACGGCCTCTACAGCCTCCTTATTCTCCCCCACATCTTGGTTCTTTGATTCTATTTCGAATTTCTTGTCCTTGGGCGAAATATGGATCTTTAACTGATTAAAGTTATCAGAGAAGATGAGAGAGGTCTTAAGTGATGAAACTAGATCTTGCTTCAAAACAACAACTTTAGATCGGCTCTCCTTAGGGATAATCTGTTTATAGTCAGGGAAACTACCATCTATTGTTCTAGAAACTAGGTAAACGAGTCCTGATCTCATAGCGATTTGATTCTCCTCAATACTGATCGAGACATCTTCGGTTAACCCATCAAAGATCCTGATTATTTCTTGAGCATTCTTCTGTGGAATAAGTATTTGGTTGAAGTTGGGAATCTTCTTCACCTTAATCTTCTTCTCCGCTAATCTGAATGAGTCTGTGGCAACGAAGACAAGATTTTCTCCTTCGTGTATTAAACAGACCGAAGAAAGCTCGGGTTTAATACTTCCTTGTGCTGCAGCATAAATCACTGACTTCAACCCTGTAATTAGATCCTTCGTTGGTATAGAAAAATTACTTCCACCACCAATTTCTGGGATGATTGGAAAATCCTCGCTTGGCAATGTCTTAATTGATGACTTGGTGCTACTTGTCTCAACTAACAGGACTTGTTTGTCTAAAGTTAAAGAGACATTCTTCTCTTTAGATAAAGAGTTGAGAAGTGAGGAAAAAATATTTGCTGGTACTACAACCTGTCCTTCAGTAATGACCTTAACAGGAATATGTATCGAAATCCCAAGATCAAGATTTGTTGCTCGTATTGTGAGTATCCCTCCAAGAGCTTCGAGCGATAACCCTGATAAAACTGGGAGAGTTGCATTCTTCTGAGCTACTTTCTCTGCTCTACTAACTGCTTCCACAAGCTTTTCTTTAATAGATTCTATTTTCATATATAAATACTTGTTACTAATACTAGGGGTGTGGATATGTGCAAAACTTCATTATATGTTCTAGAGAAAAGGTTTTTAGAAAAATTTAAAAACAAAACTTGGGGATTTGTTCGGCAAACTTCTAACAACATTTCCTGTGAATTCTTTTTTGCTCTTACTTGTTCCTTCATTTCGGGTAGTTGTGAACAGTTTATCTACAGTAACTAAACAGATAAAAGGTTCCTAATCTGCGAAAGCTCCTGACCCAAGGACTGGTCGTTCTTTAGGTCCTCTTTAATCTTCTCACAGGAGTGGATAACCGTCGTGTGGTCCCTACCACCTAACTTCTCCCCTATTGAAGGATATGAGATATTAAAGTCTTCTCTCAAAATGTACATTATGATTTGTCTTGGTTTGATCACTTCCTTCCTCCTTGTCTTTTCGTAGATACTACCCTCCTCTACAGAATAAAAGTCCGATATGACCTTTACGATGTCCTTAACAGCCACAGCGCGTTTTGGCTTCTGGTTACTTTTGATGAGGTTCCTAACATCGGCCACAGCAACTTCGCGACCTTTGAGTTGAGAGTGGATGATGAGTGTGTTTAGGGCCCCTTCGAGATCTCTAATGTTACCCACTACTGTCTTGGCTAGGTAGTCGATGACGTCTGGGGATAAGGAGATGTTTTGGAGCTTCGACTTAGCATTCAAGATGGCTATCCTAGACTCGTGGTCTGGTTGGGGTATATCAACGATCATGCCAGCCGACATTCTGGACCTTAGCCTGTCTTCTAAGCCTTGTATGAAGTGGGGGTGTTTGTCCGAGGAGAATATAACCTGCTTATTGTTGTCGTAGAGGGTGTTAAAGAGATGGAACAGCTCTTCTTGGAACTTCTGTTTTTCGGAGAAGAATTGGATGTCATCCATGATCAAAACATCGTATTTTCTGTATTTCTCCTTAAATACAGCCATTTTTTGGGTTTGGAGGGCATTCATGCAGTCTTGGCCGAACTTCTCCGAGGTCATATAAAAGACCCTTTTGCCCGGTGAGACGGTCTTTATGTGGTTCCCTATAGACTGGATCAGGTGGGTCTTACCGTGGCCTGTGGAGCCGTAGATAAATAGCGGGTTATACATGAGTCCTGGAGACTTAATAACAGCCTGAGCGGCCGCATGAGCTAGCTCATTAAAAGGGCCGATAATGAAGTTTTCGAAGGTATACCTGGGGTTTAGGTTGTCGTCCTTGTTGACCAGAGTTTCGGGTAAAGGGAGATTGCCGTTTTGGGTATTGATGATCTTTTCGTCTCTTCTTTTGGGCTCATCTCGGTTTATTACATACTCTACAGCATGGATGGTGTGATCCTTATCCCTGAGGAGCTTGAGAACAGTGGCGTGGTACCTAGATTGGAACATGTCCCTAGCGAAGGCATTTGGAACAGAGAGAATAATGGTATTTTCGTCTCTCTTGACGATATGGGTGTCCTTAAACCAGGTTGCAAAGGCAGGTTTAGAAACTGAAAGTTCTATTTCTGCCAATATGCTTTCCCAAAGTTGTCGTTGATCCATAAAAAGAGTTATTGAAACGTATGTAGTATATACGGAACCGTGGATCATCCCAAACTTGTATTGAAGCGGAAAAAAGTTTATAATGTGTTCACAACCTGTTGATTAATATATGTCTACAACATATCAACCAAAGAAGCGCAAGAGAGCTAGAGCCCACGGCTGGATGAAGAGGAAGGCCACTGCCGGTGGTCGCCGAACCGTCACAGCTCGCCGCCGCAAGGGACGAGCTCGCCTAACTGCCTAATGCTTTCTAAACAAAACCGCCTGGAGAGGAAGGATTTTACAAATCTCCTTACTTCCAAGCGGTTTGTTAATTCAGAGAACTTCTCTCTCCGTGTTGGATCTGGAGAGAGTAAGCCTAAACTCGCTGTTTCTGTATCTAAGAAGGTTTCTAAGCTCGCTGTAGACAGAAATACCTTGAGAAGAAGAGTCTACTCAATCGTCCGCGACTCTGTAAAAGAGCTAGAACCCAACACCTACCTATTTGTTGCAAGACCAAGTGCGAAAAAACTTAAGGGAGAGAAATTAGAAAAAGAAATCACTTCGCTTCTAAATCAGTTCAAAAAACGATAGAATTCATTTGTGTCAGCCCTATACAACAACCTACTAGTCGAACCGATCTACAATACCTTTGTAGCGATATTTAACCTTTTTCCATCTTTTGGCGCAGGTCTCGCTATTATTTGTATAACACTGATAGTTAGACTGGCTCTCTTCCCTATCTCTAGGAAGGCGGTGAGAGCTCAGGTTGAAATGCAAAACCTTGCCCCAGAACTAGAGAGTATCAAGGCAAAGTACAAAGATAATCAGGAGGAGCAAGCGAGGAGGACCTTGGCACTATACAAAGAGCGAGGGGTGAATCCTTTCTCAGGTATCTTAGTCTTGCTAATCCAGCTCCCTGTAATCTTCGCTTTGTATCATATATTTATATCAACCGGCTTCCCTGAGATTAGAGCTGATTTACTGTATTCGTTCGTTAGTGTGCCAGAGACTGTGAGCCCTTTCTTCCTTGGAGCAGATTTAACTGCGAAGAGTGTGGTTCTTGCTCTTCTTGCTGCTATTAGCACTTTCTTCCAAATCAAGTTTGCCTCTCCAGTTAAGCCTAAGGTTAAGAGTGGCGCAGCTTCCTTTGGCGATGATCTTGCAAAGAGTATGCAAACTCAGATGAAGTACTTCTTCCCTGTTATGGTCTTCTTTATTGCATATACGATTTCGGGAGTGGTTGCTCTATACTGGCTCACAACAAACATCTTTACTATTGCTCAAGAGATATTTGTCAGAAACAAACTTAAAGCGGAAGCTTAAGAACCCAGAGTGACAAGTCGGACTTGTTCACAAATATTAGATAATCCTCGTCAGGGCTAAGCTCTATTGAGTGTGAGTCTATAACACCTTCGCTCTCAGCTTGTGGGACATATAACTCCTCCGCAGTATTTGTCTCAGTATTAAATCTCCAGAAACTGTCGGCAAAACCGACTTCTCCTTGGTACCAAGAGTCAGGCAGTCCTTGAGGCAAGCTCTTTGGTGCTCCACAATATAGAACTGCGCCAGCTTTCTTGCTCCACACACATTTATCAGCAAGAGTCTTTGGTAATATGTCTGTCACTACACCGTTTTTTAGATCTTTAGCTTTCAACTCAATTTTGTTGTTATCTATATAACTATAAATTACTCGTGACGAGTCAGACTTAATCTTGGCCGAGAGACCACTCAATGGTCCGAGTATCTTGGTTAATTTGCCGGTACTTAGATTGGTCAAGTAGCTATATCCCTGACTTATAGCACTTGGTTTGGTGGTAAGCAGTGCTGTAGTGGTTGATACTGGCATGATCCTCCATGAGGTAAATGGCAGAGTGAATAGGGTCTTCGGCTTCTCACCGATGAAGTTGGATGTGGCCACAACGCCTGAATCAGTAAGGTTGTATACAAGACCACCATCGAACCCTGGCTTGATCTCCCCCACCTCACCCTTAAGCAAGGTTGAACGAATGATATATGGCTCTGTGGTGCTTGAGGTTGATGTGCTTTGAATTAGGCTAACCGATGTGTTTACTATATTCTCCTCACCATCAAGAGTTCTTTCTATAAATCCAGTGCCGTCCTTCTTCCAAAGAGCCTCGTAGATCTTTGGTCTGGTGATGTTTAGGATCTTGGTCCTCTCCATGGTAGAGAGCTTAACCTCGCTAACATGACCTGTTGCGCGATCTACATAACGCAGATAAGTACTGCCTTTGTTTATAAATGTTATTGCACCAGCAACAGGTTCGCTTGTGATCTTGGTTAGTTTGGCACCATCTGTGCCTCCTCCGACGGTGTCTATAGGTGTTTCTCCATCATTTGGAGTATCGTTTGGATCACTATTATTAGTACCGCCGACATCATCTCCAGGTGCTTCACCGAATGGCAGTCCAGGTATCCCTCCTAATCCACTTGGCCCCTTCCCTCCCAAGAGGTAGTAGAGTATCCCACTACCAAGAAGGATGGTGAGGATGATTATAAAGATTGTAAGTTTTTTCGACATAACTATTTATTGTAAACAGAGAAGTGATTAGCACTAATCCAACTGCATGTAATGTTTCCTGGATTGTTTTTTAATTCTTTTGTGGGACAACAAGGAGAATATCTGTTTGTACTAGCGTTTAATGCGGTTGTCTCGCCACTCACACACACATTCATTCTCGGAGCTATGACGTCACCGGAATCTAAGTTGCCGCTAATCAATCTATCTCTATCTCCAATATTGGTTACTTCATACACAGCTCTTAATCCGGCCGCTTGAGCAGCCAAAATAAAACTTTCTACCTTTGTTCTGTCACTCGGGGAGGCTAAATTTATGGCATTAATAAAGTTTGCATCAACACATGTTCCAGAATCTGGGTTGTTCGGGTTTTGACAAGAAGCTACGTGAGGTCTAGTCGGTGGCCAAGATTCAGTTACTTGAAATGATATACCGCTTCTTGATAATGAGTTTGTTAAAGTTAGTAATTTCTGGCCAACCTCTCTATTTACCACACAAGGTCCAGGCATTGCACAGCCGTTAGCCTGAGCACTTTTGTATCTAACCCCGCTGGGAATTTGAGCACAATCATTACAGCCCTCAAGGCTTTTACTTATGTCTTCAGTTGTTGGTGTAACAATAGGACCATTTCTTGCTCCATCGAAGTCTATACCAACGCCTTCAAGTTCCGAAAGTTTTATATCAAACACGACCAGTTTGGGATTTATGGTGTAAAGAATTGCATACGACCCAATAGCTAGAAGCAGACCCATAATGGCGTTTTCTATTGTTCCTTTGGCGTTACTTTTGCCCCCCATTGAATCCGTAGTGA
>DAORIT010000005.1:0-4349 GCA_035438685.1 Parcubacteria group bacterium | reverse complement strand
GCGTTTTCTATTGTTCCTTTGGCGTTACTTTTGCCCCCCATTGAATCCGTAGTGATGTACTGCACTCCACCAACAATGATGTATATAACAGATAAAGCACTTGCAATACTGATAGCCAGTTTAATAGCTCCAGGAATAAATGAGTTGATGTCGACTTGGTTACCCGCTTTATTCATTAGCTCTGGGATTGGTGCTAGGGGGGTGTATCCAGTGACGCCAGTATTTTGAGCCAAGGTTATTGTCGGCAAGAAAAAAATCAATCCTAAAATTCCAAATATAAATAGTTTTTTAAAAGTCATTTTGTTCATTGAATTTTATCAAAAAATTTACATTCTTAGGCTGAGCAATGATTTTAGAGTTATTTGCTCTAACAACAACAGACGCCGAGCCACTACCCCCCTCTGGAGCTCTGTAAGTTACAGAGTCCCCTATTCGTCTTTCTCCAGAGTTTGTAAGCCAGGTATATTCAAAGGCTCCTGCAGTTCTTTTACTCACAGTTGAGAAGAGGGGCACCGCAGATAGAGTGACCTCGTCTTCTTTGATAGTAAATTCATTTTGAATAGATTTGTTTGAAAGCATTCCATACAAAGGGCTATTTTCAAAAATAAGCAGCTTTGGGTTTGTTGGAGTCAGTGACAACGTTGCAGTACCAATTGGACTACTACCGTTTTCCAGGAAGAGATCAATCGTGACCTCAACTGGGAGCGAGAGAACTGTATCTTTGATTGATAAACTGTTTTTGCCTATACCCGAGAGAGAGCCGAGGACAGTTTTGTTCTTGCTCCATCGGTAAATAATATTGTTTGGACTTATATTAGGCAGATGAGGAATAGCCGTTAAGGTAATGCTTGACTCGTTGCTCCAAAGAGGCAATCCTTCGTAAAATGGGTGGGTAAAGGTGCTGGCCTCCCATATAAGATCCACTTCTCCCTCAGCACGTGTTCCACATATTGGTATTAAAATGCCAAGAACAAGTAGAAGAAACAGTTTTTTCATCCTTTCATTATAACAAGGTTGTTACGCTTTATTCTCTTTATTATCCTCAGTATTACCTATTGTCTTCTTGGCAATTTGCTTGGCCTTAGTGTCCATAGCAATAATGATTACAGCCAGGGTCCAAGTAGGGAGTGAGCTAAGGAAAGGAAAGGCTTCAATAATAGCTGAACCTGACATGGTAATAGCTCTTTTTGGTGTGAGGAAGCTCACTCCGTTTATCTTGAACCATATAAAAAAGGTTAGGAAGCCGAATATCCCTACCACCCAGTCCATGGCAATTAAGGCGAAAGCAATTTGAAGTACATCAAAGAAGATGGCTGTTGAGACCATTAGTAAGATTGTGCCGTTACTTAACTCTTTAGACATTTACTTCTTTGGTTTCTTGGAGCTCTCTCCTTGCCTTCTTTTGAGCTAAGACTTGGCTTGGGTCCGAGGTGATGATCTGGTCTTCGGTGTACGATGCAATGATCTTGATAGCTACATGCTTAAGCCCAGCGAAGAAGATACCCTCCCCCACATCAGACTCTAGGAGCAAGAACTTCTCCTCGTCGGTAAGGTTAAATGTTTTCTGTAGATTGTCGATGTTCGTCGGAGACTGTTTCAATAAGACTTGGATAGAAGAGTTCGTAATAATAGGTAGTCCGTATGGAGATTTGAGGAAGTCACCCACATCTTGGGTAATAGTTGCTACACCAAGATAATACTTCCTCCCTCTCTTAACGAGTCCTGTGAGGAAGGACGCAGTGTCGTCTGACTTCATCATCCACCATGCCTCGTCGATGACAAGCAACCTCTTCTTCAACTCTCTTCTAACTGAGTTCCAGATAAAGTGGGTGACAATGTACATTGCTACAGGCTTTAACTCATCTTCCATATCGCGAAGCGAGAAGACTACAAGCTTTTTGTTGATATCGACATTGGTAGGCCTGTTAATGAATCCTGCCCAAGTACCCTTGGTGTATTTTGTCAGTCTCTGGGCGAGCGACTCCCCTCCCTCGAGGCCCGAGAGCACGAGCTCGAAGTCAGACATTAATGGTGGTTCGACATTTCTAAAGTCAGAGTCAGCTGTAATATCTTTGAGCGCATAAGTCTCGGTGATGGCGCGGTCAATAAGAGCGTCTTCCTCGGAGGTAAGTCCCCCCATCATGATGCGGAAGAGACCAACAAGATTGATAATGTTGCTACGCAAAATGTTCGCAGCAGACTCGTCTGCAGTAGGTACTGGTAAGTCGAAAGGGTTGATGTGGTGCTCAGAGTTGAGTGAGATGTTGAAGTATCTGCCCCCCACCGCCTCAGCCATGTATTCATATTCCTTCTCCGGATCGATGATGATAACCTCTGTATCGAACATGAGGGTTCTTAGGATTTCGAGCTTGGTGCAGTATGACTTACCGGCACCAGACTTGGCGAAGATAACTGAGTTGTAGTTCTCTAGTGAGAAGCGGTCGAAGAGGACGAGAGAAGAGTTGTGTCTGTTGATACCATAAAGGATTCCTTTGTCAGAAGTGAGGTCGAAGGATGTGAATGGGAAGAGTGACGATAATGGAGATGAATTAAGTTTGGAGTGCACTCCAAGCAGGTCGTCACCAAGCGGAAGAGTAGATTTGAACCCCTGCTCTTGCTGGAAGAGAGCCGGTTTAACATAGACGAGCTTGGCCTCGAGGATAGATTTGATCTCATTCTCTATTTTATCGAGCTCGAGGTCAGAGTCGGCATATATGGTGATGTAAAGACCTACATCAAAGAGTTTTTCCTGGGCTTGCTGGAGCTGGTCGCGCAGATTCTCTAGGTCCTGGTAGGCCACATCGAGTACCGGGTCGCGCACAAGACCCTTCTCCTCTCTACTATGTATCTGGCTCTCAACCTCGGCCACCTTCTTTTGGAATTGTCGAAGTATTTTCGCAGTCTCTATAGGGTGGACAAAAATCGAGACGTCGAAGACTTTGTCCATGTTAAGTATCGGAGAGAACCACTCTTCAGAGAGGAAGCGAGGGTATGAGATGACAAAGAAACTCCTAAGTATCTTCTCGCCCAGGTCGAGCTCTCTTGGTGTAACCTTGAGTGCTGATGGGGCTATGAGGTCCTTTAGCTCAAGTACCCCTGCCTCAAAGACTTCTTGAGGTAGTATGGATTGGATCCTGTTCTCACTCTTTTCCTCCTTTTTGCCGATTAATGTGTCGAAAAATCCCATAATATTATCGTTTTATTGTAGCCTTCTCTGTCTCGCCTGGGTTGAAGGCTTTGTAGAAGAGCTCTATTACCTCGTCCGTCCCAAGTCTTGCAATGCGGATACCGGTCCTTATTAACCCCTGCTCCACCACAGCGAGACGCTCTTCTAGCTGAGTACGAGCCTCTTCGAAACTAGCTTCCTTGGCGCCAGCCTTGTCCTTGGGCCTAAGACTTACGAGTGAGGAGAGACCGCCAGACTTGCCTGTTGAGACAATAGCAGGGTTGTATGGCACGACGATGAAGAAGTTCTTGGTCATAATGTTGGTCGATTCGGTGAAGGAGCGGACGAACTCTATGTACTCTCTGGTCTGGAGCTTCATCAGGTTGTTGGTCTGGAGCTTGCTCTGTTCTTCTAGGAGGGCGAGATAGGGTCTGATGTCTAGCTTCCTAGACTGGACGACAATTTGTACAGAGAAGTCTAAAGAGTTCAAGAAGTCTTGGAACTGGAGCAAAATAGCGTTCTTCTCATCCACAGATTTGAGGGAGAAGTTCAATGATGATGCGAGAAGTATTGCTCGCATACCACCGTCCTTCTCGACGATGACACCATCACGAACTTCTTTGATAGGAACAAATGATTGAGTAGGAAGAGCACCACTAGCCATAAGAATATTATAGCCTATCTTTGGTTACAGGATTAGATTGTTGCTTCACATCTAGTTCGAATGTTAGATCTTTGAGCTTTGAACCAGAGAGTTTTGGTACAGAGAGTTGTTCGAGCGACTTACCAGGCTCTATAGAGTTGTGTGCATCACTTGGTTTGTTGGCTTCCTTCTTCCATATATAGAGACGAGAGCCGATGTAGAACTTAATAAAGTCCTCAATGACTAGGGTGAAAGGGCGCTCATTAACCTTAAAGAAGGCCAAGGCTACTCCAAAGACGACCACAGGCACTCCAAGGATTATGGCTATAAACCTAGGTAGTAGAGTAAGGAGCACGACAGCAATACCAATGCTACCCGCTAGGTAGATAAACTGTTTGAAGGTAAGAGGACCAAAGATTTTGTCCTCAACCTCTATGTATTGTGGTACTTGGAAGCGCATAATTCTTATATTGGTTCTCGATAAGGATCTTTACCTCCCTCATAGTGTACCGTATTGCTTGGGATATTTGGTACCAATTT
>DAORIT010000004.1:0-21542 GCA_035438685.1 Parcubacteria group bacterium | reverse complement strand
TCTGTATTCATGGGTATAATTGTATCATGCATGATTTTATCGCTGTGGGAGACATTGTGAAGGACACGTTTATCCGTCTAAAGGAGGCTGAGGTCAAGAAGGTTGATGAGGAGCACAGTACTCTCTGTATGGCCTTCGGGGAGAAGATCCCTTTTGAAAGCGCCACAGTAATCCACGCTGTGGGCAACAGCCCAAACGCCGCTGTATCAGCCGCTCGACTTGGTCTCTCCTCTGCTCTTATCTCTAACTTAGGAGACGATGAGGATGGCAAAGAGTGTATTGCTGCACTCGAGGCACAAGGAGTGGACACGAGTCTCCTTACCACCCACAAGGGTACCACTACGAACAGCCATTATGTCCTCTGGTACAAGGACGACCGCACCATCTTGGTTAAACATGAGGAGTACAATTACAAATTCCCTGATTTCAAAGCTCCTAAGTGGCTCTACCTCTCCTCCCTCGGTGAGAGCACACTCGACTACCACAAGGAGCTAAACGCCTACTTGGTGATGAACCCCTCTATCTCACTCGCATTCCAACCCGGCACCTTCCAAATGAAGCTTGGTACTACAGAGCTTAAGGATATATATAAAAGGACAACCATCTTCTTCTGCAACATCCCAGAAGCAGAGAGGATACTTGGAGTAAATACACTGGGAGTTAAAGAACTTATCAAGAGAATGCATGCCCTAGGGCCAAAGATAGTTGTACTCACTGACGGACACAACGGTACTTATGCTTATGCTGGAGAGGAAGTCATCTTCCAACCTATTTATCCAGATGAGAAGCCTCCTTACGAGCGTACCGGTGCAGGAGATGCCTTCGCCTCCACTACCGTAGGTGCCTTGGCACTTGGTAAAGACTTAGAGACAGCTCTTAAGTGGGGTTCAATAAACTCTCAATCAGTCGTACAACAAATCGGCGCACAAAAAGGATTACTCACTCGCAAAGAGATAGAGGAGAAACTCAAAACCGCTCCCCTCGGATTCACTTCATCGACTTTATAAAAAGAAAGAGCGTCTCGACAGAGTCGAAACGCTCTTGAACCCTCATACGAAGAGGGCCATCCAATCCTCCTTTCGTCGGATTGGAGTCAGAGGGTCAGTTGCGAGAGACCAGCCGGTGGTCAGCGTCCCACCTGCCCGTATCCGTCGCCGGGCTGGCACCGACGCTCCAACTTTGACTGATGACGCTCCAGCCCGCACGCACGGCCCACAGATTGCCGTCATTGCCCCGGAGGTAGAAAATGAAGACCCCCGAGCTCTCGCGGTTTGTGGCGAGGAAGGTCTTGAACTCCTGGATCGAGATCTCGGCCTCATCACCAAGATTGGCAAGGATCTCGACATCGAGTGAGTCCTTCTCAAGCTTCGACACCTTGATGTTGGAGGGTTCCGTGGCAGAGACTTCGAGGCCAAAGAACTGGGCTTGGAAGTTGTCTCCCATCCACTTCATCCCTGCTTCCTCGAAGTAATCCCCCGAGGTTGTGAGCTTGGGCTGGGCTGGGATCTCAACTGTGCGGAGGAGGGTGAGGAGTGGGTTGGGGTCGAAAACGATCTTCCCCTGACCGCCAATGAACCTGAGAAAGTTATGCCACCCACCCATGCGATTGATGCAGGCTTCCGTCTGACCAGCAGTCACATCGGGGTACTTCGCCATGACCATCTCCTTGAGCTGAAAGCCCGGAGTTTCCCACTGCCCGTGGGTTGAGGGATTAGGACAGGATCTCCTTCGCTGTAAAAGTGCTATCACCCTAAATTATATATACAAAATTAGTGTTTTGTCAAGTCTGCTTGAGGGATTTCACAGCTTCGATTATGGCTTTTTTGCCCATGCCGTAGTGCTCTATTAGCTCATCTGGGGTTCCAGACTGGCCGAATTCATCTTGGACACCAATAAATTTCATTTGTACAGGGAAGTTTATTGCCAAACACTCTGCAACCGCACCACCCATACCACCATGTACCTGATGCTCCTCTACTGTCACGATCTTCCCTGCCTTTTTAGCTAAAGCTATAACAGCCTTCTCATCAAGAGGTTTAATAGTAGAGAGATTCATTACCTCTACCTCAACCTTACCCTCTAGTTCTTTAGCTGCTTCAAGTGCTTTGTATAAAAGGGCTCCTGTAGCAATGATTCCAACTTTAGGATTTTTCGACTCCCAGACAATCTGTGCCTTACCGATTTCGAAAGGAGTATCGATAGTAGTCATGATTGGAGTCTTCTCTCTCGCCAAACGGAGATACACTGGTGTGTCTGTCTTCGCGAGTGCTATGGTCGCCTTCTTCGCCTCTATTGTGTCGCACGGTGAGATCACCACCATTCTTGGTATTACTCGGGTAATCGCAATGTCTTCTACTGCTTGGTGTGTACCTCCGTCTGGTCCTACTGATATACCTGCATGTGAGCCGGCGATCTTCACCGGTCTGTTGTTGTAGGCAATAGTAGTGCGGATCTGCTCCCAATTCCTCCCAGGACTAAACATTGCATACGAGGTGATGAATGGGATCTTGCCCATAGCAGCCATACCACTCGCTACACTAGCCAAATTCTGCTCGGCAACACCGATCTCGACAAACCTGTTGGGGAACTTCTCCTTAAACAAATGTGTTTGAGAGGACTCTGTGAGGTCGGCACAGAGTGCCACAACTTGTGGGTTCTCCTCCCCCGCACTCACCAGCCCCTCTCCAAAACCCTTGCGTATCGGCGCTTGCTCGATGTCCTTGTCGAAGATCTTCTTATTAAGTTTTAAATTCGAGTTCAACATATTACTCGTGCTCTGACTTAATCTTCCCACCCAATGTACGAAGTTCTTGGAGAGCCATTTTGGCTTCGTCTTTGTTTGGTGGTTTGCCGTGCCAACGATAGTCGCGCTCAAACTCTTTGACCCCCTTGCCGGGGATAGTGTGGGCAATGATAACTGTTGGCTTCTCATATATAGCCTTAGCTTTCTCAAACGCATCCGCAATCTCTTCTATATTGTGGCCATCAATCTCTATCACAAACCAATTAAAGGCTCTCCATTTATCAGAGAGAGACTCAAGCGGCATGATGTCCTCGGTAAATCCGTCTATCTGTATGTTGTTCCTATCTACCACAGCTACAAGGTTGTTTAGTCTATTTTTACCTGCGAGCATCACGGCTTCCCAGTTCTGCCCCTCATCTAACTCACCATCACCGAGCATGCAGTATATTCTCCTCTCTCCGTCCTTGTGATCCATTTTGTCTGCTATAGCCATACCCACCGCTTGTGAGAGTCCAGAGCCAAGTGGGCCCGAACTAGTTTCGAGCGCTGGAAGGAAGTCTCTGTGTGGATGGCCTTGTAAGCGCGAGCCAAACTTGCGAAGTGTTTTTAATTCTTTAACATCAAAGTACCCTGCATGAGCCATGGTCGCGTAGAGCACAGGGCAAATATGCCCATTACTAAGTACTAGCCTGTCTCTTTCTGACCAGTCCGGTTTCTTCGGGTTATGTTTTAGAGTGTGAAAATATAGAGTGGCAAAAATATCTACCATACCAAGTGGTCCAGCTGTGTGCCCACTCTTAGCCTCGAGGAGCATGTCAATAATGGAAATACGAATGTCATTCGCCTTCTTCTCTATGTCTAGTATCTTTTCGTCAGATATGTCCATAATTCGTTAAAGTGAGACCCCACCACCAACCTCTTTACACCCATCTCTCGCAAAATTTGGTAATTCTCTACACTCACTCCACCATCTACACTTATTATCATATCGGGGAACTTGTTTCTCACTTCTCTTATTCTATCAAATGCTAGGGCATCAAATGGGTGACCTTGTGCGCCAATGGTCGCTATAGACATTATTTGCACGAAGTCCACTTGAGCGATCTCACTCCACACTGACTCAAGTGGCACACTAAGCTCAATAGCGAGACCAAGTTCTACTCTACTTCGGAGTTCTAAAATCTTTGGAGTAAGCTTGTGTACCAAGACCCTCTTAGCACCTCTATCTATCCATCTCTCTATAAGATCCTCTGGGTACTCAACCATCAAATGTGCTTCGAAGTCCTTGCCTATTGGAGCCCACACATCACTCTCCATTACATCCAAGTGTAGTATCTCTATTTCTTTAGGTAAGAGCGCTACCTTGTCGACCAAGTCCTGAGCACTATCTGGAAGTATTGCTGGTAGGACCTCACTCATGTGTAACTCTATCGAATTTAGCAATTCGCCTTTTATGTCTTTCATCCTCCGAGAAAGAAGTTTCTAGCCACTCATGAGTAGCTCTCATAGCATCGTCATCAGTGACAAACCTTGCGCCAATAGAGAGAATATTCGCATCATTGTGATCACGCGAGAGCTTAATAATAGAGTCATTGTCCTCGACCAATGACTTACCACCTCCATAATAGACAGTCGCCCGAACATTTTTGAATCTGTTGGCAAGCATTGCCTCACCCTGTCCTGAGCCTCCCATGACAATACCCTTAGCGTTGTTGGGGTTCATCGAAATCTCTCTTGCTACTTGAGAGATGAAGTCTGGAAAGTCGTCTGCCT
Organism: Parcubacteria group bacterium; assembly: GCA_035438685.1. GTDB lineage: Bacteria > Patescibacteriota > Minisyncoccia > Phycocordibacterales > Zambryskibacteraceae > JAIFWN01. The sequence goes on along the minus strand of DAORIT010000004.1, from coordinate 17,026 downwards.
CGTCATACTCAGTAGCGCCCTTGTCTATGACTTCATAACCAAGACTTTGAAGAAACGGAATCATCTTCTGTTTGAGCCCGAACCCCGCATGATCTGATCCAACAAATATTTTCATTATTTTATTTGAGACCCTGACTTAACCACATGTTGCACTAATGTGTGAGTGTACCCCATCTCGTTGTCGTACCAAGCCAGGACCTTTACTAGGTTACCTCCCACAACTCTAGTCATAGCAAGATCAACAATAGAAGCATGTGCTGCATTCTTGATGTCGGAAGAAACAATTTCCTCGTCAGTCACTTCGAATATATCCTTCCATCTATCTGTCTTTGCTGCCTCGGTCATAATCTTGTTTACCTCTTCTACTGTAGTGTCTCGCTTGGCAATGAAGGTAATGTCTGCAATAGACCCCACAACTGTAGGTACGCGGATAGATATACCATCAAACTTACCATCAAGTTGAGTGAGTGCCTTACCTACAGCAATTGCTGCACCGGTTGACGAGGGCACGATGTTTTGCGCCGCTGCCCTACCCTCTCTCCAGTCCTTCTTGTTAGGACCATCAACGATTGATTGTGATGCTGTATATGAATGCACTGTGTTAAGTATCGCCTTCTCTACACCTAGCGCCTCGTCGAGAATGGCTAGTACTGGTGAGGCGGCGTTTGTAGTACACGATGCATTCGAGGTGATCTGGCAAGTAGCAAGCTTATCATCGTTAATACCCATGAGCACTGTGGCGCCTTCAATACCTGGTATTGGGTCGTCCTTCATAGGAGCGGTAACCACGACACGCTTAGCGCCTGCGTCTAGATGTGCCTTAGCTTTCTCATAACTGGTATAAAGACCGGTAGATTCCACCACTACATCAATATCCATGTCTCTCCAGGGCAAGTCCTTGGCCTCACGCACTTGTACGAACTTAACCTCCTCCCCATCAATGATAAGGGCTGAGTTGTCTGGCTTCACCTCGATCTTTAGTCCGCTCTGTCCGTAGGTGGTATCGTACTTAAGAAGATACGCAATGTTTGCAATATCACCCAAATCATTCATTGCTACCACCTCGAGCTTCTTGTTCTCTCTTGCAAGCTTATAAAACGCTCTGCCGATACGGCCGGCTCCGTTGATTGCTACTCTTATTTTCATATCTATTATTGTACCACTGCTTATTCCCCCACTCCGGTAGGTATTGTTGGGGCATCTGGGGCCTTCCTAGGCTCCTCTGATTGACCAGATGAACCAGATTTCTTAACAGTAGCACTATGGCCGTCCACCTCATAAGAAGTATTCTGCGCCTCAAAGAAGTTTACGAGTTCATACACGTCGGTCGCTGTAGACATCCACTTGGCTGGATTCGTAGCGTTGTAGTACTTTGGAAGGCCTAACTCCTCCATACGCCTATCAGCCACATACTGTACATACTGATTCACATAGTCAGCATTGAGTCCCAAGATTCCTTGTGGGAAGAGGTCTTTGTTGTATGCAGTCTCTAAGTTGACTCCCTCAACCACAATGTCTCGAATCTCATTAGCAAAATCCTCAGTGAGCAATTCTGGATTCTCCTCAAGAATATTGTGGACCAAGTTCATTCCGAACTTTAGATGAAGTGACTCGTCTCGTAGTACCCAGTTGATCATCGAGCCGAAGTTACGAAGCTGGTTACGCTGTCTAAATGAGAGAGCTACCATAAAGCCAGAGTAGAACCACACACCCTCCATCACGATGTTTGTAGCCACAAGATTCCTTATGAAGTCCTTCTTACCATCCATTGTGTCAATATCTAGACTATCCTCGGTCATCCTCTTCATATACTTGTTGATGTAGGCCTCCTTGGCTGTCATCGAAGGCACTGAGAGGTGGAGGTTGAAGATGTTCTCTCTGTCGAAGGGGAAAGTTTCTAGCACATACTCGAAGGCAACGCAGTGGTTCGCCTCCTCCCACATTTGCTTAGCAAGGTATAGGTGACACTCTGGACTCTTAAGATATGGGTAAATACCTAAAGCGATAGAGCGGTTTACAATAAGTTCCGCTGGATTGAAGAATGCCATAAGGAACTTCACAGCATGCCTTTCATCCTCAGTCATTTTGGCCCAGTCGTCCAAGTCCTCTTTGAGCGCAATTTCGTGAGGGAACCAGGTGTTTCTAACAGCTTGGTTATATAAGTCATACGCCCATTGATAGCGTATGGGATGCAAATTCATGTCGTCTGGGGACGCTTTTCCTACTAGCATATTAGTTAATTTATTATTATTGACAGTCGTCGCAGATATTTGCGTTCGCTGGATCATCTGGTAAATGCACAGTGAGCTTAGATGTCTGAGAAACTGGTCTTACCTCTACTTTCTCGGTCTCTCTGTTTTCTACTCGGACTACCTGTCCTGAATGAACAGGTTGCTCAATCTTTCTTACTGGTGTTGCGTCTATGAGCTTTGGTTGTATTTCCTTCTGATTCCATACTGGCACCTTGGACCCCTCCACTTCTACCTCTACCTTCGGACTCGAACTTAGCCCGGCAAACCCTCTCTTACCCATAGTTACAGCCTTATTGACTGCCACAGTGGACTGCTCCGCGGTATGGCGAGGCTTCATGTGGAGATAATAAGTGGTCTTGACCCCTTTCTCCCACGCCGTTTCGTACAAGTGCATAGTCTCGTCGATATCTCTTGTCTCGAGATACATGTTTCGAGACAGGGCTTGGTCAACCCACTTCTGCGCGCGGGCCGCGACTTCTATATAAGCATATGGAGAGGTTGTGAAAGAAGTTTTATAAATCGCTTTAATGTGGTCTGGAATCTCAGGGATAGATGAGATGTCTCCTTGGAGCTCGATAATCATACCCTTCACTTTCTCCCAAAGGTCCATGTTCTTTAGATCTCTCACAAGGTTGTGATTGATGTCTAGGTACTTACCAGAGATCTTGTTCCTTGAGAATACTTGTGAGAAGCGGGCATCAATACCAGGCACTGTGCCGACCACTAGTCCAATGTTTGCATTTGGTGCAACAGCCATGAGAGTTGCGTTCCTGATACCCTTCTTCACCTTCTCTCTTAAGATGTTCCAATCGAGTCCTCTGTGATGACTGGTCTTGTCAACTGTGAGAGGCACACCCCTTCTCTCTTCTAGAACCTCTAGTGTATCAAATGGCACCATGCCCTTAGACCATCTAGAACCTTCGAAGTTCTTATACACACCTCTCTCGGCTGCCAAGTTAGCACTCTCGTCTATCGCCATATAAGAAACGAATTCGAAAATCCTATCGGTAAAGTTATATGCATGCTCAGAGTCATAAGCGAGACCAAGCCTTTCAAATACATCTGCAAGACCCATGACTCCTAGACCTACAGCACGATTCTCCTTATCTGACTTCTCCGCTTCTGGCACTGGGAGCTTGTTGATATCGATAAGATTGTCTAGTTGTCTTACTGCTAGACGCACAGACTCCTCAAGCTTCTGCCAGTTAACCTGCTTCTCAGACACATGAGCAGCCAGGTTAAGTGATGTTAGGTTACACACTGCAATATTATCCTTGTCCTGAGGGAGACATATCTCGGTACAGAGGTTAGACATATGAATCGTGCCTGTATTGTTATTTAAAGCTCTAAGATTAATAGGATCCTTCCAAGTAATCCATGGATGTGCGGTGGTCTGCAAAGCAACCAAGGTCTTCCTCCACAACTCTCTTGCAGGCATCTTCTTAAAGGCTCTAATCTCGCCCTTGTTTGCCATCTCAATATACTCGGCATAACGCTTTGAGAAAACCTTGCCATAAGTCTCATTCAAATCAGGAGTCTCAGCTGGATCGAATAGATACCACTCATCCCCTGCTTGAACTCTCTTCATAAACTCATCAGAGATAAAAGCAGCAGTGTTCGCGGTCCTCATACGAAGATAATCGTCACCTGCATTATGCTTCCAATCCAAAAACTCTGGGAAGTCTAAGTGCCAGTTCTCCATGTAGAAGGCTAAAGCCCCCTTCTTCTTCCCTCCTCTCTGTATTGCGCGTATTGCTGTATCAATAATCTTCGCAAATGTGGTTGGACCTGTAGAAACTCCACCGAAGTTACTCTTCAAAGGTGAACCTGCTGCACGAAGTTTGGTTACAGATGCACCAATTCCACCTGAGCCCTTAGAGAGAAGCATCACGTCCGAAACTGACTTTGCAATGTGCTCCATATTGTCATGGATCTCAAGGAGGAAACAGTTAGACAGTGCTGCACGCACCGTTCCTGCTCCAAGATTAGTTGAGCCTCCAGCAATATACTCATGTTTTGACATCTTGTCATAGAAGCGGATAGCCCATGCGGTCGGATCAGCCTCGTTATAAGAGAGTCCCATAGCAATACGCATAAAGATGTATTGAGGAGTCTCAAGAGGCCTTTGGCTGATGTCCTTCATACCATAACGGTTAAGCAGACCATCAAGTCCAGAGTACAAAAAGAGGTCATCTCGCTGAATTTTGAGAGCATGCGAGAGGCGCTCGAGATCGAACTTAGCTGTCATATTTGGGTGGAGTCTTCCCTGCTCTACTCCTTCAATGACAAACTTTATAAACCCTTCTCTATGTCTAACCTTGAGAGTTTCTTTATCATCCGAATTGTAGTGACCAACGACTTTCTTGTAGATAGTTTTGAGAAGGAGTCTAGTAGCGATCTTGTCGTACTCGGCTGGGTCATCCTTGATGTTTTGCACAGCTGCATTGATGGTGGCCTGGTCCATCTCGTCTGTTGTGATGCCGTCATAGACAGTAAGACGAGTATCATTGGCGATTTGGATAACCTTGGCAATTGGGTCAGCCAAACCTTTAGTCTCTCGCTCAATCGACTTGTTAATGTAATCGGCGTTCCAGGGCTCCTTGGTACCATCTCGTCTTGTTACATATATGACCATATAAATTACTCGATTATTTAGAGTAATTTTATGTAAACAATCATGATAAATCCTGTGGATAACTTTTTCTTTTCTTACTACAAATATTCTCTGGGATGTGTAAAGATCCCTCCCAAAAAAGCTTTAAAATAAGGTGTGAAAAGACCCTATCCCTGATGAAAATTATTGTCCGATAGAGAGAGATTGACCCACTTCAATTTTCGCTGTGTCGGAAAAACCAGATGGCACCTCTAAAACATAGAGAACCTTGTCTGGTGGGTAAAAAACCTTTGGATATGTGCTGGGTTCTAACCCTTTTTCTATAGCTAAAACCCTCTTTTCTGCACCAATCCAGATAATATCGATGGGGAAATTCATATCCTTCATCCAGAAGCCGTACTTAGCCGGGTATTCGAAGACGAAGAGCATTCCCTCACCCTCCCCTAGCCCTTCCTTGCCGGACAAGCCCTGCGATCTCTCGTCTTCTGTGTCACTCACAAAGGCCTGCATTTCAGTACCACCTATCGTTACCCTCTCTGTAACATTGCAGTCACACCCAGGGTTTAGGTACTTTAGACTAATAAACAAAAGTAGCGAGAGGACGACGAGCAACAAGACTTTCTTATACATACCAGTAGTATAAAACAAAAACCCCGCCGAAGCGGGGTTTTCGAACGAACATTGGCTTTCGCCAATATTACATTGGGCGGCGATTCATGCCTGGAGCGCGAGGCTCTAATGGGCGAGCCACATTGACTGTGAGCTTGCGACCATCAAAATCCTGGCCGTTCCACATGTTGATTGCGGCGTTAGCCTCATCATCATTAGACATTTCGACGAAACCGAATCCCTTAGATCTACCAGTCATGCGATCAATGATGATCGAAGCTGAGAGAACGTTTCCGGCCTTGCCGAAAGCGTCCTTAAGGTTCTGTTCAGTCGAAGTGTAAGGAATACCTCCGACGTAAAGCTTTGTTGACATCTACTTTAATGCTGGCCTGAATATTAAACATGTAAGCGCCAGCGATTCTCTTTACGTTCTAGGCACAGCCCGGAAACTTACGAGAAACTTACATCACCAGTTATTATAGCACACTACTCTTATTTTTGCAAGTCAAGACAAACTGAGTTGATACAGTACCTCTTCCCTGTGCCTGTTGGACCGTCGTCAAACACATGCCCTAAGTGGGCTCCACACTTTGCACATCTTACTTCTGTGCGATGCATATTGTAGCTATTGTCCTCTTCTAAGATGACATTCTTAGTATTAGCTGGATTGTCGAAGGATGGCCAGCCAGTTCCTGAGTCAAATTTAGCATCTGATGTGAAAAGCTCTGTGCCACAGTTCTTACACACATATACCCCACTCTCTTTAGACTGGAGGTACTTACCGGTAAATGGCGCTTCGGTCCCCTTCTCGAACATCACCCGTTTCTCCTCCTCTGTTAGATTATTATTTATTTGGTTCATTGCCGTTTTTACTAATATTATCATTTATAGGAGGAAATAGTGGTGGGGGTGGAGGAGGCGAAAGCACTGCGTCACTTGTCGCAGTGTCTCGTTTGATAAATTCAACCGCCCTTCTGAAATGTCTAAGCACATGATGTCCAACAAAGTAGTTAGTGATGAATCCGGTTATAAGTACAGCAAGAATTATTAGGAGTACTGATAACCAGTTACTCTTGATAAAGCTCGAAGCAAAAGTCTGTGGCTCAATGTCTAAACTCACATCAACCACATTACCCGCACCATCAATTGCTCTCACAATAACATTCAAATAACCTGAACCAACTATGGGTACCTGATAAGGACTCTCCACCTCAACAAAGAGTGGAGAGGTATTCGAAGAATCAGCTTTGTCGATCACACCGACTTCATATCTATCAACACCAGAGAGGTTGTCAGTGGTCACGAAGGAGATAAGAGTCCTGTCCGCAATTTTGTCTTTAGTAAGATAAGCCACTTCTGGTTTGAAGAGTGCTGGTGGTTTAGTGTCTATCCTTACTAAGAAGTGTCCTGTCGCACTCCACGCCCCGTTCTTCCTCGCTTTGATATGAAAGTACCAAAGTCCGTCAGCCAGATTCTCATACGAAGTTGTGGTTTCGGTAGTTACAATTTTATTCTCCGGAATAGTAGATGGTTTATTGTCCAAAATATAGCTAAATCCATCCACCCCAACATCCTTGTCCCAAGACAAGCTAGGATTATTATTGTTATACCACTGACCTTGGAACTGATGCGTCTCCGAGAAGACTCTCACCCCCTCAGGTGGTCTTACCAAGATACTGTAATCCGCACGACCAAACTCAGACTCAACCTCAGTCCCCAATCCGTCATTCATAAGCACCTTAGAATCAGAACCAATATAAACAGTCGCTCTCCCCGCACTTTTGGCTCTGAAAGTCACTGTACCAATAAGTCCGGAATTTGTGGTAATACCGTTTGTAATGACTCCCACATAACTAGCGGTACCGTTCTTATTATCAAACTTCGGTGGCTCGACCCACACTCCAATAATAGACTCCCCGCCTGTTGGTCTCACGATCTCTAACTTATTCCTATCGAAATTTAGTCTAACTTCCAAACTATTAATACTCGTGCCATTTGTATTTAGAAGTATTGGTACATCAAAGGTTGACCCTTCGACAAAACTACCTGTCCTTGGAGAGAGGATGATCTCCGGTTTTCTTAATAATCTTGAGGCATCAACACTTATACTCTGAGCTCGCACATTCGACCAAGAGAGTAATAAGGCCAGGACAAGTAGTGAGCTCCATTTGCTTACCTTGATCATAACTTTTCTATATCCTTTATCTCTTTTAGTATCACACTCTCTGCTTCGCTTAAATCCTTAAGAGTATTGCTCAAACCCTCTCTGTCTTTAGCATTCTTTGCATTGTCCTTGGAATTTTCTATATCCTCTTCTAGGATTTTAAAGGACTTCTTCACCACGTCCTTAACCTCACCGGCCTCATACTTCATTTTAGAGTTTTTAACAAAATACATTCTTAGTCTGTACGACACATATATCAAAGCAAGAATGAGGAGAATAAAGGCAATCCTCGCCCCCCAGCCAATATCAGAAATGATATTACCTATTTTTATTTTAATCGTATTTGATACAGCACTATAGGACGACCCCTTTTGTACAACCTGAGCTGACACCGAGTACTCGCCTCTCTTTAGAGACTTAGGCACAAGAAGCAAGAACTTACCACTATCATCTGTAGAGCCAAGTATAAATATCTTTACCCCTACCTCGTTTACGAAGGTAAGTACTACCTCTGATTTTGGATAGCTCGATATTCCTGAGACAGCCCTTTCTCCATATTTACTGACCAACTCAATCTCTGGTGCTGCTAAATCAGGTTTAGCAACCTCTTCTACAACCTCAACTTTCTTCTCTACAGGCTTTGGTTTAGTTGCCTCAACTATAGAAAAATTTGCTCCCGTTGTACCTTGGGTAACATTCGTACCCTGTCCATCATTAGCCAGAACCTGGCCAGAAACAAAATCGATTCTCCCGCTCCCCACGCTAACAGCCCTAAGGTTAAGAGTTACTACAGTACCAGTACCACCCTGGAACCCACCAAGAACCACTCCTTCGAAATTAACTTTTCCTAAGGTATTCGAGTATGACGGTTCTGAGACCCAAAAGTTAAGTATCGAGCTAAACTTCGATACAGAGTCAATTGCAAAGACCGATGTAGGAAATTTCAACTCGCCGGACACAGCATTTATAGCCTCACTAGCCGACATTACCACCCTAACAGTAAATCGATCCCCCACCTCATAACTTCCACTCTGTGGGCTAATACTTAGCGTTGCTGCACTAACAAAAACTGGTGCGAGGAGAAGCACCGTTACTAGTGCTACAACTTTTCTGCAGGATTGAACCATTTTTTTCTATTATAAAAAACTACGAGTATTACTAAGATAATTATACCTAAGATTTCAGATCGTTTATACCAAACTTTGTAGTTCTCTGGCTTTATAGACACGACTCTAGTATTACCATTTAGATCTACCGCCTTAACATAGATCTTTTTGTCTAATTTTTGGTTATTCAGCACAAATGGGCTTATCGCTCTGGTATATTCGCCGAAGATACCCTCCTTCACCTCATAATATTCAATACCAGACTCCTTATCCTGAGTACTAAAGACTAGAAAGCTCTTTCCCTCATATATCTCACTATTACGACCTATCACAGGCAAGAAAGTCTCTGGCTCTCGATCATCTATAACCACCTCGTTTGTAGCTGGACCCCCTGTGCTTGGAACAACTTTTATAGACAAACCAACAACCTTAGTTGAAGCCTTGGTACCGAGTCCGTCATTTTTGAGTAACACAACATCGCCAATATCTACATTAGACTCACCACTCTTAATTGGTTTAAAAACTATAGAGAAAAGTAGCCTATCTTGACCCCGCACTCCTCCTGGAGTTACACCAGAGAAACTAATTTTATCTTTCGTAACTAAACCCGGTTTATTAATCCAAAAATTAACTGAGGAGTTACCGTCCTTAATAGCGACGACCTCAAGAACACTTGGTTTAAATGAAATGTCACCCTCAACTGCATTTATCGAATCACCTTCAGTGTCCAAATAAACATTAACTGTGAACTCCTTATTAACAACATATTCTTTGTCTTTTGATACCAAAGATACCTCAGCACCAAAAGTAATTACTGGGACCAAAAGCACTAAACTAACTATTAATACTTTAAGTTTCTTCATATTTATCCTGTCCAATGAAATGCCATTATACTGAAGTCGACCAAATCTATCTTATTGTCTGCATTCAATTTTGTCCTTTCTACTTCCTTAAAGGTAGTACTCAAACTTTTCTTATACCAAAATGCCGCGATGGAAAAGTCCACAAGATTAACACGACAGTCATTGTTTAGGTCGGCCTTCATCTGACAGGTTACAGGTCCTGAAAGGATATTTTCATTCCCCACCTTAAAGGACACCGAGCTGCTGTAGGGGCTTATTTCATCCTCGGTGCTCGCTTTGGATTTTGTCGTGTGATCACCAAGCGCTAATATTGAGCTATCAAAATTGAGAAGATATATACCATCCTTATCTGATTTCCTTGTAACAAAGTGTTCAGGTTCAGAATTAATACTAATAAGCACATCAGCGTTGTTTGCGGTTTGACCAAAGATCACAATATTGTCGCCCTTCTTTACCTGCAACTTATCAGTGGTAATGGTTGGTGAGATAAATATCCCACCCACTTCTGTAATCACATTTTCAGTAATAAATATTGGAAAAACAAACGGATTAGAAACAAGATTATTTTTATCCTCACCTCTTACCGAGAAGGTGTAATTGCCCGAGGCTAAGTCAGATAGTGTAGCAGCAAAGTTGCTGTTCGGACCGGCAATGGTTGTTACAGCAATCTGACCATCCTTAAGAATACTAACTCTACTTAGTGGGTATGCTCTGCCTGAGAATCTTACCCCCGCACTCCCACCTCCTCCACCACCTCCTCCACCTCCTCCTCCACCACCTCCTCCACCAGCGACTGGGGTAGAACTTACCTGCGTTGAGGTAGCAATAACATTGCCCAAGGTATCCAAAACCCTAATTACGAAATAATAAGACGTTCCGTTAGTTAGACCTGATCTAATAGTACTTAGAGTGTTTCCAACATTTGTATAAGTGTACGGCCCCCCAGACACTGTACCCTCACCAACAGAGTATGATCCTGCTGACCAGCCAAGTACTCCGTCGGCAGCTGTCCACGACAGTGACACCTGCCCGCTACTAGGAGTGGCTGAGAGAGTGGGGGTTGTAATGAATGGAAAATAAAGGAACCCACCAAATAAGTTGTAAGTACTCTCACTCGATGTCCCAATACCTAATTGGGTAAGCACACTACTTAAGGTGAAGCTTGCAGAAGACGAGTACTCCCCAGGGTTAACCACAGGATCTAAAATCTTAAAGTTTGTAGAGGTAAACTCCTGCGCTCCTACCCTACCGACAAAAATAAATGTAAGTATAAATAAAGTTAAGTGAAGATACTTAATTTTCATTTTCTATTTATTTCTCCTCTGTTCCTATATTAATAGGTGCTACTTCTAAGAGCTTGTTACTCTTTGGATCATAGAGATAGGCTTTTTTCGACTTCTGGTATAAGAGAACTTTATCCCCAACTCTTGCCTTAGCAAAAAACGGTTGATCTTTGAGCAACTCTGGGTCACTTACTGTTGCCATAGTAGGCGTCTCGTCCTCTGGAAGATAGATCAACTTACCAACCCTTTCAACCAACCTTGCTACCTCCTCTTCAGCCTTAACATTCGGGTCTGCACTTAACCTAGCGCTCTTGTTGTACAAATAGATTGATGCGCCAGTCATCACCACAAGCAACAAAATAAGAACAAGAACAATATTATTCTTAATGATATGTATCACTCTAGACATATTACTATAATATCATGCCCCGCTAAGCAAAAAAAATATTAAATTGCCCTATACTGCTCGTCAATTATGCCAAAAACGAAAGCGGAAACGTTCTTGATACCTTCCACCAGACTCTTAACATCCTCACCTCTAGTCATTACGCACAAAAGATATGGATGATTGGGGTAATACACAATACCGCAGTCATGTATCTGCTGCTCATTAGCACTCGTCTGCCTCTCTCCAAATTTGTGCGAGACCAAAACTTTATCTGGTACACCGGCTCTTAATCCTTCATCAAAAGCTATACTCGACAATAACTTCAAGGCATATTCTGAATTACTTCTAGATAAGAAAGAGGAGTTAAATAATATTCTAAAGAAAATACTATACTGCCTAACAGTTATCCTACCACTTGGATCAGTTATTATACTCTTATCTACTCCCAACAATGTATACAACTCCTCTTGGTACTTAATAGGTATTCTTTTATGAAGAAGTAGTAGAGCTTGATTGTCAGAGTATTTAATCATTCTTTCGAGAAGCTCCCTTACTGTATACGACTCACCAACAACTATATTCTCCTCAGGCGGAAAAACTTGTTCATAATCAATACCCTTACTCTCTTCAAACAAAACCACTTCGTCTAGAAGACCTGTTTTATCCTCTGACCACTTTAGATATGCTATTAATACTGGCACCTTGAGCAAACTCGCCGGTGCAAATGAGTTGTCTTGACCGACTCCGACAATAGGGCCATTGTTTAGGTCTCTAAAATAGACAGAAATATTATTAACACCCCTCAAACTCATATCTGATATAAAATCCTTCAACTTAGGGGTAAAGTCGACCTTCCTAGAGGCGATAGTGTCCTCAGCAACTTCACACTCAAGTAGGGGGTTAGTAAGACCTCCATCGTCCATTCTTATCTCTCTTGAATCATTTACTATTTCACCAAAATTAATTAAATGCCCAAATACTAACCCAAGTACAAATACAACCGGTACCAATATTATAAGTTTCTTATTGTTGTGGCTCATCTGCTGCTACTGGTAACTCTATTATACTCTCTTCTGTCACAGGCACATCCACTACAACAACTTCCTCAGGTGCCAACTCTTCTACTGGTGGGGTTGTGGAATCCTCTGTTGCTACGGGGACCTCATTTAGAGGTAAGATCTCGGGCGTTGTTGTCGAGCTATCTCCCACATTAACAGGGGTAGACTCCTCCATCAGATCATTAGTCTCACCCACAACAGGCTCATCTTCCTGTACTGGACTTTGGTCCTCATCTACTACATTAACGGGTGTGGAGCTACCGCTTGACTCAAACATTTTTGCTGACTTCACTGCTAGTGCTATCCAGTTGAAGCTCACATCCTCATCAACCGGCTTGTTAAGGTAGATGGTAAAGCCTGTAGTGGTTGCATTAGTTATCAGGAACTTAATATCTTTACCAAAGAAAGCTTGAATAGCAACAGACTGGTTAACAGAACTTAAGCCATCCTTAGACGACATGCTTGCGTTGATAACCGGTGTCTCCAAGTACTCTCTATCAAACACGACGTCCACTCTTATATCCCCCGCTTTTACTAATGCAAATCCGGCAGTATCAGTAGTAAAGTATGGCCTGCCAAAGAATACTACATCTGACTTAAAGCCGATTTCTTCGAATAAGGCCGAAACATAATCGACTCTCAAACCTTCAGTAATAATTCTTGGAGAGTAAATCTCAAAGGCAGCAGAGAGTCTGTCTGTTAGTATCTCAGCATCTATTTGACCGGTAACATTAATACTCTTAAGTAACTTTATTACCCTCACATCCTTGTCTAACTCAGTTTCTTGGTCAAGAGTGCTTGTTGTTGATGTAGCGGTAGTAGTAGCGGTGATGTCAGCAGAGACGAAGTCTACTCCTTCTTCTATCTCGCTTAAGAGCATGTCTATTGACTCACCGTTGTAATCAACCAGGTTAACAAAAACCATGACCTGCCCACACCTTCTCTCTGCAACACCCTGAGGGTCATCAGGACACTCGAAGAAGTCGTCAATCTTCGCATCCTCTAATGCAACACCAATCACTCTGCCAGATTTAGTAGCACGCATACCATAACCACTAAGTGTCGCCGAGGTGACCCTGTCGCCAGACTTAATAACACCATTCTCAGTAGTCACCTTAACCGGCACTCTACCAACCAATGCTACAGGGAAGCTGGTGTCTACATATGGGCCGAGGATAATACCCGGCTGGGTAGCAATAACTCCGAGAGCCTCACTCTGATAAGGCTTAGTAGCGCGTAGCACTGCGTGTGGATTAGTTGGATCAAGGGTCACTATCTCACCCCTCTCTAGCGGTTGAGTAGAAGAATAATACTCTGCCAAGTCGGCGCCAGCACCTACCCCAAAGCTTTCCATCGAGGAGCCGAAGAGGTGTTTGGATATAAGCTCGGTCTGGATACCGTTGAGCGCACCAATTGTCTCCAATCTGGTTTGTTCAAAGCTTTTATCTTGCTTCACAACATTTATTGTTGCCAGGGAGCCAATGGCGATAGTGCCATTGTATGCTGCTATTGCTTGTATATCATCTGCATCAGTGCCTGACCATGCTGTGCCGAAGTCATCACTCGAAAGTCCTGCGTCGGTATGATAATAGTCTGTAACTAAGTTATTCGTAAAGACTGTCACACCCCCTCCGTCCGATCCATTACTTGTGCCCACATAAACACTATTTCTTTGAGTGTTAAGTGCCTGTGGCAAGTCCACTGCGACAGAAGTCACGTTGTCGGAGTAACCATAAAGTCTAGATGGATCTACCTTGAAGTCAGATGTAGCATCAGGTGTTACTGTCCAATTAGGAAAGACTGTGAGTACAGTAGCAGTGTTTGATATCACCCTTCGAGTCTGACCAATACCAGTACCGTCAACTATCGTAACCATACGACCGGTAAATTCGTTCACTCTCCAGCTCTCGCCAGAGTCACCAATAGTGTTTGAGGAGAAGGTAGTTGCATCAGTAGTAGAAGCCATCCTCACCTCTCTTTCCTGGGCACTTGAAAGATATAGTTTTCTCGCAGCCTCAGCATTCATACCTCCAATAGTAGTGTTGAGGTTAGAACTCCATACAAAGTCATCCACCTCTCCATCCCAGAAGGCAACACCAGTCGCGCAAGCCGCCGCACTACACTGTCCTCCAATAGTAAGCGTAGCTGAACCAGTGTCGAGTGTTGCTGTAGCCGCCAAAGTAGAGTCACAAGCAACAGCCTGTCTACCATCTATATACATACAAATGTCGGTGTCTGTGTTGGTGAATATTGCGTGATGCCATCTACCATCATTGAAAGTATTTGTACTTGTTATTGCGTCGTCCATAGCAACTGTTGTTGAGCCAGTTGCCCAAGTAGTGTCGTCGTCTATACCAAAGGTAATTTGACCAGATGCATTCATGCCGGCTGCAACACAGGCTCCGGCAGCAACACCTGTTGCTGGTACAAAACACTTCTCAAACAAAGTATCTGCTGCAGCAGTAGTCGAGTGCTTAAACCACAGTGATATGGTAAAGGATATGGCTGCAACGTTATAGTCTGTGTCGTTGTCACACGTACCGTCGTTGTTCGCATCAGAACAGAAGTATGAGTTGTTGTTGAAGTTGACGCTTCCACCCCTTACTCCTCCGTTACCGCTGAAGGTTGGGTTTGTGGCGTTCGCAGCATCTAATCTATTATTTGCTCCTGTACCAGCACCTCCAACGGCACTCACTGCATCAGTAGAACCAGTCACTTCGTCGAATAGGAAAACTGATCTCACTGGCCCGTGCATCCAAGGAGTAGATGTACCTGTAGTAGTAATTTTAGTCCAACCGTCTGCATTGGCACCAACAGTCGAACCACCGCTGTCCTGGATCTCAACGAATCCCTGATTAGTACCAAAGTACACCAAGTCTCCAACATCTACTACTCCAGCAGCAGCTGACTCAAGAGCACCAGACGCTCTCTCTACAACTGCCAATGTGGCAGGAGAAGTTAATATGGTAGGCGCAACACCATTTGTAATAGGTGCCCTACCTACAACCTCGTCATAAATCTTGTCAGGCGTACCCGCCACCTCACTCGTATTGTCACGATCAACATTCCTCCAACTCTCTAGCTGTGCTTGTGTCTCATTAGCAGCATACATACGACCACGTGATGTTAGGAACACGGTGTTGTAGTCATCATTCGCAACATCAGAGTAGTTAAACACTTTTTGCTCTACTGGGCTCACCACAGACACACCTGAGTCATTTGCAACAGCAATCTTTACTAAACCCTTCACCGGTCCAGCGCCGGCATCCGTTAGTAGTGTCACCACGTTAGCGAAGGCATCTGCTCCAGCGTTCATAAGAGCTGCCGAGACGTCGTTTACGGTGGCATTTAGTATCGCGAGTGCGGTAATTGGATCACCTGCATATGATGTAGCTGAGTTTCTTGTACCAATAGTAGTATCTGCCTCTACACGGTTTGTAGCGTTGTACCTATACATCTTGTCCTGAGCAAAGTCGAAGGCATACATACCTGTTGCTGAGGCACCGTTCGTACCGACATAAACAACACCATTAACCGCGCTTACACCAGATGGATTATTGTTAGTATCCGCACCGAGTGCGTATGTACCCGCTTGAGTGAACTTCATCCACAATGAGTTATCCTTAGCATCAAAGATATACACTCCGTCGGCTGTAGTAGCAATGATAGCCGTTCTAGGGAATTCAGACGATCCACACCTATCGTCCGTAGCAATAACACAAGCATCTGATGGTCCGTCATCCTTAGTCTCTGTGTACCAAGAGGTACCTTGAACATTTAAGCTTGTGCGCCAATGACCACGATCTGAGTCACGAGTAGTATCGTAGACAAAGAGATCAATAATGTTTGCCAAAGACTTTCTAACGTTATAGCCCTTAGTAATGAGATCGCCATAAACATTTATGTCACTTCTACCGTTTGCCGCGCTACCCACAGTTAATCCTCCTGTTTCAGAAACTGCTAGTAAGTCAACTCCCGCATCATCTTCTATAAGTATAGGTGACCCAGTATTTTGAGATTGATCTACTACTATGCGCAAACCATTTCCTGTATAACCGTTCGCATCCACAGCATCCATGGTTATCTGTAATGCATCTCCAGAGAAAGTACCTCCGGTAGCCGCATTTGCTGTGAGTTGTAACAGATCGCCCGTATTGGCCGCAGCGCTTGTCTCAGTAATAACAACGGCCACATTCGATGCGGTCTCTATTGTCGCCCCACTATCGTAAGAACCCTGTAGCGAGCCACCTGCTCCTCCACATCCAGTACATGATTCCACAGTAAGATTACCTATATTCGCAGTGTTGGCTCTAAGTGCGGTAGTTGAGGCAAGGTCTGATACAAACAAGCTTGTTGTTGTAGCACTATTTGCTAACAATGTTGTAACTGTAGTTGAAGCAAGTGTAGATGATGCACTTGCGAGGAACCCTCCTTGTAGAGAAAGAATGGTTGAGGTTGCATTCTCCCCTGTTCCAAGTGTCGTCCATGGGAAAGAGAAGGATGATCCACCTACCCCACCACAAGCAGATCCGGTGGATGTAATCCAACCATTAGTAGAAGTAAGACATCCAGTTGCTGCACCAGACAACATCAGCTGCGATGTAGATGCAATTGTTGAAGAAAGTAAGGTGGTTGAAGCGTTCGAGAAAGTCTGGAGTGCAGTCCAAGTATTTGCATTGTTTAGGTTGA
>DAORIT010000003.1:1669-24094 GCA_035438685.1 Parcubacteria group bacterium | reverse complement strand
CGGTCGAACTTCTCCACTGCCTTGTATAGGCCGAGGTTACCCTCTTGAATGAGGTCGAGCAGAGTAAGGTCTGGACTCCTGTTCGCATACTTCTTAGCGATAGAGACCACTAGTCTTAAGTTCGCTTGCGCGAGTAAGTTCCTAGCCTCTTCATCCCCTTCCTCAATACGCTTGGCAAGTTCCTTCTCCATGTTGCCGGAAATGAGTGGGTAGCGACCTATCTCCTTCAAGTACATTTGTATAGAGTCATAAGCAGAGTCCGACTTAGAGTAGAACTTCTTGTCATCATCTGGATTAGAGATTTCCAAGAGTCCACCGCCTTCAAGAACATCAACTCCAGCTTGCTGGAACTTCTCATAGAGTTCATCAAGAAAGATAATGTTAATCTCGATATTTGGGAACTCTTTCAATATTTCGTCATAAGTGATAAAGCCCCTCTCCTTGCCACGAGCGATGAGACGATTCATCTTCGTCTCCATTTCTTGATTCTTTTTTGAGAGGACTTTCTTCTTAACTACTACTTTCTTTGCTTTCTTGACCTTAGGCTTAGAAACTTTTTTGGCCTTCACTTTTTTGACTCGCGGTTTGACGCTTATCTTTTTGGCCTTTGTTTTCTTTTGCTTTTTTGCTTTTGGCATTATAATTTGGATATTCTACAATAAATTTCTCCTTTCTTCATCTATTTTTTTACCCAACTCTACTATCTCGTGTAGTAACTCCTCTCCTCCACCTCTTGCTACACGGAGCTTCAACTCGTTCCTCTCACCCTCTAGTTTTGATATTTTCAGATGAGAGTTAAGCTCCTTTTTAGAAAGCTCTGATCTTTTGTATTCATCTGTCCCCTTATCCAAACCGATTTGAAGTTCTTCTATAGTTTTAATCTCATTCTCTAACTCTTCTACTCGACTCATCACTTCCTTTTCTTCTACGACACTTTCTACTTCAGTCTTGATAAGTGAGTGAACAACTTCAGGCTTGATCTTCATCACCATCTCTCCCACATTGGCCGGACTCTTACCTATAAGACTTGCTACCTTTGACACCGCGTCCTCCTTGTCGAATCTTGAGGTCATCGATGCTATGAGTGGAAGGATCTTGTTCTCTACCTCCTTACCAACCTTTGCAAGACTCGACTCTCTAGAAACCAAAGCAGAGATAAAACTCTCCACAGCAGACTTAGAATTTCTAAGAACCTCCTTCCAACTTTCTTCATCCTCCTTCACCATATCAGCCGGATCCTTACCTCCCTTTATTTCTGCAATCTTTACTTCCATACCTAAGGAGAGTGCTAGAGCCGTACTCCTGTACGATGCCTTGCTTCCTGCATCATCATTATCGAAGGCAAGGATTATTCGAGGCGAGATTTTCTTCAGTTTCTCCAAATGCATTTGGGTGAAGGCCGTGCCAGATGATGCAACGGTATTCTTCACTCCTGCTTGGTGCGAAAGAACTAAATCTAGTTGCCCCTCTACTAAGACTGTATAGTTCTTCTTCCTGATCTCTTCTCTCGCTTTGTCGAAGCCGTAGAGTACCTCACTTTTGTTGAAGAGCGGTGTGTCTGGACTGTTCAAATACTTTGGCTCAAGATCTTTCGCTAACGCACGACCTGAGAAAGCTATTACCTTACCTCTAGCATCACTTAGAGGGAAGATGATTCTCCCTCTAAAGGTATCGTAAGGCTCCGAGCTTCTGCCCTCTTCGCTTCTTTTGATGAGTCCGGATTTTAAAAGAACATCGTCTTTGATACCAAGCGAGTTAGCGTGTTCACGAAGCTCTCTCCAAGCATCATTCGCTAGTCCTAGTCGGAATGTCTTAATGCTTTCAGCACTCACTCCTCTACCCTTAAGATACTCGAGAGCTTCTTTATTCTTTGCTAAGTTCTTTTCGAAGAACTCAGTTGCTACCTCGAGCGCTTGATAGAGTTCGTCTGTCTCGCCTTTCGCCTCTCTCCTCTCCTGCTTTAGTTCTATACCTGCTCTCTCGGCCAGAGTTTTCAGAGCACCTCTGAAGTCAGTCCCCTCCATCTCTTGCACGAAGGTAAAGATGTCTCCCTTCGCCCCACAGCCAAAGCAATAATAGCCCTGTCTACTGGTAGAGATATGAAAGCTTGCAGTCTTTTCGTTGTGGAAGGGGCATTTAGCTTTGTAGTTCGCTCCGGCTTTCTCGAGTTTGATGTATCCTCCTATGACCTCGGCTATATCAAGCCGTTCTTTAATTGCTTCGACGTTTCCTCCCATATGAGTTTTTGTTTGTACCCACCATTAAACCCTGTACCTGCAGGAATCAGTCTTCCAATAATAACATTCTCCTTGAGACCAAGTAGTCCATCGTTTGCACCTCTTATCGCTGCTTGGATAAGTACTCTTGGTGTGTGCTGGAATGATGCTGCTGAGAGGAATGATGACCTAGAGAGTGAGACTTCGGAAATACCCATGATTACTGAGTCTGACTTGACATCAGTGTTGTTAACCTCACTGATCTCGACAATGTCGCCACGAGTAAGAGTGGTGGTGCCTGGATCCTTAACTCTTCGTCTTGCAAACATTTGTCTGATGATGAGCTCGATATGCTTGTGTGACACCGCTGCTCCTTGTAGTTCGTAAAGCTTTGAAACTTCTTGAATGATGTACTTAGAGGTAATGTCTCGACCAGCATACTTGAATAGCTCGTCTAGATCTGCAGATCCGTCTGTGAGCATCTCACCCTTCTTAACCGAGTTACCAACCTTAACAAAGATGGTTCGAGCGCTTGGTACTGTGTACTCAGTGTCAACCTTCTTGCCCTTGGTCTTAGTCTCACCGATCTCAGGTAGAACTACGATAATTCTGTCATGACCAGAGACCTTGATCTCAGTCACCGTACCATCGACATGCGAGATAACAGCTGGACTCTTTGGCTTCCTCTTCTCAAAGATTTCTTCAACTCTTGGAAGTCCGGCAGTGATGTCTCCACCTGCAGCCGCCACTCCTCCGGCATGGAAGGTTCTCATTGTTAGCTGAGTACCTGGCTCACCGATAGCTTGTGCAGCAACTGTACCTACAGCTTCGCCGAGTTCAATAATCTTGTTGTTGCCTAGGTCTGCACCATAGCACTTCACGCATAGACCGTGCTCTGACTTACACATCATTGGGCTTCGTACTTCTACACTTGCGAGGTTAGCCTTGTCTATCTGATCTGCATCGGCACGAGTAACGAAGTGCCCGGTCTTAAATAGTGTTTGGCCAGTTGCATCTAGAACATCCTTAGCCAAGAAGCGGCCCTTCACTGACTTTGAAAGTGGGATCTGAATACCGGAAGCACTCTCCTTGGTAATAACGATACCTTCCTTTGTTCCACAATCATCTTCAGTAACGATCTCATCTTGTGCGACATCGAAGAGACGACGTGTGAGGTAACCGGCCTTAGCAGTGTTAAGAGCTGTGTCGGTAAGACCCTTTCTCGAACCGTGAGTGGTAATGAAGTACTCAAGTGGTGTTAGACCTTCCTTGTAACAAGAAGTAATTGGGAACTCGAGTGACTCACCCGAGACATTCGCGATGATACCCTTCATTCCGGCCATTTGGTTTAGGTTACCGAAGGAACCTCTTGCACCTGAGTAAGTCATGTCATACACAGAGTCCTTAAGTGCCAAAGTCCTTGGGATGAGAGACTCAATCTCTTGCTTGGTAGCTTGCCAGATCTCGACTGACTTCTGGATTCTCTCATTTTCTGAGAGGAGTCCATCGTTCCACTGCTCTATAACTTTGTTGACCTCCTTTCTACCCTTTTCTACGATCTCTGGCTTCTCTTCTGGGATCTTAACATCGTCTAGTCCCCATGTTACTCCTGATTTAGTTGCGTACTTGAATCCGAAGCTCTTGATCTTGTCTGCAATGCTTGGGAGATTCTCGATACCGTATCTCTCTATAAGATCATCAACTAACTCACCCATCCTCTTCTTGTCCATCTCATTATTAATGAAAGGATAATCAGTTGGAAGTATTGAGTTGAAGAGTAGTCTACCTACAGAGGTTTCGAAAAGCTTACCCTCGAAGTGCTTGTACTTTGGAGAATCAGTCGCAAGAACTTTGATCTTGCTTCTAAATTCAACTGCGCCGAAGTCGTGTGCAGTGATAGCAGCGTTTGGACTCTGGTAGTAAGAACCCTCGCCCTTCTCGCCCGCAATGATACGTGTCATCCAGTAAGTACCAAGGACAATGTCGAGCATCTTGTTGGTTACCACAGGCTCACCGTTACCTGGCTTTAGTAGGTTTCTATCCGCTGCCATGATGAGACGAGCTTCTGCTTGTGCCTCTATAGAGAGTGGCACGTGGACTGCCATCTGGTCTCCGTCGAAGTCTGCGTTGAAGGCAGTACATACGAGTGGGTGGAGCTGGATAGCATTTCCTTCAATCAAGATTGGTTGGAAAGCCTGAATACCCAAGCGATGTAGAGTAGGAGCGCGGTTTAGGAGTACATACTTGTTCTTAATAATGTCTTCTAGAATTGCCCAAACCTCTGGTATTGCGTCTTCTATAAGACGTCTTGCGCCAGGAATGTTGTAAGCAAGTTCCTTCTTCAAAAGTTCTGAGATAACGAATGGCTTGAAGAGCTCTAGTGCCATGTGTTTTGGCAAACCACATTGGTGAAGCTTCAATTCTGGACCAACGACGATAACCGAACGACCAGAGTAATCCACTCTCTTACCCAAGAGGTTCTGACGGAAGAGTCCACGCTTACCCTTGAGGTTGTCTGACAAACTCTTTAGTGGTCTCCTCTGAGCCTGACTTCCACCAGCACTACCATGACGAATGGTGTTGTCTATTAGGGCGTCTACTGCTTCCTGGAGAATTCTCTTCTCGTTTCGGAGAATAACATCAGGCGCATTGATCTCCTTTAGCTTCTTCAAACGGTTGTTGCGGTTGATGACACGACGATATAGGTCATTCACATCGGATGTAGCATAGCGTCCACCGTCTAGTGGCACCATTGGGCGAATGGCTGGTGGTATGACAGGAATACGTGTTAGGAACATCCACTCAGGGCGAATGTTTGAGGTTATCATCCACTGCACTGTAGATGCTCTCTTATGTAGACGAGCGAGCTCTGTAGCTGGTGCTCTAGTAATCATTTCGTCTATCTCTGCATGGAGCTTCTTTAAGTCGAGTGACTTCAAGATACTGAAAATTGCTTCAGCACCAATACCCGCCTCAAAGATTGTCGAATACTTCATGCCGAATCTGTGATACTCAACTTCATCCAAGACTCTGCCTGGCACGAGAGACTCGATATCATTCTTAGCTTGCTGAGCTAGTTCCTTGAGTGCCTCCTTGGCTTTGTCGTCGTGAAGAGACTTAACCTTGCTCTTGAACTCAGAGTCTAGGTCCTTAAGCACTCTATTCTTCTCACTCTCAGAAACTGAGGTAACAATGTACCCTGCGAAGTAAATAACCTTCTCAAGATCGGACACTGGAATACCCATGATAAGAGAGATTCTTGATGGGACATTCTTTAGGAACCAGATGTGTGCCACTGGGCTCGCGAGCTCAATGTGACCCATTCTCTCGCGTCTTACTATAGAGCGAGTGATCTCGACTCCACACTTCTCACAGACAATACCCTTGTATCTAATACCTCTGTACTTTCCACAGTAACACTCGAAATCCTTGTCTGGTCCGAAGATCTTCTCGTCGAAGAGACCGTTCCTCTCACTTCTTTGAGTTCGGTAGTTGATGGTCTCAGGCTTGGTAACCTCACCATATGACCACTCCTTGATACGCTCAGGGCTTGCCAATCGGATACCGATTGCATCGAAGTCCTTAGTGTCGATTGTTTTTCTGTTGTTGTTCATGGTCATTATTCTTTAGTTGGTTCATCCTGCCTTGACTTGAGCACATCAACATCAAGTGCTAGACCTCTCATATTGTTCACAAGCACGTTGAATGATGCCGGTGTACCTGGTTCCTGGATTCTCTCGCCTTTCACAATAGCGTCGAAGGCTGCTGAGCGACCCTGGATGTCGTCAGATTTGATGGTAAGCATCTCGCGAAGAGTATGTCCCACACCGTGACCCAAGAGTGCCCACACTTCCATTTCTCCGAATCTCTGACCTCCGTTTTGTGCCTTACCGCCGAGAGGTTGTTGGGTAATGAGAGAGTATGGACCGATAGAACGCATATGGATCTTGTCCTCAACCATGTGATGGAGCTTCAAGATATACATGTAACCAACTGCAATCTCCTGGTCGAAGGCTTCGCCCGAGCGACCGTCGAAAAGCTTCATCTTGCCGTTCTCTTTGAATCCAGCCTTTTTAAGTTCTTCCTTAATTTCCTTCTCTTCTGCTCCTACGAATGGAGGTACGATTGCTTGGTAGTTAAGAGTGTTTGCTGCAAGACCGAGGTGGAGTTCCAAGATCTGACCTAGGTTCATACGACTTGGCACGCCAAGTGGTGTAAGAATCATGTCGACTGGAGTACCGTCTTCCATGTATGGCATGTCCTCTACTGGGAGGATTCTTGAGATAACTCCCTTGTTACCGTGACGACCTGCGAGCTTGTCTCCGACAGAAACATTTCTTAATTGTGCTACTTGGATGTGGATCTGCTTTAGAATACCGCTATCTAGCTTGTCTCCTCTCTCACGAGAGAACACTTGGACTGAGATAATGCGTCCTCGCTTGCCTCCTTCCATACGCTTACTTGTATCCTTCACATCTCTTGCCTTCTCACCAAAGAGTGATCTTAGGAGTCTCTCTTCTGGAGTGAGCTGACTCTCTCCCTTTGGAGTAATCTTACCGACAAGGATGTCGCCTGAGCGAACCTCTGCACCTACGCGGATGATACCGTCTTCTGCAAGATTCTTTAGCTTACTCTCGCCAACGTTAGGAATGTCACAAGTAGTGATCTCGGGACCTAGTTTGGTGTCGCGGACATTCACAATGAAGTCCTCGATGTGTACTGAGGTGAACTTAGACTCCTTCACCAATCTCTCTGAGAGGATGATGGCGTCTTCGTAGTTTGCACCTGACCAACTCATGAAGGCAACGAGAATGTTTTGTCCTAGTGCCATCTGACCGTGCTCCGAAGATGATGTGTCTGCCAAAACATCTCCCTTCTTAACCTTTTGACCTACCTCAACTGATGGTCTCTGGTGGAATGAGGTAAAGCCGTTTGTCATTGAGAAATTCACAAGTTTGAACTCGTGTGTGTCTCCCTTGTTGTCTGTAAGAATGATCAACTTACCGTCCACATATGTGACAGTACCTGCTACAGGAGCGATAACTAGCCTGCCTGTGTCTCTAACTGCCTTCTCCTCGATACCGGTAGCTACTAATGGCGCCTCAGGGATGATACATGGGGTTGCTTGCTTCTGCATGTTTGAACCCATGAGTGATCGGTTAGCGTCATCGTGGTTTAAGAATGGGATCATAGAAGTAGCAATGGAGAACGCCTGGTTCGTAGCTACATCGATATAGTCCACTTGAGAGCGCTTAACTGAGTGAGGCTCACCCTTGTATCTAACATCCACAACTTCGTTAACAATCTTGTTGTCCTCAACTGGTGTCGCTGCATGAGCAATGTTGTATTGCTCTTCCTCTAGAGCGTTTAGGTACTTGATCTCTGATGTAATCTTGCCGTCCTTAACAACTGCGTAAGGTGTCTCGATCATGCCGAAGTCGTTCACCTTCGCATAAGAAGATAGACGAAGAATAAGACCAATGTTTGGACCTTCTGGAGTGTGGATTGGACAGAGTCTGCCGTAGTGAGATGGGTGCACGTCGCGAACCTCGTATCCTGCACGAGCGCGGTTCAAACCTCCTGGACCAAGTGCTGAGAGAGTTCGAAGATGTTCGATCTCGGTCAAAGCATTTTCCTGTTGCATGAACTGTGAGAGTTGGTTCGTGGTGAAGAACTCCTTCATCCTGGCCTGAAGTGGCTTAGGAGAAATGAACTGTACTGGGAGAGTAACGTCGGTATCAATAGTAGACATTCTGTTTTGAATGTTTCTCTTGATCTGGGCCATACCGACTCTGATCTTCTGCTGGAAGAGCTCGCCGACATACCTTACTCTTCGGCTTCCTAGGTGATCGATATCATCTGGAAGTGCATTGGGAGTGGTATTAAGAGTGATGATATGAGCAATAATGATTCTAAGGTCTTCTATAGAGAGGGTTCTCTTGTCCATCTCCTTATCACTCTGCTTAAGATCGAAACGATTGTTGAAGCGGAATCGTCCAACACGAGAGAGGTCATATCGCTCTGCGTCGAAGATCGACTTCACGAACTCCCTAGCATTCTCTGCTGAGGCTAGGTCACCGTCTCTGAGTCTCTTGTGGATCTCAATAGCGGCATCATCCTGAGTAATAGTGTGGTCCTTGGCGAGAGTCTTCTCTATATAGGCCTTGGCCTCTGGCTGACCGTCAAAAAGATGGAGAATCTTCTCGTTAGTAGTAGCACCAAATGCGCGGAAGAGTACTGTCACTGGGAACTTCCTCTTTCTATCAATTCTTACGTTAATCACTCCGTCGGCATCGGTCTCAAACTCGATCCATGCTCCGCGGCCTGGAATAACCTTGGCACCAAAGGTCTTCTTGCCTTTAACGTCCTGTGCGGTAAAGAATACACCGAAAGAACGAGCCAACTGAGGCACTACTACGCGCTCAATACCAGAGATAATGAAGGTACCGTGGTCAGTCATGAGTGGGAAGTCCGCCATGAAGATCTCTTGCTCCTTCTCTGTCTTCTGAATGAAGTTCTTTAGTTTGATACGTACGCGAAGAGGCGCCTCGTAAGAGAGCTTCTTTTCTTTAGCTTCGTATTCGTCTATCTTTGGCTTATCTAGTTCAAATCCAACGAAATCTAGTTGGAATTTTCTTTCTGAGAAATCCTTTATAGATGAGAACTCCTCGAACACCTCCTTCAAACCCTTCTCAATCAACCACTTAAAACTTTCAACTTGAGAGACCACGAGATTTGGCATCTCGGTTAATGGCTCTCGGAAACGACCGAAGAACTTCTGCGGTCTAGCCGAGGTTTTTGTCGACATTCTTTATTTAAATTTACAAACAGAGGCTAATAATTCTCCCTATTACTGCCTTCTTTGGTCGTGACTCAATCGTTTCGAAGTACCGGAAGTATATATAAGCCTAAGCAAGGTGTCAACCCCACTTACCCCACCCACCTTACCAAGCCCTCCCCTCCGTAAGAAACTGTGAATAACTTTGTTCTTCATCATATCTGGAGTTAAATTGACAGTTTTATTAAATCAGGTAGTTTGGTCACAGATACCCTTGTTCCACCACCTCAAAGAGGTCCCAATGAAAAGGCGCGCACTAGTATCAGTCACCGACAAGCGAGAACTCGACAAACTCAAGGTTCTAACTGATAACGGCTGGGAGATCGTCTCAACCGGCGGTACTGCCAAGAAGCTCGAGGAACTCGGCATACCCTTCACACCAATCGAGGCTGTTACCGGCTTCCCCGAGATGATGGACGGGAGACTGAAGACTCTCCATCCCAACATCTTTGGCGGGATCCTCGCGGATCGTAGCAAGCCGGAACACATGACAGCCATCAAAGAACGAGGTATCGTCCCAATCGATCTTGTAGTGGTGAACCTCTACGATTTCGAGAGCAAACCGAGTATCGAGCAGATCGACATCGGTGGACCCTCACTTCTCCGTGCCGCAGCGAAGAACTTCGAGTCTGTCGTAGTTCTTATCGATCCGGATGACTACGAGTGGACCTTTAAGATCCTCACGACTGGCGAGGTTTCTTATGATTCTCGAAGGTCATTCGCCTGGAGAGTTTTCCAGGAAGTCTCAGCTTATGACCACTCGATTTCAAGATGGTTCATCCATTAGTAGAGCGAGAACACCGGTCACCCACTAACTCTGGGTGACCTTTTTTCTTACCAAGCCCTCCCCTTGTCGTAAAACTGTGGATAACTTTTGATTATCTAGATAAAAAAGACCGCTATGTCAGCGGTCACTGATCCCTCAAAACATTTTGATGATCGAGAAGTGCTTCGATTAGCTGATCGGTCTTCGGTGGAGCGGCGAAAATCGCTCTCAACACTTCATGATGATCAGTGGTGATCTGCCTTGCTGCGACGGGTGCAGCCATACATGTACTCGATGTTTCCACACCCGAACCGATGATTACGCTAAACCTATTGGCTCTCATCTGTCCTCCGTGTAGAAGTTTCTATACCAATAATAGCACCTCTTCTACACCCCCTTCTTCTTTCTTCTCCACTCCTCGATTTTGGCATGATTACCTGAGAGCAAAACCTTTGGTACAGAATACTTCTTACCTTTGTATGTGAATGACTCTGGTCTGGTATAAACATCAGGAGATGCAGTACGTGATTCCTCCAAAGAATCAAAATTACCTAGAATTCCTGGTACCTGGCGGGATATTACATCGACCATTAGCATTGCCGGGAGCTCACCGCCAGTAAGAACAAAAGGTCCGACAGATACATCTTCCATTTTGAACACCTTCTTCACTCTTGCATCTATACCCTCGTAACGGCCAGAGATAATGATGATGTCTTTGTAAGTCTTGGCGGTCTTCTTGGCGTACTCGTTTGTAAATTGTTTACCTGACGGAGAAAGGAAAATTATTTTGTATTTCTTACTCTTTATCTTCTTTATTGCCGCCTCCACAGCTTTTATCACTGGCTCGGCTTGTATCACCATCCCTGGACCACCAGCATATGGAGGTCTGTCTACTCTCGCCCACTTATCTTCGGCATAGTCTCTAGGGTTGTAGAAGGAGACCTTGAGCTTCTTGTCCTCTATAGCACGCTTAAGTATCGACTCTCCAAAGTATGAATCGAATGTACCTGGAAACAGTGTGATTATATGGAAATGCATTTAAACTATTCGAGATTCAAATCCTCCATCGCTTCGTCAATTGTCTTAGAAGCTCTAGGGGTATACTCCTCTCGAGGGGCGAATGTTCTGCCTCCTGCTGGTTCGTTGATCTTTAGGTTTACTCGAGCGTTGTTCTTCATACCAACTACTCGAAGTAGAATGCGGATAGCCTTAGCAGTATTACCCTGTCTACCTATCACCTTGCCCATATCATCTGGGTTCACATCCAGAGTCATAAGTACGCCCATCTCGTCCACAGTTCGTTTGATCTTCACATCCTCTGGGTGGTCAACTAGTGCTTTTATCAAAAATTCAAGAAACTGTACGTCGTCTAGCATATCGGTCAGAGCTAAGGAAATAAGAGTGTCTTAAGTAACCTATTCAGCTACCTCTGTAGATTCTACCACGGGTTCTGATGCCTCTGGAGCGACTTCTGGAGCCACCTCAACTGGAGCCTCAACAACTACTTCTGGAGCTGGTGCAGATGCTACAACTGGCTTCTCTTCTACAACTGGAGCTTCCTTAACTATTGGAGTCTTCTTTGGGAGTACATTCTTCTTTTTAGCATCAATAATCTTGTGAGTCACAAAGAGGTTGTGCACAGTACCTGTTGGCAAGGCCCCCTGGCCGAGCCAATACTTGATCCTGTCGGTCTTCAAAACGTCGACAGTTTTTCTTGGGTCGTAAGAACCAAGTACTTCCTTGAACTTACCAGACTTAGAAGAGTTCTTAGAGTCGGTCAAAACAACGCGAAAGGCGTTGTCGTGCTTCCTGCCCACTCTTTGAAGTCTCATTTTTAGCATTGGAGTAGAGTAACAAAAAAGAGTGGTTCGGTCAACAGGGTTCTGGTATAGTTATCCCACATGAAAGACGAGCTAGTGGGGGTAATTAAGGTTACCGGTAAGGGTATTGGATACTTCGCACTTCCTGACACAGAGGTGGACCTTGAGGTGCAATCTGAGTCAATAAACACGGCTCTTAATGGCGACACTGTCAGAGTCGAGCTTTTGGACAAGGAGCTCTATGACAGGAAGCAGGCCAAGGTGGTCGAGATAGTAAAGAGGAAAAAAATGCACTTCGTCGGCACCTTCGAAGACGACAATGGCAAGTGCTTTGTCATACCAGACGACAAGAGGATGTACCGAGACTTGTTTATAGACACTGGTAATAGCATGGGTGCCAAACAAGGAGACAAAGTTGTGTCGGAACTTGTAGAGTGGCCCGAGCCATCGAAGAACCCAATCGGTAAGGTTATAAAAATCATCGGTCGCGCTGGCGAGCACAACGCCGAGATGGTTGGTATCGTTTATGAGTCTGGGTTCGAGGTCGACTTCCCCACCGAGGTAGAGAAAGAAGCCAGGGAGTGGAAGGAGAGGTGGACCAAGGAGGATCATCTTAAAGATAGAAAGGACTTTAGAGATACAACCACCTTCACCATCGACCC
This sequence comes from Parcubacteria group bacterium, assembly GCA_035438685.1. Classification (GTDB taxonomy): domain Bacteria; phylum Patescibacteriota; class Minisyncoccia; order Phycocordibacterales; family Zambryskibacteraceae; genus JAIFWN01. The sequence goes on along the minus strand of DAORIT010000003.1, from coordinate 11,792 downwards.
AGCTGATGCCAAGGACTTCGACGATGCTATATCAATAAAGAAAATAAATAATGGAGATTATGAAATTGGCGTGCACATCGCAGATGTCTCTCACTTCGTTGTTCCTAAAACAGCTCTCGACGACGAAGCAGTAAAGCGTGGTACCTCTATATACCTAGTGGACCGCACCATCCCCATGCTACCAGAGATCCTCTCGAATGATCTCTGTTCTCTTAACCCGAACGAGGACAAGTACGCCTTCGGCGCAGTGTTCGTAATGAACACCTCTGGCGAGGTGAAGGAGAGATGGTTCGGCAAGACTCTTATTAATTCGGACAAGAGATTTACCTACGAAGAAGCGCAAGATATTTTGGATAAAAAAGAAGGAATGTTCTACGAAGAGTTGAACACTCTCAATCAGATTGCCTACAAACTAAGAGAAGAGAAGTTTAAGAATGGTGCAATCGAATTTGAATCGGACGAAGTTAAGTTCGAACTGGATAGCACAGGTAGACCAGTAAAGGTGTTTAGAAAGGTGAGGAAGGACACACACAAGCTAGTTGAGGATTACATGCTCCTAGCCAACCGCGAAGTAGCTCGCTACATGCACACAATGACCAATGGCAATACTAAGGCAGCTGTGGTCTATCGAATCCATGATGCACCGGACAGAGAGAAGATCATTAACCTCGCTACATTTGTTAAGGCACTAGGATTTAATCTCAAGCACGAAGGTGGTGAGACCACAGCACAGGAGATTACCAAGATGCTCCGCTCGGTCGAAGGTACTCCTGCTGAAGCGCTGATCAAAACGGCATCAATACGCAGCATGTCTAAGGCTATCTACTCCACCTCGAATATCGGCCACTTTGGCCTCGCCTTCGAGTATTACACTCACTTCACCTCACCTATTCGTCGTTACCCAGACTTAATGGTCCACAGACTACTCCAGAGGTATCTAACTCAGGGCAAGATCGAGGCGGACGAGGTTGCAAGATATCAGAAGCTTTCAGACTCATCATCAGAAAGAGAGCTCGAAGCCGCTGAAGCCGAGAGATCTTCTATAAAGTACAAACAAGTCGAGTACATGAGTGACAAAGTGGGACAAGAATTCGACGCCATTGTCTCAGGAGTTTCTGAGTGGGGTGTGTATGTAGAGGAAACTACTGCCAAAGCTGACGGCATGGTAAGACTAAAAGAGATGACTGACGACTTCTATGAGCTTAATGAGAAGCAATACGCTGTAGTGGGCCAAAAGACCGGCAAGAAGTACTCCCTAGGCGACAAAGTGCGAGTAAAACTCCTAGACGCTAATTTGGATAAAAAGATTCTAGACTTCAAGTTCGTTTGACTTAGATCAGAAAGGCATTAAAGTAACTCCAGAAAGCCCACCTCAACAAGGATGGTCCAATGCCAAGGTATATGGTCGTTACAATTGGAGGGGCTGAAGAAATTATGATTCAGCCAATTAATGAGTTCAATACAGGGTGGCAGTGGGATGGTATCAAGGTCTCTCCACCTGACGTGATCCCTGCACGTTGGTCGATATCCAAAAAACCGGAATCAGTGGGGATTAAAGTCACTGATTACTGCCAACTAGGCGTATTCATCAGATCCCAAATCGGAGCTGCCCACTTCATTACCATTTTTGACCTAGATGATCATGTCCAACATAGAAGGGCCATGATCAATTTGATCAAATTGCACACACCTGGGGGTCAACAAATATAACCACCTAAACTCTGGTGGTTTTTTATTGATTGACACATTAGTTATTAGTTGTACTATGGTATTTAGGCCTGTTCAAAGAACTTGGGCCTGTAGTATCACTTCCACCGGGGGTAGTCTTGGCACGAAAGCACACTGCAGAAGAGAATCGTCTGAACTTCGCCGTCGCCCACCGCAAGGCTCCGCCGTCGAGTCAGCCTGTACTCGGTCTCCGAGACATGACTCACCCGACTATCGGAGCACAGCGCAACACTCGCCCTGGTCTCGACCAGTACGAGGGCCCCGACGAGGCAGACAACGACTAGCCACCAACCTGGTGGCTTTTTTCTATTTTGCTACTTCGACAGCTTCCTCGAAAGCGATGGAGAGGAGCTTGGAAACTCCTGAAGATCCCATAGTTACACCGTATATAACACCTGCGCGTGACATGGTCTCTCTGTTGTGGGTGATTAGTATTAGTTCTGAGTGCTTGGAGAGCTTCTCTACCATGTCTCCGTATCGCTTGGAGTTTGCCTCATCGAGCGCCGCATCTGTCTCATCTAGGATTATGAATGGTGGTGGGTTCACCAATGATATTGCAAATAGTAGTGCAATGGATGTTAAGGCTCTCTCTCCACCTGAGAGCATCATAAGACCCCTGATCTTCTTCCTGGGCAAGCTCACGGCAATCTCAAGACCCTCTTCAACCTCCTCCTCTTCTGTGTCACTCACATCTACTCCTAAATCTAAATCAGTATCACTCGGTACAATTTTCTTCTTCTTTTCTTTTATTAAAGTGAGACTCGCATCCCCTCCATCAAACATTGTAGAGAAGAGTTCTCTAAATTCTTTATTTATTTTGGCAACACCTTGAGAGAACTCTTCTGCCAGTCTCTTCTCTAGGTCTTTTATAAGCTCCTTAAGTGACTCAGCTGACTTCTCCAAATCCAAGAGCTCACGAGCGAGGAATTCGTCTCGCTCTGTGACATCCCTAAACTCTTTGAGCACATCACCAGCACCAGACACGCCAGACTCCTCAAGTCTGATCTTTAGTCTCTCAAGAGCCCTCTTCCTCTCCTCTTGCAAGTTCCTATCTGCCTCCATCGCATAATCCTTTTGTCTAAAGGCAAGGATTTCCGCACCCACCATATGACCAAGTTCGGCCAACTCTCTTTTAAACGCTTCGTCATCGTGATGCAACCTCTCCTCTCTTATTTTAAGAATATTTTTTCGACTTAGAATCTCATTCTCCTCCGACATTATTCTAAACACCGCTTTCTCTGCATCACGAGATGAATCCTTGTCTTGCTCGATCTTACGCTTTAGACTCTCGTATTTATCACGAAGCTTTGTCTCTTCGGCTTCAAGTAGAGCAAACTCGCTCTCGGTTTGTAGCTTCTTATCTTTATACCTACTCAACTGCTCTCTAGCTTCGACAATTGCGTCTGTACCTGAGGCCTGCTTTCTACTCTTGATAAACTCTTTGATCTTTAGGAACACACTCTCGATAGTTGAGAGCAAACTCACTTCCTCGAAGAGCTCTTCAACCTCTTTGAGTCTCACGGTCTTCGACTCTTCGTTTAGTGCCAACTCTTCCTCTTTCTTTATTGCTCTTTCCTCCGCATTCATAAGACCCTCGAGTCGGCCAAGTTCTCGCACAAGTGCATCCTTGCTAGATCTCACTCTTGCAATTTCACTCTCGAGCTCGAGAATCTCCAAGTTCTTATCCTTACCTTGCGCACTCTCTTCCAAAACCTTCTTAGCCTCCGCGAGTTCGTTATGAAGTGTTTTCAAAGCTTCTTCGATAGGCTCTCTCTCACTCTTTATAAGATTCTTTTCGTGGTTCAAGTATTCTTCTTCTTTTTTGAAAAATTCCAAACTTAGCTGTAAGAGTTCATTCTTTAGTCCTTCGACCTTCTCTATCTTCTCTGCCTGTTTCTTAAGGAATCTTAGATGGGGCGCGATCTCCTTCCGCAAGCCTTCGACTTGTGCGATATTTTCAAAAGTTTTTTTCAACTTCCTATCGCTCTCGAGTCTCTTGTATTGATAGATCTTGAGACCAAGCGCATCCTCGATCATACTCTTCCTCTCTCTATCTGTGGCACTTAGGATCCTGTCTGCTTCACCCTGAGAGATGATGTGATGTCCCGAGGCACCGATGTGTGCCTTGGCCAAAAGCTCTATAACATCCTTTAATCGCACTGTACTGCCATTGATCAAGTACTCATTAACACCGTCTCGATGGACAACTCTTTCAATAGATATTTCGCTAAAATCTAAACCAAAGAGCTTCTTTTGATTATCAAATACTACTTTGACCGAAGCTCTATTTGCCTTCGGCTCACCTTGTGCACCGTTAAATATCAAATCCTCGCCCTTCTTACCTCTTAGACTCTTGATAGACTGCTCACCCAAGACAAAGCGAAAGGCCTCTGCTACATTACTTTTGCCAGAACCATTTGGTCCAACGATAGCCGAAATAGCCGAGGAGAACTCGAGCGTACTCTTCTTAGCGAATGACTTAAACCCAGCTAGTTCTATCGACTTCAGATACATTATCTCTAATTATAGCAAAAAGGTTAGATTTAGACCCCTCTATTTCTCTAAATCTAGGACCTCGTCTATCCTAATCTTTTCTACGAAATCTGGTACGTGACTGACCATAATCATAGCTCCATCGTACTTATCTAGCGCCTCTGCTATGACGGGTAAATGGCGGAAGTTGATATGGTTCGTAGGCTCGTCGAGTATGAGTACCCCCGGCTTCTCGAGCACTAGTCTTGCGAAGGCCACTAACCCTTTCTGACCCTCAGACAAACTTCCAATTTTACTCTTGATAGAGTCTGCGTGTATTAGGAACCCTGCCGCAGTAGCGCGCATAGTCTCCTCATTCTTCTTCTCCATAACTGACATTAAAGAATCATAAACTGTGTCCTCGAAGTTAAGGGTGGAGAAGTCTTGTCTGTAGTAACCCACTTTAACTCCAGGAGTAATATTAGTCCCCGCCATCTCACCCTTGGCGATAGCCTCGAGCAATGTGCTCTTACCAATACCGTTCGGTCCCTTGAGGAGTAGGTGTTGCTTCTTCCTTAGTTTAATATTTGCTTTCCTCTTAACTGGCTTATGAGTCTTCAAGTTAAGTACAGTGAACTCGCTAATAGTTAAAAGGTCTCCGCTCACGCCGTCTTGCACTGGTATAACGAAAGTTCTAATGGTTTTGTCCTCCTTCCTGGTATCAATAATACTTTCTTCTAGCTCTGCAGCCTTGTCTCGCATCCTTCTTGCAACCAGACGCATCTGGCCTCCCTTGTTGGCAAAAAAGTTCGACTTATCTTTGTTGGCTTGGATCTCCTTTTCTAACTGAGCATTCTTCCTGTTTTCTTTCTCCACCTGGGCGGCAATTTGTTTAACCACATCAAAGTAGTTACCAACGAACTGTTCCACTTTTTTAGTAAAGATATCCAAGTACAACACCCCGTCAGAAAACGAGTTCAAGAAGTCCGCATCATGTGAAATCACTATCACAGTCTTTTTATAATCTTTAAGGAACTGAGTTAAGTGCTCAATCCCTGCCTTGTCCAAATTATTTGTCGGCTCATCTAGCAAGAGTAAATCCGGATCTTGAATGAGGGCCGAAGCAAGTAGCAGCCGAGCTTGTTGCCCGCCAGAGAATGAATTCATTATCCTAGTATGTACATCACTCTTACTCTTAAGATTCACCACCTCCAAAACCTCATCAATCCTCTTGTCTATGTCATAAATCTTGCCGTCATCCTTACGAAGATTAGCCTCTGATGACTTCTGAAAAGCTCTTTCGAAAAACTCTCGAACAGTAAGGGTGAGCTCCTCTCTTGGAATAGTTTGCCTAGATATTGCAACAGTCAAACCTTGAGTGAGAAACACGTGCCCAACATCTGGTTTGATTGATCCAGTAATGAGTCCAAAGATAGTGCTTTTGCCCGCACCATTTTGACCCATGACAGTTATCTTGCTGCCCTCGCGTACAGTAAAGCTGACCTCTTCTAAAATAGGTTTATTCTGACCATATTCGAAACTTAGATCTTCAAATCGTAGTATTACCCCGTCTTTTGCCATAGCTGAGTAGAGTAGCACAAAATTAGCTATTTTGGAGGTTTATATTGTGTACTGTGATAGATTAAGTGGATGGATTCTATCTACAATAAAGAATGGGATGTAATAGTTGTGGGCGGCGGGCCGGCTGGCATGATGGCAGCTGGTAGAGCTGCAGAGCGCGGTGCCAAAGTCCTTTTAGTAGAGAAGAACGACTCTTTAGGCAAAAAACTCCTTATCACTGGAGGAGGTAGATGTAATGTAACGAACGCCGAACCTGATGTGAGAAAACTTCTAGCCAAGTTTAAAGAAAGCGAGCAATTCCTCTTCTCGGCCTTCTCAGTGTGGGGAGTTAAGGAGACTCTGGACTTCTTTAACGGTAAAGGGATGGAAACCAAGGTGGAAGCAGAGCAAAGAGTCTTTCCATTATCGAACAAAGCTCACTCTGTCTGGGGTGTCATGGTCGAGTATATTAAAAAGCACGGAGTCACAGTGCTATCTGACTCACCTGTCCAAGAATTATTACTAGATCGTGGAATTATTACAGGTGTCATACTAAAGAATAAAAAAGAAATTCGTGGTAAGTCAGTTATCTTAGCAACTGGTGGCACCTCTCACCCCGAGACCGGCTCAACTGGAGACGGATTTAAATGGCTTACTGACACTGGACACAAGGTAGTCAAACCATCTGCATCACTCGTACCCATTGCTGTTAAAGATGATTGGGTGGCACGAGTAGCAGGACTTACATTACCAAAGGTTAAGATCAAACTATTACAAAATAGTGTGAAGCAAGAAGAGTCTAAGGGTAAAATACTTTTCACTCATGTAGGGTTAAGTGGACCGACAATTCTTAACATGAGTAGCAGTGTCGGAGAATTACTCAAGTATGGTGAGGTAGTTATCTCTCTCGACATCTTACCCGACCTTGATCACTCGATGCTAAACAGCAAGCTCCAAGAGATTTTTAAATTAGAGGATAAAAAGAAATTCAAAAACAGTTTAAAGAGTTTGGTCCCAACCTCTCTAGCTCCCATAGTTGTGAGCCTATCGAAAATTGATCCAGACAAAAAATGCAATTCTGTTACCAGAGAGGAAAGACTCTCACTAATTAATCTTTTGAAGAATCTTGATCTTTCAGTACTTGGACTCCTAGGTGAGGACAAGGCAATCACCACATCCGGTGGCATAGACCTTACTCAAGTAGATTTCAAGACGATGCAATCTCGCCTATTCAGCAATTTGTATGTAGTTGGTGATGTATTGAATATCGATCGTCCATCAGGAGGTTACAGCCTTCAGCTATGTTGGACCACGGGTTTTGTGGCAGGAAACTCTGTATCAATTATCGAAAGATAACAGAACCACTGTCAAACTTTAGATCAAGCACCAACTCTCCCTTAGAGGTGAAGTGGAAGTTACTAGTATTAGCTAGAAACTCAGTAAACTTACTCTCTTGTGAGTCCTCGCAATACATAAGAGTTGACATCATCTGACTAAAAACAATGTAACTGTCCTTAGTGACATAGTTACCTCCGACTCCATTGCAATCGGTTGCTGCAGAGAAAGTTCCATCTTCCTTGAAGCTGATTGAAAACTTATTCTCAATCTTAGGAGTAATAGTAGTGCCGTCGTTTAATAGAGTGTTAACCCAGTTCCAGGTCTTCATAGTCAACTTCATCCTGTTTGGATCTGCCTCCCCTTCGAAGTTCTCTACCACTATTCCCTTGGGAGTAAAATAATGTTCACCTGATGAGCACGGTACGATCGACCCATCCTCACTAACCACACCCCTGACCTCCATTTCGTCACTGATCTTAATCAAACTCACATCACCAATCTTTTTTGCCTTGTATGCCTCACACATTGGTAACCCCATAGATGGTATGGCAACTGTGGTCAACTCACCCGCCTCAGACTCCAGGCTGAAGATGTATGGTCCGTCGAAAGCAATTTGATTTGTATCAATCGAAACAATTTTTCCAGACCTTGATACCGTTTCCCCAACAATAATACCTTGTCGCCCACTTTCATACGCAAGATTATCTATAAGAAAAAACAACACCACAATCACCCCTAACCCAACTAGTCCGTATATATATTTTTTTTCCATATGTTTAATTATTTTTGTTAATACTGATTTTTATTTTCGATCGCTATCGAAGTGTTTTTCTTACTATAGAGTAATGATAACGCTATAGCCGAAACAACTAATCCAAAATCCCTAACACCCGTAGCTGTATTGCCCATATCCACAGTTATAGGAATCAAATGAAGAGCCAACACAAAACTTACTATTCTCACCCAAAAACCCATCGCTAGAAGTGTACCCAACACCACTTCAAACAGACCATTAGCTAATACAATCATTGCCGGCGGAATATTGAACAAATCCGTTGCCCATGCTGGGACAATGGACACCCATTTTAATCCATCAAGAAGCTGTGAGAATCCAAACCATAAAAAAACTATTGCCAAACCAAACCTAAGTAATAGTAAGCCCCATTCTTGCCTCGTAAGTTGTTTGTAATAGTTCATTATTATTGAGCTAATGTGCCAATTTTGAATCCAGTTAAGATATTGAATATCTTTGTCTTACCGCCATGTTGACCGTTGTAAGACTGTGTCCCATCTCTTCCACAAAGTCCAAGTATTGTCCCCTCTCCACCAGGATGATTTGGAATCCAACTAGTAAGATCGTAGACTACGCCATTAATTGCCGACCAGCAACTTGAGCGCGATGAATGTGATGATATTTGAGCAAGTGTTATACCACCCGTGCTTGGAGTAGTGCCTTGTGGAGTGGCCGAAGTCGCTTCAGTAGCTGGGGTTGAGACAGTGCTACCCGAAACACCATCGTCGTCATCTTCGTCTTCATCCTCGTCGTAGTTATATAAAGTTTTACTGGATGAATAGTTGGCAGTAACTTCATCAGATGTTGGAACCTGATTTGGAATTGATGGATTCTTGGTCGATTGCACAAAAATACCAGTGGAAGCAGCCACAACCAATCCAATAATGACAGGAATAAATTTATTATGCATTTGCCAATTTTACACCCAAATAGGCATTTTACATATGCATAAAAATGATTCCAGAAAGTGCTAACAATAGACCGAGAACCTGAATTTGAGATAGAGTTTCGTTGAAAATGAAGAAACTAGCTAGCAAGATTATAATTGAATATAGCGCAACCTGCATAACACCAACATTGACCAATTTGGACCCAGATACGAAAGCGTACGTGAAAAAGATTATTTGAAACAAATATAATGCCAGTGCACCAAACATCCAAGGACTACTTAGCGCCTTGTTAATACTGCCCAGACCCTCAGTTTTCTTCAAGAAAATATCCGCAACAGCAACTGATGATGCTGCTAACACTATTAAACTAGTTTGAAGAAAATTCATTCTCAAACTGCCTTATTTTGATGATGTTTACTGTAATGCACTCCAATAAAATATGGCCATATAAATAGAGCTAAAACACCTTTCCAAAAACTTAGCTTTAGATAGCCTATGGTAAAGAGCCATCCTATAGTCCAAAGTGATCCAAGTCCCCCGCCATTGTTTACAATTATTCTGTCGAGATTTTCCATCAATTTATTATACCAAAAAACACCCAGATGGGTGTTTTTCTAATTTACACAATCTCGGCGGCATGATCCCAGACATTCTTAAACTTTGTCTCCCATTCAGTCCTTGCATCTGGTGTGGCGATCTTGAACATCTCTGGATGTGCTTCCTTAGCGTGCTCTAAAAGCTTCATCCTTGCCTCCTGTATTGTAGAAGTGGTGACCGAGAAGTCACATGAATCTCCCCCGACCTCAGAACATTTGATTGTTTTCATAGACTTTTGGCTAATAGCTTATAAGAGCCATATTCTACAAATATATCCTAAACTTCCGATGAAGATCCTTGTTTGCCAAAGATAGTGCGGGACTACAACTTTTCAACGAATTCTAATGTTTTGGAGTTGAGCTCTAGTCGGAGGCTCTTACCTATGGAAGGATTCGATCCGATTGCAAAATTGATCACGACTCCGCCCTCCATTCTTTCTGTTGTCTGGGGAGAAATATTTTCTCCTATCAGAAAAGACTTGGTCAAAAGATAACCACCATCTTTCTTGATTGCGCCAATTAAGTAGAAGGAAGTTTGACCACTAACCTCTTGTGTAGCAATAAATGCTGTATCAACTACTCCATCATTATTTAAGTCCTGATCTACTTCGTTACCGAAGTATTTGAATTCGTCAGAGTTAGTCTTCCTATAATCTTGTATTAAAGTATAGGGCTCTTTTTTAAATTGAAAGAAACAAAGGGTACCAATCGAAAGTACTACCAATACTAAAATCAATTTTTTCATT
>DAORIT010000003.1:0-1569 GCA_035438685.1 Parcubacteria group bacterium | reverse complement strand
CGAAGAGACTGGCGAGTAGTGTGGTGATAATGAGTGTTGTAAGTACAGAGAATGAGTCAGAGAAGAACTTCTTCCAAGCTATTTTAGGATCACAATTACCCCAGAGGATATGAGTACCAATTGTTGGCACGATGAAGCAGATCCAATTGAACAAGACAAATCCAAGAACCATCCAAATAGTTAACCCACCTCTACCCATACCAATAACAGTGATATATGAGACTGCAAATGCTGTGAGCAGCGATAGAGCCATCTGGGCACCATAGATCTTGGTCATCTTTGGCTTTGCTTCTTCCATTTTCTGTCTCTTCTCCTCGTCAGAGAGTTTGTCGAAGCCAAGGTATTGCATGTGGATACGACCCATAGGAGTTTTGTTCGAATACCAGAAGGTGCCTACTACTGCGGCGATAACTGCACCAACTATAGAAAGGATAATTACTGTGGTCATGAATGTTTATTTATTAAATTAGCTTACAAAGATTCTACCACGACAGTTATCCACAGTTTGCGATAAGGAGTCTCCTTGGATATTAGGGGGTTGTGGACTCAGTGCCAGGAATAACTTCTTCTGACTCCCAAATGAGTGCATGGTTATTCCAGAATTCTTTTGACTCCTCGGTGGCCATCGGGTCCCAGGGTTCTTTCTCTGCCTTCGGGCCAACAAAAGCAGTTATAACAATGTATCCTTCATCCACTTTTTTAAGAATCACAGTAAACTCACTAGTTGGTTCGCCCTCACGATTTTTGACAAACCGTGTCGGGCCTCTCCTCTTGGGTCTTACTGCATAAACTATCTCATCCTCGGGAGTCGTCTCTACACACATAGATACTCCAATCTCCTCGCCAAAATCGACCGCCTCAACAATAAAATCTCTACCCATCGAGTCTATACGCTCTAATGCGAGGGGTAAATACTTCTCAACGGTCTCATTGCCATGTATGTGACTACTTGGTCTGTCAAAAACTTTTTCTCCAGACTTAGTTACTCCAAGCTCTACTAACCTCAATTCTGGTACTGACTCTGGACCTTGTTTCATCTAGGTATTATAGCAAATAACTACACTATTGACTTTTGGTTTAAATATGCTATATTAGAATGTAGAGAGAAGTACATCAAATAACTCAGCCGGAGACAAGCATGCCCGGATCGCAGAACATCATCCTCTGGATGGTTGCTCAGAACCTCCCTCTCGGGCACTTCGAGAAGTACCTCGAGGGTGGTAGCTTGGCTAAGGATGCTTCCAGTGCCAAGTCGTACACCATGAAGAAGAAGGAGACCATCGCACGAGCGATCGTGAACGGCCTCTCGCAGTACGCGGTGGCCGGGCAGGTGGCCAAGGAATGGGATTCCTTCGATCCCCAGATCCGTATGCTGATCACCGACATGTGCAACAACACGGCTTCCCTGTCTGGGAATGTCCGGAAGGGTGTTGCGAGGCTCGATCAGCTGACCGGTGGGAAGATCCGCCGCAACGGAACTGGTCCGACCGAGCGCAAGCTCATCGTCGTTGATGGCACCGTCGTCTCGGTGCGTCAGCGGGTGAACACCGCCATGACGAATGCCGAGCG
>DAORIT010000002.1:27717-30277 GCA_035438685.1 Parcubacteria group bacterium | reverse complement strand
TCCGCCCTTTGTAACTCAATCATCATCGTTCCTGTCTCCACGCGGGAGCTGGCTCTCGTGTCTGTCGTGAGTATCGCCACTCCTAACAGATATGTTTGGGAGCGATCTCACCTTCTTGACTGGCGGAGTGACGGGCACCACAACTGGCGCCATCACAACGTGTGGAGCCTCCTCATGGAGGAAATACGCACTCTCCCTGATGCCTTCAGGAATTCGAACTGTCGCCCTATAGATGGCGAAGACTTCGAAGAACTTTTTTTGCCTCTCTCCGAAGATACGGAACTCTCGACAGGTATCGAGGAAGACGAGGTAGAAACTCCGTCTGGGGCTCAACTCCTTGTTTCTCTTGAAGGCCTCAGAGAAGTCAAACAGCAATTCCTTGCTGAACGTCTCTTCGACCTTCTCTTCTGTCTTGGTTGCCATTTGTCCTCCCGGAAGGACGAATAGATTGAGTTGTATGGATCTTTTCTATTTAAATACTATCACAAACAAGCCCAAAAGTCAAGCTAAACAAAACCCTCCAAGGGGAGGGCTTGTCTAAAAACTGTGGATAACTTCTACGGAGGGGAGGTCTCTGTGGAGAGGGCTAGGTAAATAGGGAGTCGATAGCTGCCTTGACCACCTGGCCGTCCGCCTTGCCTTTAAGATCCTTCATCACAGAGCCCATGAACTGACCTGCCTTAGCCTTGTCGGTTGCGCCCATTTCTACTTGTTTAGCTTTGACGAACTCGAGCACTGCTTCATAGCTCATTTGCTCTGGGAGGAATGTTGAGAGTACCGCGAGTTCGGCCTTCTCGTCCTCGGCTAGCTCTGGTCGACCGCCCTTCTCAAACTGCTCTATAGAATCCTTCCTCTTCCTTGCTTCCTTACTAATAACTGCGAGTGCGTCCTCGTCAGAGAGTTCGCCATCGGGCTTCATCTTCTTGGCAACTAACTCGTTGGTAAAGGCTGCTGATAAACCTCTTAGAACTGATAAACGGACCGCGTCTTTAGCGATCATGGCATCCTTGATACCTGATTTTATATCTGTTTGTAGCGACATGTTATGATGATACCAATGAATTGGATAATTGTCCTCTTGGTCGCTTTGTTTGCACTCAACTTGGGCATTTTCTTCGTATTTGTGAAGAAGAAGGAGGGGGGAGAAAAGAGCGAGGGGATGAATCTCCTGCTCCAACAGCTTAATGAGCTCTCACGCACTGTGGACCAGAAGATGACCGAGGGTAATAGGCTAATGCACGAGTCGGTGAAGACTCAGTTCGGCGAGTCAGCAAAGCTTATTCGCGAGGTGACAGAGGGTTTGACCAAACTAGACGAGACGAACAGGCAAGTGGTCTCCTTCGCTGACCAGCTCGAGAGTCTCCAAGACATTTTGAAGAACCCAAAGCAAAGAGGGATCCTCGGTGAGTACTATCTTGAGACATTACTCAAAAATGTTTTGCCTCCTGGGAGTTATGAAATGCAGTATGAGTTGGGTATTACGGATGATGGAGCAAGACTAGTGCCTGATGCAGTCGTGTTTGTGAAGGAGAAGATTATCCCAGTTGACTCCAAGTTCTCTCTCGAGAATTACAACAGGTTAGTGGAGGAGAAGGACCCAGTGGAGAAGGCGAAATTGGAAAAGCTCTTTGTAAGCGACCTCAAGATGCGTATACAAGAGACCGCTAAGTATATCCAACCGTCGAAGGGGACTATGGACTTCGCTTTCATGTTTATCCCACACGAGGCTATCTACTATGATCTTATTGTGAACAAGATCGGAGCACTCCAAGAAGAGACAGAAAGCTTGATACAGAGAGCTGCTTCGAAGTACAAGGTGATCATCGTCTCCCCAACCTCCTTCCTCGCGTACCTCCAGACAGTAATGCAAGGCTTGAAGGCTCTCCAGATAGAGGAGAAGGCACAAGAGATCATCAAGAAGGTGGAGGACTTGGGTCGCCACATCAAGACCTATGACGAATACTATAAGAAGCTAGGCACTTCATTGGGCACCGTTGTAAACCACTACAATACAGGCCAAAAGGAGCTGGGTAAGATAGACAAGGATGTGCTCCGTATTACAGGCTCATCTAGTGGGATAGATACGTTGACAATAGACCGTCCTAATGTAGAATAGGCAACCTATGGCAGAAGCTAAAACAGCTAAGAAATCAGCCCCAAAAGCCAAGGCCCCAAAGGCCAAGGTAGAAGGTGCTAAGGAGGCTCCAAAGACCGCTCAAAAGGCGTCTAGAAGGCCTATGGCAGTGTCTAAGACCAACTTTGCTGTCATTATGACAGGAGGCAAGCAGTATCGTGTCCACGAGGGTCAAATGCTCAAGATTGAGAAGATCCTTGGCGACCACAAGGTAGGGGATGCGCTCGTATTCAAAGAGGTTCTTATGAAGAATGAGGGTGACAAGATGACTCTAGGTAATCCAACCATTGGCACTGCCTCAGTCCACTCAACTATCATTGATATTAGTCGATACAAGACTGTAGACGTGATCCACTACAAGCAGAAGTCCAAGTACTTCAAGAAATACGGTCACCGCCAACCATACTTTGAGGTCCGCATCGACTC
>DAORIT010000002.1:18667-27617 GCA_035438685.1 Parcubacteria group bacterium | reverse complement strand
AGTATTACTTCTTTCAAAACACTTTTATTCCCATTTATCTTCGTTGATAGTTCACTCAGTCTTATCCTTTTCTCTGGTTCCTTCTCAAGTATTGGTACTGACCCACCAAGGATGAAGTAGTATCCTTTGTAACTTCCAGACTTCTCCACCGCGTCGAAGTCGGCGTCGCGAGGGACTATCATCAAGAGTGACTTATCTCGGTGGGAATCACTACAAACACTACAAATGGGTTTGTCAGAGCCGTTCCTGGCAAAATACCTTTTGCACTCTGTGCATTGGAGGGTCTCTTGCTTCAACTTCTCCACCGCTCTAACGAAGGAATCGACTGTGCTTTTGTCCCGAGAGAGGAGGTAATAAACGAACCTCTTTGCCTGCCTAGGACCAATACCAGGAAAGTGGGCAAATATCTCGGCAAGAGTGTCTATCGAATTCATTGGACAAGTTTAGCTTAAAATTGAGTTAGAATAAATGGATGGAAAATGAAAATGATTCAAAAATAAAAAATATAAAGCGTCTTAGCACATTAATTAATTTACTCGCTGTAGCGTTATTGTGTTTTTCAGTACTAGGTTTTATTGTGGCACTAATTATGAACGTTGGGAGTGGCCCTTATCCAAAAGCCTTCATAATAATGCCTTTGACGACCTTCCTTTTAGGTATAAGTTTGCCCCGTGTCAGTTATGGAGTAAAAATGTTAAAAAGAAAATCCCTTAACATGCTGCTAGTAATACTCCCAATAGTGCTCTCAGTTCTTGTTATTATGACTTTATCCCTACCTCACTTAATCTTGGTTTTTCTTGCTCTAATGATAATTTGTATCATTTCATCTGTATATCTTTGGAGTCAGAGAAAATTATTTACCTAGAAACTCTTAAACTCTTCTTCGGCTTTGCCGTAGTTACTGTAGTCGATCTCAACGAAGGTGTTGTTCCGAGTATGGTAGTCGAGGACAACTTCTCCTAGAGGGCCGTTTCGGTGCTTCGCAATGATCAAGCTTTTTCTCTGTACCTCTTTTATCTTGCCGGATTCGTCTCGGATACCGTCTTCGTCTGCATGGATGAACATCACGAGGTCGGCGTCTTGCTCGATAGAACCTGAGTCACGAAGGTCAGAGAGCTTGGGCTTGCCGCCACGAGTCTCAACCGCACGCGAGAGCTGAGAGAGGGCGAGGACTGGGATCTGTAGCTCGCGAGCCATGTGCTTCAAGCCTCTCGAGATCTCGGTAATCTGCTGGACCATGTTGTCACCGGCACGAGCGTTCGTCGGTGCCATGAGTTGGAGGTAGTCGACTACTAGGAGTTGGAGTCCCTTCTCGATCTTTAATTTCCTCGCAGCGGAGCGCATCTTCATAATGGTGTTACCTGACTGATCATCGATGTATATAGGGGTGCGAGAGAGATCGTCTAGTGCAGTAGAAATGTTTTTGAATATGTCGTCGCGCCAAGAGCCTTGCTGAGTACGCACTCCTTTTCTGATGACCGAGGCATCAACTTTAGACTGTGCAGACACAATACGGTCAACGAGTTGGTCGGCACTCATTTCGAGAGAGAAGATACCAATAGGTGTTTGGTGCAAGCTGGCTGTCCTTCTAGCAACATCCAAGGCGAACGCAGTCTTACCCACAGATGGGCGAGCGGCGAGGATGATGAGGTCTGACTTCTGGAATCCACCAAGAATGTCATCTAGCGACTTGAAGCCAGTCGGTACTCCGCGGAGCTCGTGCTCGGCAGAAGAAAGTTTGTCGAACCTTTCAAACGCCTCTTGAAGTAGGGGAGTAAGGTCCTTGAAGTTCTCAGTAGAGGAGAAGTGCTGTGTGATGTCGAAGATCTTCTTCTCAGCTTGATCAAGAATATTCTCTAACTCTCCCGACTCATTGAAGCCGAGGTGTGAGATGTATTCAGAAGCGTCGATAAGCTCGCGCATCATGAACTTCTTTCTCACAATTTCAGCATAGTGCTTGATGTTCGCAGAGGAGGGGACGGTGGTGGTGAGCTCGGTAAGGAAGGAGGCTCCTCCGACTCTTTCAAGTAACCCCTTCTCCTTAAGCTTCGAAGACAAGGAGAGGATGTCTATAGGTTCTCGCTTGGCGAAGAGTTCAAGCATAGCCTCGAAGATGGTGCGGTGCTTCTCGAAGTAGAAGGACGCAGGGCTCGAGATGTCCATGATCTCGTATATAGCGTCTGGTCGAAGCATGACAGAACCAAGGAGAGCCATCTCAGCTTCTAGGTTGTGTGGAGGGACACGGATCTTTAGACTCGCTAGTGAGGACTCTTGCATGTGCGTATTATACGCTCCATAGACTCAGTGCTCCAAGAGGCAAAAGGTGGAGAGAAGGTGCGTAAGGTGTGTATAATTAATTACACAATGAATATGGAAAAATTTGTACCAGAGGGATTAGAAAGAGCTGACATATCGGTAATACATGGTAGGGCTGAGAAAGTTATGGATAAAGCCAGGATTAAGGAAAAGGATTTTGTGAACCCATACGGCCAAGAGACCATTGATAGAGATCTAGAGACCGTTAGAAGACACGAGCGCGATTTTGATCACAACACAAACGAGTATACTAAGGAGCAGAAGGCTGTTGCAGATATCTTTGAGGCCTTAGTGCTTGAGAATGGAGAGTTGAATGACTGGTTTGGTCCGAACGCTATTACTCACAAGACCTCTAAATATGATGATTACGAGAATGGGGTGGACGCGATCATAGAATTCCAAAGTGAAATGGCCGGAGCCGCTTCCTTCTTGGGTTTGGCAGCGGATGTATCCTTTAGTGCTGATACATCAAGAAAGTTCGATCGATTGAAGGAAGGAATACTTAAAGGTAGGTTGCCGCAGGTAAAGTACTTCAATTCAAGTGACGGTTACTTCCACGGCAAGCTTAGTATGATTCCAGAAGTTGTAATTGGAGCAAGCAAACAAACAG
This sequence comes from Parcubacteria group bacterium, assembly GCA_035438685.1. Classification (GTDB taxonomy): domain Bacteria; phylum Patescibacteriota; class Minisyncoccia; order Phycocordibacterales; family Zambryskibacteraceae; genus JAIFWN01. Next base: position 24,691 of record DAORIT010000002.1, on the reverse strand, counting down.
TGCTTGAGCTAGCAGAATTATGGCAGTTCAAAAGAAACAAAGAGCTTGCTACACACAGAATACAGATAATGATTCTTAATCAGATGGAGGAACAGATGGAAGTCTTCGCAAGATTCGCGGAACTAAATGGTCAAGATGAGATTGCAAGATTATACAGAGACAGATTGCAAATTGTTAGAGATATTTTGGAAGGAAAGAGAGACATTGCCAAAGAGGCAGTCAAGATTAAAAGCAAAGATCTTGTGCATGAGGGGATAATGGACTTTCTAAAGCATTGGAAATTAGAGATGGAAAGAGAGGCATCTATTTAGCGTGATATAATTTTTTCATGTCTGAGGCACCACGTTTTAATAGTGTAGAGGAAGAGCTTTCTTACCTTCGCTCGAAGGTTGAGTCGTATAAGGATAATTCTACAGAGGTTAAGCGTACTATCATAAACACCCACCAGGAGTTGCCTGTGCAGGTTAGACAGTCTACAGATGTTAAGCAAAGCTTGGAGACTCTCTCAAACAAGCCAACAGACTCTCAGCTCGACCACATGATGGATATAAGTCGTACAAAGGGGGTTATGCATGCTCTCTCTGTGGCAGAGAAGCTTGAGGACTGGAAGCATGAGGACGACTTCCATGACTATCTGGTAGAGCTGGTACGTGGGGGATTCAAACCTAAAGATGTCAAAGAGAGTGGTCCAATGTATCGGGCTCTTAATATGACTCTCTTTGAGATACAGATGCCAGACATTGGGAGCGATGGGACAAAGGACCGGGACTTAAAGTCGGTTATTTCGTCCATGGAGCAGTTCTATGCCGGCATGATCTCGGTGTCGGAGGAAGCAACTCGTGGTAAAAACTATTTTGTGTTAGAAGTAGCTAACAGCGAGGGGAGTGAGGAGGCAAATTTCTTCGTCTCCGTACCGAATGAGAAGAGAGATTTGTTCGAGAAGCACTTACGATCCGTTTTTCCTAATGTAAGGCTTGTTGAAAGAAGTAGGGATTACAACATTTTCTCCGAACACGCCTTCACAACCGGAGCAGTGGCAGAGCTTAACCAGTCAAGTGCTTTTCCTCTAAAGACTTATGACGAATTCGACCATGACCCACTTAGCTCACTCTTACAATCCTTCTCCAAAATCCCTAGAGACGGCTCGGGCGCAGCAATCCAAATAATATTTAACCCACAGGGTGACGCTTATACCAAGAAGTACACTTTCGCCAAGAAACGTATAGAGAAGGGTCATAAGTCGAGTGATGTTTTGGCTGAGAGGTCCATATTGGGGGAGGTGGTGCATGGGTTGTCGGAGTTCTTTGGTGGTAAGAAGATTGATCCAACCAAAGTAGATGCGGAGGCACTCAAGAATATTGATAAAAAGTTACTGAGCCCTATTGTGGCAACAAGTATCCGCATTGCAGTGTCCGCCCAGAACGAAAAGGAGGCCAAGAGCATTGTGTCTAGTATCGCCTCCTCCTTCAATCAATTTGAAATACCCAATGTGAACAGACTTAACTGGCGCGAGGCTAGGGGTAAAAAGTTCTTCCGCAACTTCACCTTCCGATTGTGGAATGAAGCAGAGATCATGCCTCTTAACTTGAAGGAGCTCACAGGACTTCTCCACTTCCACACCACCTCACTTTCATCTAGTGCCCAACTAAAGACTTCTAAGACCTCAGAGGCTCAGGCACCACTCTCGATGTCACTTGGTGGCACGGTGCTTGGTACGAACCACTTCCAAGGACACGACAGACAGGTACATATTAGTTACGAAGACAGGTTACGACACATCTACACTATCGGCCAGACAGGTACAGGTAAGTCGACATTGCTAAAGAATATTATTATCCAGGATATTAAGGCAGGGAATGGTGTGTGTATGATCGACCCCCACGGTCAGGATGTTCAAGATGTACTAGCTAGCATCCCACCCGAAAGGATGGAGGATGTGATCTACTTTGACCCAGCATCTACCGAGAGACCAATGGCTTTGAACATGCTTGAGTACGACAAGGACAAGCCAGAGCAGAAGACCTTCGTGGTGAACGAGCTCTTCAGTATATTCCAGAAACTCTACGGCAAGGTTCCAGAGAGTATGGGACCGATGTTCGAACAGTATTTTAGAAACGCTACCATGCTAGTTATCGATGATCCGTCTAGCGGTTCGACTCTGCTCGATGTCTCGAGAGTGCTCTCGAACAAAGAATTTCGAACTATGAAGCTCGAGAAGTGTACCAACCCAGTAGTACTACAGTTCTGGAGAGAAGTAGCGGACAAAGCCGGTGGAGAGGCAGCTCTTGCAAACATAGTACCCTACATCACTTCGAAGTTCGATGTCTTCCTAGCAAACGATATCATGCGTCCGATCATTGCTCAGGAGAAGTCCTCAATAAACTTCCGCGAGATAATGGATAATAGGAAGATCCTTTTGGTAAATCTTTCGAAGGGGAGACTTGGGGATGTGAATGCGAATCTCATCGGTCTAATACTCGTGGGTAAGATCCTTATGGCAGCACTTTCTAGGTCGGGTTCTACTGGTTTTCCACCCTTCTACCTTCATATAGACGAGTTCCAGAACATTACTACTGATTCTATCGCCACCATCCTCTCTGAGGCGCGTAAATATAAACTTTCTCTCACTGTGGCGCACCAATTCATTGCGCAACTTGAGGAGAGTATTAAGAATGCAGTCTTCGGCAACGTTGGATCTATCATTGCCTTCCGAGTAGGAGCAGACGATGCAGAGTACTTAGAGAAACAGTTTGCTCCAGTCTTTACTGCCAAAGATCTTATGAATATTGATAATAGAAATGCATTCTTGAAGTTGCTTGTGGATGGTAGACCCGAGAAGCCATTCTCCATGGAGACCATGAGTCCAACAGAAGGTAATAGAGAGCTAATAGATATCTTGGCTGAGAAAACCAAGCTAAAGTACGGTAGGAATAGGGAAGAGGTGGAGAAAGAAATCCTCGCTAAATACGGTAACTAAGCTTTAGAAATTTTGTAGCTGTCTCCAGAGTCCTCAATAACGAAACCCTTTTTGTTTATCAAATCCCTTAGTTCGTCTGACTTTGCGAAGTCTTTATTTTTTCTAGCAACCTCACGTTCATTTATTAAATCCTGTATATCACTTGGAATTTTCTTAACTTCAAACTCGTTTTGATTCAAATTTAACCCAAGTACTTTGTCGAAGTCTAAGAGTGTTGAGTTCCTATCTCCTTTCGGAACTGACTCATCTTTGACTAGGTCCCACACTACTGCTAATGCTTGCGATGTGTTTAGATCATTCTCTAAAGCACTTAAAAACTTATTTTTGTATTCAGCGTTTACCTTTCCTTCTTCACCGCTCATTACTTCCTTCAATCTTCTGTACGCCGTTTGTGCAGCCTCAAGTGCCTCGAAGGAGAAGTTGGTAGGAGTACGGTAGTGGGAGAGAAGGAGGAAGTATCGGTAAGCGAGTGGGGAGAAACCTTTGTCTACAATATCCTTAAGCTTGATGATATTGCCATCGCTCTTGGCCATCTTCGACCCGTCGAGTATTACGAACTCGTTGTGTAACCAGTAGTGGGCAAATTCGCATCCGCACGCAGCCTCGCTCTGAGCTATCTCATTGTTATGGTGTATGGGCGCGAGGTCGGCGCCTCCGGTGTGGATGTCAAAAGTTTTGCCCAAATACTTTTGACTCATAGCAGAGCACTCTATGTGCCAACCGGGGAAGCCGTGACCCCAAGGAGCCTCGTATCCAAGCTCAGTATTAAACTTCCAAAGAGAGAAGTCGCGAGGATCCCTCTTCTCACTCTTCTCTCCAATCCTCGACTCACCGGCACCGGTACCACCGAGTGCTCCATATGCAGGGAACTTCGAGACCTCGAAGTAGAGTCCGTCACTAGTTTTGTAGACGAAGCCTTTTGCATCTAGTTCTTTAATAAGCTCTATGTCTTCTTGTATATGATTTGAGGCTTTGGGTAGGTGGTGAGGCGGAAGGATGTTTAGGGTCAGAGTATCTTCTTTGAATCTCTCAGTATAGAAGTTAGCTAGTTCTTGCATAGAATCCATGGTCAAAGATTTTCCCTCGCGCTTGAGTGCCTTGGTCATCTTGTCCTCACCATCGTCTCCATCTCCTGAGAGGTGTCCTATGTCGGTGATGTTCATTACTTGGGTCACCTTGGAGCCAGTGTATTCAAAGTATCTTCTTATTAAGTCAGCCAAAATGAATGAGCGCAGGTTACCAATGTGCACGAAGTCGTACACAGTGGGGCCACAGTGATACATTTTGACCTCGCCATCCTTGAGAGGCACGAAGAGCTCGACCTTGTTGGTAAGCGAATTATGGAAGGAAATCATTATTGCTAGTATAATGGTCTGAATGGATTTAGGAAAGATGTCACGCACCACAATAGTGGGTTTCGTATTGGTCGCCTTGATCGCCTTTCAAGCTGGATACAAGAGAGGAGAGAGTGTGACTCTCATTAGTAATGTTAAGAGTGGTCTGAGTAATGTCGAAGACGGACAGCCAACGACTGTGGACTTCGCACCATTTTGGAAAGCATGGTCGATAATTAACAAAGATTTCGTCCCAACAGGTACATCCACCAAAGTAGCTACAGATCAAGATAAGGTTTGGGGTGCAATAGAAGGCATGGTTAGCTCGCTTGATGACCCTTATACAGTCTTCTTCCCACCTGTGGAGTCAAAGCAATTTGCAGCAGATATTAAGGGTAGCTTTAGTGGTGTGGGTATGGAGGTTGGTCAGGAAGACGGGATCATCACCGTCATCTCACCACTCAAGGGCTCTCCTGCAGAAGCGGCTGGGTTACGACCCGGAGACAAGATCCTTAAGGTTGATGACAAGGATGTGACCAAGCTCACAGTAGAAGAAGCTGTGACTTATATAAGAGGACCAGAGGGCACTACTGTTACTATCAATGTCTTTAGACAGGGCAAGACCGCGCCATTTGATATCAAGGTGGTTAGACAGATTATCAATGTCCCGGTTATTAATACTGAGGAACTTGATGGAGGAATATTTAGAATTTCTTTGTATAGCTTTACCGAGAACTCGGCTGTACTCTTCCGCTCCGCACTGCGCGAGTTCATCGAGTCAGATAGCGACAAGCTCCTCTTAGACCTACGAGGTAATCCAGGCGGATATCTAGAGACAGCAGTCGACATGGCATCATGGTTCTTGCCATCTGGTACTCCTGTTATACGCGAGGACAGAGGTGATGGTAAGGAAGAGAATGTCTACCGCTCTAAGGGTTACAACATCTTCAACGATAGTCTTAAGATGGCAATACTAGTTGACGCTGGCTCTGCATCTGCTTCTGAGATCCTTGCAGGAGCACTCTCTGAGCACGGTGTGGCGACACTCATTGGCGACACCACCTTTGGTAAGGGGTCAGTACAAGAGCTCTTGCCGGTCACCAAGGACACCTCTATCAAGGTTACTATTGCTCGCTGGCTTACACCAAATGGCAACTCAATATCAAAGCAAGGTATAACTCCAAAGATAGTTATTAAAAGAACTGAGGAAGACATAAAGACAGGTAGAGACAAGCAACTCGAGCGCGCAGTTGAATTCCTAAAGACTGGGAAGTAGAATCCAGGTATTGAAAAATATGAAAGTAATCTTACTCAAAGACATTAAGGGGGTGGGGAAGAGGTATGAGGAGAAGAATGTTAGTGACGGCTACGCCGAGAACTTCCTCATACCTAAGAAGCTTGCAGTACCTGCTACTGGTAGTGCAGCGGGGCAGATCAAGACTATGAAGGAGAGTGACGCCAAGCACCGTGAGGCTGATGAGAAGAAGCTAGAGGTCGAGATTCAGAAGCTTACCAACACTTTGATAGAAGTGAAAGCTAAGGCAAACGAGAAGAACAGCCTCTTTGCAGCACTCACAGCACCGAAGATTTCTAAACTTCTTTCCGAGAGGGGGATAGAGATAAGTGCAGACAATATCCAAGTAGGTAATGGTATTAAGGAATTAGGCACCCACAGCATAAAAGTTAAATTCGGCTCTAAAGAAACTCACTTCG
>DAORIT010000002.1:11256-18567 GCA_035438685.1 Parcubacteria group bacterium | reverse complement strand
GTGTTGTCGAAATGAGTCTTCCTCTTATAGGTGAGAGTGACCTTACCATCCTTAAGTGCAAATAGAGTGTGATCCTTACCTATGCCAACATTCTTACCAGGTAGGACGTCAGTTCCTCTCTGACGCACGAGGATCTGACCCACTTTAGTAGCGGTGCCGTGGTTAACCTTAATACCTAGGTATTTTGGATTACTATCTCGCCCGTTTTTCGTTGTTCCACCAGACTTTTTTGTTGCCATAGACTATAATTTAACTCAGTGAGTATACCCGAAGTCTTCCATTTTGACAATAGGGGTGAGGTTGTGGAAAAAAGCCCTATAAAGCCCTATTTTTTGGCTATTGTCATCGTCTTAGTCGCATTGCTTTCCTTTGGTGTTGGGAGGCTTACATCCACACAAAGAGAGGGGGTTGAAATCAATTTTGACCAGAGTTTGCTTCAAAACACCGCCTCAGCTGCTAATGTCTCTAGCTCTGTTACGACGGGTAAGATTAGCGCGTCAGTTAACGGCACTAGATACTACTATCCACACTGCAAGAGCACTGTCTCGGAGAAGAACAAAATATTTTTCGACTCAGCGGCCCAAGCCGAGGAGGCTGGATATGAACTAGCTGTGAACTGTAAACCTAAATAGGCTCGACTTTAAGCCAGAAAATGAGAGAATAGAATAAATGAAGACCTTTGGGGAGAGAATAGAGCATTTCGGTAGATCCATCTCCTTGGGTTGGTTCTTGGCGTATAGGCAGGTAAGACGATCTAGCTTCGCAACAACCGCACTTATCGTCTTTGTTATGACTCTGACTTTCCTCAACCTTGTAGTGGTTAGAGGGGTATTGGTTGGGTTGATACAAGGTTCTACAAATATTTATAAGGATAATTACGCTGGTGATATTATTATCACCAAATTACCGAAGAAGAATTTTATAGAGCACAGTCAAGGCATCATTAGTAATCTAGAAAGCCTTCCTGGAGTGAGAGCCTACACCTATCGATACGCAGAAGGAGGGGAGATAGAAGCAAAGTACAAAGAGAAAATTCGCCAGACAGATGATGCCAATTCTGCTGGGACCACTATCGTTGGTCTTGATCCAGACCGGGAGAATACGGTGACACAGATTTCAAAGTTTATTATTGAGGGTCGTTTCCTTAACTCTGATGATGTTGATGGTATAGTCCTTGGATCAAGCCTGCTTAAGAAGTATTTGAATATTGAGTCTCCAAATATATCATTGCTCGAAGATGTTGAGATTGGGGACAAAATTAGGGTAAGTATAGGCGGTTTTCGAAAGGAGTTTACGGTACTAGGTTTTTTGAAGAGTAAGACAGATGAAATAGACTTCAAGGCATTTATAGTGGAGTCTACCATGCGAGCTCTTGTTGGTCGCGGAGATTATAACGTTGATGAGATATCGGTAGTTATTGAACCTGGCTTGGATATGAATTTGATGAAAGAGAGTATATTACGTACTGGGGCAGGTGATTATGCAAGAGTGCTTACATGGGAGGAGTCATTGCCAAAGTTTCTGCTAGATATTCAAAACACCTTTAGCATTCTCGGTAATGCTATAGGCTCAATTGGCCTGGTGGTGGCTTCTATAACGATATTTATTGTCATCTTCATCAACGCTATCACTAGGAGGAAGTATATTGGAATACTTAAGGGTATCGGTGTCGATTCGAGCGCTATCGAGATGGCCTATGTAATGCAGGCGATATTTTATGCCTTACTTGGTATAGCTGCGGGTCTCGTTATTCTTTATGGATTCTTGGTTCCGTTCATTGATGCTCATCCAATTAAGTTCCCATTTTCTGATGGTATCTTGGTGGCTGAGCTTGGAACAACGATGATCAGAGCATTGCTACTACTTATCGCAACAATTATTGCTGGATTTATTCCAGCGCGCTTGGTGGTCAAGCAGAACACCTTAGACGCTATATTAGGCAAAACAAAATGATTGAAGCAAAGTCACTAGTAAAAAAGTTTAAGAGCGGAGATGATTTTATTTACGCTATTAATGATGTTTCATTTAAGGTAGAAAGCGGAGAGTTCGTCGCAATTACAGGCAGATCAGGCTCGGGTAAGAGCACACTTATGTATCAACTAGGACTTCTTGATCATCCGAGTGACGGTAGGATAATTATAGATGGTGAGGATATAACAGATCTCTCTGAGGTTGCTAGAACGTCTCTCAGACTTAATTCTTTAGGATACATCTTTCAGGATTATGCACTAATACCAGAGCTAACGGCGTTTGAGAATGTGCTCATCCCACTTATGATGCAGGGTCTCACGAGTGATGAAGCCAAGAAGAAGGCTGTTAAGTCACTGGAAAGGATTGGTCTCGGTGATAGACTAGACCACCTACCATCGATGCTTTCTGGTGGTCAGCAGCAAAGAGTATCAATAGCAAGGGCAATAGCACATGAGCCAAAAATTATATTTGCTGATGAGCCAACAGCGAATCTAGATTCAGAGTCATCAAAATTAGTTTTAGAGAACTTTAAGGAGTTAAACAAAGAAGGTCAGACCATTTTGATGGTGACTCATGAACCAGAATATGCGAAAATGACTGACAGAGTCATCACGCTTTCCGACGGTAAGATCCTAAGCGATGAAAAACACAGACACCACCATGCAAAAAATTAAATCATTTATAAAAGCGAGAACTAAACTTCAAATAAGCATTTTTGTTCTTGTAGTAATTATTGGACTCTTTTTGTTCACGGGAGGCGATAAGCCAAAGACCGAGTCTGTAGTTGAGAGAGGTGTAGTGGAGCAAGAGGTTGTTGCCACAGGTAAGGTGCGCTCTGCGAGCGAGGTAGATCTAGGCTTCGAAAGAAGTGGCAAGGTGGTGATGGTAAACGCCAATGTGGGTGACGTGGTAGAAGAGGGCGCGACTCTTGTAGTGCTAGACCAGAGCGACCTCTTGGCCGATATCAAGAAGGCCAACGCCTCTCTTAACGAAGCGCTTATCAATCTCGAGAAGGCAAAAAGAACTTCTTCCTCAGACTACTCTAATGCCTACAACAAACTATATATAGCTCTAATTGATGCATATACAGACGCTAGAGACTCAGTGCTAAACACTGCAGACCGCTTCTTCTGGTCGCCTAAGAGTTCGTCTCCTAAACTCGAGATCAGTCATGTATCAAATGGTAATGACATAAAGTTTTATATAGATGACACCTTGGCAAGAAATATTAGTGTCGAGAGAGGTGCTTTAAACGATATATTTGCTACATGGGACTTGTCTATAAATGGTGCAAAGACCAGCACAAACGGTTTAGATGGTGAACTTGCACTAACAGAGAAGAATATAGATAGAGTAAAGAATTTCTTGGCGGACCTTTCTTACATTCTCAATACTATCAAGGGTTATGACCAGTCATATGAAAGTATTATTGCGGGCTATAAGTCCTCGATGACTACTGCTCGTACAGCGCTCAATACCTCGCTCTCCGAACTTTTAACAGCTAAGTCTAGCTACTTGGATGCGCCAAACGAAGTGTCTTTTGGATCAGGCTTTGACGAAGTGCTCCAAGAGGAGTCAAGGGTGGAGGCCACTCGAGCTGATGTAGAATCTTTGCAGTCTGAGCTAAGCAAGACAGTGCTCAAGTCTCCAATTTCTGGTGTAGTGACCAAGCAGGACGCTAAGGTGGGGGAGATAGTAACATCGGGCATGCAGACCACCTCAGTTGTGGCCGACAAGAATCTAGAAATAGTTGCTGATATATCGGAGGTGAACATTGGCAAGATCGAAGCAGACAACACAGTGAAGATCTCTCTAGACGCCTTCCCTGGTGAGACAATACTAGGCAGGGTGCTTTATGTTGAGCCGGGGGACAAGCTTGTTGACGGCGTGGTGAACTATGAGGTCCGAGTAGTCTTCGTAGGTAACACTCCTGAAAATATCAAGACTGGTCTAACATCTAGCTTGGCTATCAGCACCGAGAGGAAAGAGGATGTGCTCCGTATCCCCGCCTTTGCTGTTGAGAGAAGGTCAGGTAAGAGATTTGTAATCGTTAAGACCAAAGAAGGCGAGGAAGAAAGAGAAATACAAGTCGGAATCCTGGGTAAGGATGGCTTTGTAGAGGTTGTAGAAGGGCTTTCAGAGGGCGAGATAGTACTTAGTGCCCAAAAGTAAAACGAAAGTAGGGGACAGACCCTCCTATTTGACGTACTCCATCTAAAATAGCAGAGTACTTAGAGCTAAAATATGGCTTTATTAAGCCACGATATACCAAATTATACCATAAAAACCATTGACAAGCGAGTCAAAAGGTGCTAGTATATACCCAATCAGCCAGTGCGCTGATTTTCGTTTCTAAAGGGCAATGATAAGTCACAGACCCTTTACTTAACAGTTTAACCTTCAGTTATTTTACAGCTCGCATCGCTTAGTCTCGCCCTTGCTCTATCGGGTCAGCCTACTCCTACTATGATCCATAAGGTCAGTCCGATCTCGGAGATACACAGAGTGGCCTCAACAGACCCCAAAGAGATAAAGTCCGAAGACTATATGCCGATTACGGATCCTGCCAATGTGGAGCGATTCATCGAAGATTATTTCTCCGATATTCCCGAACTCAAGAAGATTGCCTTCTGTGAGTCATCCTTCCGCCACTTCGAAAAGAATGGTGAGCCAAGGAGAGGAAAAGTGAATCGTTACGACGTTGGTGTGATGCAGATCAATGAGATGTATCATGCCAAAGAGGCAAGCGCACTTGGTCTCGACTTAGAGACTATCGACGGTAATGTGGCCTTCGCCCGACACCTCTATGAGAGGGAGGGGAGTAGACCATGGAACTCGTCATCCCCTTGTTGGGACAAGTCCGAGGATCTCGCAATCAACACTACTTCAAAGAACATAGCTAAAAACTAATTCTTGAGAGTCACAAAGCCCCGCGTGAGCGGGGCTTTGTTGTATTACCCTAATTCATAGGGGAGTAGGCTTTATTAAGGTTTGTTCTTAGGCTATATGCGTCGCACAATGTATCTTTTGCGACACTACGGTTAAGCTAAAGGGTCTCCCCCATGGATGGAATATTTAAAAGGCGTCTTGGTTTATAACCCCTCACCTTCATTGATCCTAGGCTCGACGCCAGGGCCATCGTTCTACTCCCGTATCTCCTATCTAGCTGATCTGTAATTTCAAAAATATTTTTCCAAATACTTTTCTTCTCGCTTTCTCCAAACAAATCCTCTTGGATTAAGTTTTCGGGTACCAAATTGGCCAAAGTGACCCCAGTTGCCCTATATAAGGTCTCTTCATCGTATATTGAGTCAAAAACCTTAAGAACTTCATTCATTATGAGCGTCGGCGAGGCTGTAGCTTGTGCAAGTTGTACATCAACTCGTTTGTATCTAAACTCTTTGGTTTTGAGGAAGATATATATATGTTTGCTTATAAGTCCAAGTTGTCTTGCGTGTGCAGAAGCTCTTTCTACATTCCTAGATAGTTCAGAGAGCAAGAACTTCTTGTCCTTTGATGCTTTACCAAAAGATTTGGTGGACTGAACACTCTTTTGATCATCGGTGGACTCGTCACTTTGACTTACATGATGCACCTGTGTGCCACGAAGCTCGTGCCAAGTCTCTACTATAGGTCTAGAGAAGTTAGATTCTATATAACCCTGTGGCCTTGATACAAAGTCATGTACGGTTCTTATGTTATGACGATTAAGTTCTACAGTACTCGATGGACCGATACCCCAGACACTACCTATTTGGAGCTTGCTTGAGATACTTTGAATATTGTCTTTATTAATAATAGTCAGCCCATCTGGTTTCTCCCACTTGCTAGCTACTTTGGCCAAGACCTTAGTCTCTCCAAGTCCGATGCTAAATGTCATGCCTAGCTCCTTCTTCAAATCCTTCCGTATAGACTCTGCGATGCTCTTGTAGGTTGTGCCTGGCTTTCCAAGATGTGTAATATCGGCAAAGCATTCGTCTATAGAGTACTCCTCGACTACATCGGTGTAACGTCGCACAATATCGTACATCCTTTGAGCGAACATACCATATATGTGATAGTGCGACTCGACTATGACAGCGCTCGGATAGAGCTTCTTGATCATAAATACGGGCATGCCCCGGCTTATACCCAGAGCCTTTGCTTCTTTGCTCATAGCGGTGGCTATCCCCCGCTCGTGGCCTGTCACCACTGGCTTACCTTTGAGTTTGGGGTCTAGTGCCACCTCACATGAGGCGAAGAAGGAGTCTCCATCTATGTGTAGTATCGCTCTTTGCATTATTAGTTATTTCTTATACTTTCTTATTACTGCTCTTACGACCGCGGGTATAGAGAGTGATTCCTCGGGGTAGATATCATCGAACTTGTCGTTCGCTGCTTCTAGATAAACTTTTTTATTCTTCATCCTGTAGTACTTCATAGTGTATTCGCCATCGACCTCGGCTATCACTATGTCGCCAAGCTTTGGTGTCACCCCTCGTTCTACTAGCACGGTATCTCCTGGGAGTATCCCCGCATTGATCATGCTCTCGCCCTTAACTGTAAGCATGTAGGTCGCTTCTTTCTTCTCCACGAGCCACTCGTCTAGGCTCATAGTGTCTAGGAGTTCTTCAGATGCTGATGTGGGGAACCCGGCTTCCACCACTCCTAGGACCATGATCTCTCCCAAGTTCTTTGGTAAGAGTCTGCCGGTGTCATCTTTGTCGATGAATCCCTTCTTAATAAGTTTGTCCGCGAAGTAATGCACCGCAGACTTGCTTTTGTAGCCCAAGAGTCTTTGGAGTTCCGAGTAACTCGGCATCCTCTTCTCCTCTCTATAAAAGTCGGCAATCTTGGCTACTTCTAATTCCATACCAATAGTATATCACCCATTTAGAACAATCGTTCTAAAGCAGTGGATAAGAAAAAGACCCACGAATGGGTCACGCTTGCACTACAAGTTCACAATACGAAACTGGAGCCAGTACTATGCGAAGATGAACTACACCAGTCCTCATTCCAGCCTCTTCCATGATACCCCTCAGCCACTCCGCGATCATGTCTCGTCTTTCGTTCAGATTAGCTTCTCGAGTCTCACGGTGGTTGCAGGTTATGTCGATGAATATCGAAGAGAGATGTGAGACAGAGATCTGCTGCACTACAACGGTGTCCACATCCAAGCTCTTCTTAACTATCGATTCAATCTCCCTATGGACTCTCACTGCAAGGGCCATTCTCACATTGGGTTCAAGAAACTGATCGTTTACATAAATGGTCACAAGGGGCATTGGATGTCTCACATGAGGGTGAAAGTACAAACCGACTACACCCACCCTACCGACAAGGGGAGGGCTTGTCAAA
>DAORIT010000002.1:0-11156 GCA_035438685.1 Parcubacteria group bacterium | reverse complement strand
TACGCGGAGGCCATGCGCTGGATCGCTTCGTCGAGCGTGGGAGAGAAGAAGTTGCCACCAGTCCAGGTGACCCTCTTCCTCACCCATGATCCTGTAGACCTGGGGGAAACCTTACCGATGACGATCATGATAGGCGGTCTCCCGCTTGCGTTGGTGATCCACTCTGCTGTCTTCTGCTTCGCGAATTTGAAGAGCTTCTCGATCTCTTCATCAGTGTAGTCCTCTGGTTTGCCAGTGACCACTACGATTGAAGGGTTTTCTGAGCCGCGCGGGTGAGTGGCGATGTAGACCCTCTTGGCTTCTTCCACATCGCTCTGGCCGAAGTGATCAGGCCCTGAGAATGGAAGATAGTCAACCATCTTGTCTCTCGTCATCTGTTACTCCGTTTGGGTGTCTTTCTAGAACAATATCACAAAACTGCTAAATGTCAAAGTTGTCTGTTGCCTCTATGTAGTAGCTGTATATCCCCTCTTGCTCTAGCTGGAACTTGACCACCTTGGGGACCCATAGACCTTTGGTGAATATAAGAATAAGACCAATACAAATAAGAATCGCGAGTACTATCTGGATAAATTTTAAAGTATTTGTACTCATGCTAATCGAGTAATCCCTCCCACCACTTCATGGTGTTGTTGAGGAAGAATATAGCTGGAGCATAAAGTGGTAGTAGAAGGAAGAATAAAACTTTTTTCATATCTAATTTGTTAATTTGATGGGTTGTAGTTATTCCTTCCCCAATCAATAAAGTTGTTGAAGTTGTTCCATGCAATGTCTACTATTGGCCAGACAATCCTCTGCCAAATGAATATTACTGGAGCAGATATATAGGACCATACCAGATTCACAACATCTCTAATGTAGAGGATTGTCGACTTACCCTGCTCCGTCGAGGCGGCATCGAATATATCCCAATTGAGGAAGTACTTCAAGAGTACTAAGGCAATGAGGACTATAACAATGATCATAACGAACCCCTTTTCTTTCATAGCTTAATGCTACTAGAGGTTGGGTAGATAGCCAAGGGGGTCTAGATAGTCCTTGGGGTTTGCAAGAGGGATACTGACATTTTGGCAGTTCTTGCTTGATGAGTATGGTAGGACCTGCACACCAGCAGTGACGAAGAGACCGAAGTGTAGGTGCGGACCAGTAGAGTAGCCAGAACCATATTGCCTCGGCTGCCCGCCGGTGTAGCCTATTACCTGACCCTCGGTTACCTCCTGCCCAGCTGACACTATAGACCCGGAGAGATGTGTGTAGAGTGAAGATAGACCGTTGTTGTGCCTTATAAGTATCCATCGACCATACGAGTAACAACCTCTTTGATCATCGGTGTTGCCTACACCAGACACTACTCCGTCTCGCACACTCTTTACTCTTGTCCCCACAGTTGCTCTGAAGTCTATGCCGTTGTGAGTACCAGAAACATAGAGTCTCGTTGATGCACTCGTTCTGCCAAATTGCTGTGTGATGAATACATTGTCGAGTGGCCATGCTAATGAGCCCTTACCCCCTGTTGGTCTCTCTGAAGCATCAGAGGCTGTTAAAGCAGATTCGAACTGGAAGAGTAGTCGTTCGAATTCTTCTTCCCTAGCTTTGTTCTCCGCGAGCATCTTTTGATACTCTGCTTCTTTGCTTTTGGTGGCTGAAAGGAGTAGGGCTTGGGCAGTACGAGTCTCATCAGCTACTCGCTTCTGACCACTTAGTTGTGAGGACAGACTAACGAGTTGCTTCTTCTGTGACTCTTTGGCAACCTTGTTCTCTATCAATTTGATCTGTGTTTTTTCTAGTACATTTATACGCTCATTGATCTTCTCCTGGAGGTCCCAGATACTTACGGTGTCAGACCACACCTCATCGAGTGAGTCGTAGGTTAGGAGACCCATGACAAAACTCTGTTTATCATAAGCTGCTATTTGTTGCAGTGATTCTTTGATAGCACTTTTGTGGGTTTCTATCTCTGACTCATTGGTACCTATGTCGCCTTCAAGTTTTTTGATAGTAAGATTAGAGGCATTAATGTTTGTTTGTGTAAGTTTGAGATCGTTAGCAAGCTTACTTCTCGTAGTGTCTAGGCTTTTAACAGTAGTTTGGAGGGTCTGGCCTTGCTTAGATATTTCGTTTAACGCAGCCTGGATCTTCTTCTGCTCTTCTAGCAGTTTGTCACGCTCTCTTTTCGTTTCCTCTATCTTGTCTAGTATGTCTGAGTTGGTTTGTGCGGTGGTAGGAGACGGAAAGAAGCAGAAAAGTATTACAAGTAAGAATAAAAACTTTTTCATTAGAGAAGTTTAATAGCGTTCTCCACCCTTCTTCTTGATTCATCTATGCCAATAATCCTTATAAGACTGAATGGGTCTGGAGACTTCTCCTTGCCAGAGAGGGCAAAGCGGAGTGGCCAGAGTACATTACCCTTCCCTGCTTCTTCTGCGTACTTCATGATCTGGTCTTTGTCGTCGATGATCATTAAAACTTTTTCCAAATGCATTTTTGTTTCAGCAACTGGGACAGTCTTCCAATTAATTTTTGTGATATCTAAATCTGGTGCACGACTAAAATAATCCTCGTGCTCTATAGACTTCTGCAAAATTTTGAACTGTTCTTCCTCTGGCAAGAGCTTGATATGTTCCTTGTTGAACCACTCGAGTTTCTTTTCATTGAAGACTGCTCCACCTTTCTGGACCTTCTTGATATCAAACACCTCGCAAAGTTCCTTTAAGGTAAAGACCTCTTGCTCAGTACCTGGGTTCCAGCCAATGAGGGCTAAGAAGTTTAGGAGGGCCTCGGGTAAAATCCCTGACTTCTTGTAGAAGTCCACAGATACTGCCTCGCCGTGCTTCCTCTTAGAGAGCTTCTGCCTATCGGCGTCGAGCATCAGTGGTAAGTGGGCGTATATGGGCCTCTTGGCCCCTATAGCCTCTTGTATAAGGATTTGCCTTGGGGTGTTCGATATGTGGTCCTCACCTCGTATAACATGAGTGACTCCCATCTCGTGGTCGTCTACTACAACAGCCAGGTGGTATAGCGGTTCCTCAGGTGACTTGGCTATGACGAAATCACCAAGTTCAGTAGTGTCGAACTCTACCTTGTCACGAATGAGGTCTTCGAAAATAACTTTCTTGTTTGGATTTTTGAACCTTACCACCTCAGCCCTATCCCCTGGTTCCTTTGGAGTTTCCTTTGATATATAAGCAGTACCCTCTTTGATCATCTTCCTTACATAAGACACATATACATCTGTTCTTTCAGACTGTCTATAAAATTCATCGTACTTTAGGCCAAGCCAATCAAGTCCGTCTAAAATATTTTGTTCAAACTCTTTAGTTGAACGCTCTTTATCTGTATCTTCGATACGCATAATGAACTTACCACTCATTTTTTTCGCATATAGATAGTTGAAGAGTGTGGTACGGGCAGTACCAACGTGTAGAGGTCCTGTAGGAGAGGGTGCCATGCGAACAACTACTTTATTTCGTCCAAATAATTTATTTAAAATATTCATATTAGTTTTCGAATTCGTGAGAGAGTGCGATTTTGAGAATTTCTTCTGCAACTTTCTTTGATGCATCTGCTCTGTCGAAGGCTTTGGCCCCAGCTTTCATCTTGTCACTTAGCTCGGTACTACTGAGGATCCTTCTTACCTCTGCAACAAGGATGTTTGCAGTTAGGTTATCCTCCTCTACCACCTCGCAGGCACCTGCTCTTGCGTAAGAGAAGGCATTTGCTCTTTGATGGTCACCGTTTGAGTCTTTGATAGGTACAATGATACTTGGCACTCCCCAGGCAGCGATCTCAAAAATTGTCGATCCTGCACGAGAGATAACTATGTCTGCTGCACCCGCAGCCATGCGAAGTTCGAGACCGTTAAGGTAGTCAACTGGTTTATATCTGTCCTTGTTGGCGGACTTACTCAATATGACATCGGCAGTGGTCTTTGAAGAGGTAATATTCCTCTTGCCTGTCTGGTGTATTACCGAGTAATCCTTGATAAGCTCTGGGAGTGCCTCAACAACTACTTCGTTGATTGCCTCTGCTCCTTGTGATCCTCCGAGGACCAGTACTGTGGGGATACCTTCCTCCACTTTCATAAACTCTTTACCACCCTCAGTCTTTCTTTGCCTGATGTCACCCCTTACTGGGTTGCCGGTATGTGCGACCTTGCCAGATGGAAAGTACTTGGCTGCTTCGGCCCAAGATACGGCAATTTTGTTTGCAAACTTACCGGCCCAAAGGTTGGCTCTGCCCGGTACAGCGTCTGACTCGTGTATGACGACAGGTATGTGGAGTATCTTTGCTGCGAAAAGTACGGGGAAGCTCGCGTATCCGCCCTTACCGAAAATGACATCTGGGTAGAGTCTATAAACTTTGTATATGGCACTAAGTACTCCCCAAGCCGTTCTCCATAGGTCGAAGAAATTAAGGATCGAAAAGTATCTACGCATCTTACCAGCCTGGACCTTCTTATAAGTAATACTTTGTTCGAAGAGGATACTCTCGTTGTATGGTGTAGGAGCGAAGTAGTAGAGCTCTGGAGGTAGGAGTTTTTTCTCCTTGGCTACTTCTCGGATAGCTTCTGCAACAGCAATAATAGGATAGAAGTGTCCACCAGTTCCGCCGCCTGTAAAAAGGATTCTCATGTTTATTTTGGAAGTTGCACTACTTCCTCTTTGGGATCAAAGTAGCTGATTTAGATATCGAGAGGATGATCCCCGCCTCAAGTAAGGTAAAGAATAGCGAGGTTCCTCCTTGGCTCACAAAGGGCAATGTAATACCCGAAAGGGGCAAAATACTTAACATTGCCCCAATGTTTACAAACGCCTGAGCAGTAATCATTATAACAAGCCCGACGACCACCAGTCTACCGAAGGGGTCTGGTGTGTTTGATGCAATTTTAAGGCCTCGGACAGCAAAAAAGACAAAGAGGAGGATGAGTGAGGATGCCCCTACGAAGCCGAACTCCTCAGCTTGGACCGCAAAGATTGAGTCTCCCATAGGTTCGGGCAAGAAGGCGAACTTCTGCACACTCTGACCGAATCCTTTGCCGAAGAACCCTCCAGAGCCAATAGCAATGAGAGATTGTTGTATCTGGTAGCCTGAACCCTGCGCCTCAGCTTGAGGATTGAAGTAGGTAAAGATTCTTTGTCTTACATACGGCCTAAATGCTGCAAGAAGTGTTATGCCCAAAACTCCGACAAGGATTAGGATCATCAAGTCACGCCATCTACCACCACCGACAATATAGATTGCTACGCCTGCAGTAGCTAGCATGACAAAAGTGTCAGTATCGGGTTGCATAAGAAGGAGAGTCCCGCAAAGTACTAATAGCACAACTAGCGGGATGAAGCCGGCCTTGTACTCGCCCATCTTCTCCTTCACCTTCGAGGCCCAGGCTGCTAGATAGATAACGAAAGCAAGCTTGAGTATCTCAGATGGTTGGAAGGTTAGTCCACCGATCTCGATCCAGCGTCTTGCCCCATTGTGCGCAAAACCCACCTGAGGGATAAGTACTAAAATATTTAAAAAGATTGCAAAGAGCAGTAGGTAGAAAGCATACTTCTTCCACTTCTTATAGTCAGCTCTTATAGCAACTAGCATGGCAACTGATCCGAGGCAAAGCCCAAGAACTGTTTGGGAGAAGGTAACAGAAGAGTATTGCTCGCTCGACTTGGCGAGGAGGCCGAGTGAGGCAGAGTAGAAACTAACAAATCCCGCAATGGCCAAAATAATTACTGCGAAGAAAAAAGGTTTATCAACTCGCCACTCTTTGAAGGACATGAGGCAAATTATATCAGAGAGAAGCTAAAATTTAACCCAAAAGGACGATGACGAGACCGAGGAGGCTGACGAATACGCCGACAATCCAGTAACGCATAACGACTGTTGATGCTGGCCAGCCAAGTGCTTGGAAGTGGTGGTGTAGTGGAGCTACCAAGAAGACCTTCTTCCCTCCTCTAAATCTCTTTGATAATAGCTGTATTGAGCTTGATGCGGAGGATACTACTAGTGGGAAAGCAATAAGTGGGAGTATAAGAACTTGCTGAGTAAGAAAAGCAACGACAGCAAGAGTCATGGTGAGTGCCATGATCCCCGTCTCTGACATGAAGAAGAGTGCAGGTGGGATGTTGTACCAGAGGAAGGCCAAGAGTCCTCCCATAAGTACGAAGCAGAATGTCGATAGATCTATTTGGTTACCAAGAAAGGCAATGACCCCGTAGGTGCCAAAGATAATAGCGAATACTCCACCCGAGAGTCCGTCTAATCCGTCTATCACTCCACCAGAGTAAGTACCAAGCATCACAAGAACGAAGAATGGGATGAAGAACCAGCCAATGTCGACTACTCCGAGGAATGGCACAATGATACTTGTCATCTCGAGCTTGTAGTAGAACCACCAAGCACCAATGAGAGCAACTATGGTAACCATGGCGATACGCTTTTTGAAGGAGAGTCCACCAGCTTTCTGGTCATAGATCTCGCTTACTGTCCAATAGTCGTCGATAAGACCAATCAATGCTCCACCGATGAGAGTAAATAGCGGAAGCCAAGTTTGGTTCCTCGAGAGGAAGTTCAATTTATCAAACACTGGTCCATCTACTTCGGCGCCAAGCCAGAATACTAGGATGGTAATGAGAGCACTTGCCCAGATGACGATACCACCCATTCTTGGAGTCTTTCTTTCTTCATCGCCATGGAGTGCCTGGGTAATGGGTGCGCCGCTGCCGTCAGTCGAAACAACAACACTCTTTTTCTTCCACATCCTATTCTTTATCAAAATTTTAGAAACAAAGGGTGTGATGACTAAGCCAAGTACAAAAGCGAGGATCGAGGGTATAAAGATTTTGACTACATCGACAATCATTCTGTAGATATTACACTATTTTCCACGCTGGCTAAACTGGCTTTTACCAAGACCATCATATCTCTGAACCTCCCTTCTTCAGACGAGCCGAGTAATGAGATTACTATAGGGCGACCAATTTCAGGGTCGAAGGCGATAATCAGGTTACCTCCTGCGAGGTCGGTGAAGCCGGTTTTCGAGGCGATGATGCCTGGAATGTCGTTCACGATAGAACTAGTGTTACGAGCAGTGTGTATCTGACCCTCAACATTTCTAATTCTTAATATTGAGGATTTGGTGCTCGCTAGTAGGGTTGGATTCTTCTTCAAAATGTATTCAAAGAGTATGGCTTGATCCTTGGCACTGCCGTAAGCACCTCCTTGCTCTTTGGATTCGTCTAGGCCAGTGTCATTCAAGTAATAAGTGTTCTTCATACCGATTTGACTCGCTAGGTCGTTCATCTTGAGGACGAAGTCACTTACTTGGCTCTCATCATTTGCATTGTTTTGATCAAGCGCACCAACTGCAAGTGCAATAGCTCGTATACCGTCGTTAGCAGAGCTTACTAGAGAGAAGTCGAGCAGGTCCTTAAGAGTCCAATGCTCTCCTGGAACTAGCCCCGCATCCCCGTCTGTTTTTGTAGAACTTTCTGATATCGCTATGGTGCGGTAGCTCGGAACCTCTTCACTAGCAACAAGAGCGCTCATGACCTTGGTGAGAGAAGCTAGAGGTAGGCGCTCATTCTCATTCTTAGCATAAAGCACTTCCCCACTTAGAGTGTCGTATACATAAGCGGCCTTGGCCTCTATGTCTACTCGGCCAATGTGTAGCGGGGTACTCTTCTTCACAACCACTTTCTGCCCTTCTACACTCTTGGATCCAAGTATGTAGGTGAAGGTAAGTAGGAACACAAGGACCACTCCAAGGAAGGAGAAAAAAGCTATTTCTTGTTTATTCGTTAACATCTTTTTCTTCCGTGGCAATAAATGTATTCATCTTTTGTAGTGCTACTCCGTATTCTGGCAAATCCTTCACACTCGTTACTCCCAAGTGCTTGAGGAGGGCGAGTGTGGGCCTGTAGGAGAAACTTCTCTCCCCCATTCCTGATTCTGTGCGCTCTATAAGACCTCGGATAAGGAGGTTCCTTACTATGAAGCCAGAGTTTACACCCCTTATGTGATCTATCTCACGACGGGCTACTGGCCCCTTGTATAGGATTATAGAGAGAGTCTCAAGACCCGCGCGACCAAGTTCCTTACTCAACTCTTCTTTCTGCATTTTTTCAAACATAGAGCTTAACTCTGGGTGAGTACCGAGAGCGACGGAGTCACTAGTCTCAATCAACACTATGCCCTTATTCTCATAACTTTTTTTAAGGTTGCTTAGTGCATTTCTTACTGTGTCTACATCTACCTCAAGTATTTTAGAGAGCTCTTTGTGTGTCAAAGGCTCATTTTTGTAAAACAATATGGCTTCTATCTTTGATTCTAGTGTCATGGGTTTTAAATATAACTTGGGACACCTATTTTGTCTGTCTCCATCTCTATCTCACCATGTTTAACCTCTTGGTTGACCCTGAGCACGCCTCTTTTAACGAGCTCAAGCACTGCGAGGAAGCCGACAATGGTGTTTACTTTCTCCTCCTTACTATACACTTCGCTGAACTTCATTCGCATACCTTTAGCTATCCTTTCTGATAACTTCTCTATCATCTGCTCCAAGGTGATGATCTTCTTTACTGTGGTCTTGGGTAAAGCCTCCTTCTTGGGCAAGGTATTCAAGAGATGCATCAAGGCATTTGAGAGGTTATCAATATCGGTCTTCGAGTCCGGAGAGAAGACGATTATCTCGCTTTTCTTGGGTTCCTTCTCAAATATAATTTTCTGTCCGTAGAGCTTCTTAAGTTCGACTGTTAACTCCTTGACCTTCTGGTAAAGCTTCAGGCGGTCCTCTAGGTCCTCTATAGATGCAGTCTCTTCCTCAGTTAGTGGTAACGAAGGCAAGAGAGAACGACTTTTGATAAGCATGAGAGTCGAGGCAACGAGGATGAACTCAGCACTCTCGCTTATGGGGAATTCTTCATGCGTCTCAATATACTTAACGAAGTCGTCAGTAACTTGTGAGAGCGAGACATCGTTCACAAAAAGCTTTCGCTTCTCTATTAGGTCGAGCAAAAGATCTAGTGGCCCGGTGAATGCCTCCGTCTTAACTGAATAGCCAAACCCCTCCATGTTAGTTTGTTTCAGATAGTCTCTCGTCGATACGGTCCATGTCCCTTGGGAACATCGATGCCTCTCGCACATTCTTAAGACCCAATAGCTGCATGGTGACTCTCTCTGCTCCGAGGGCGAAACCGCCTTCAGGTGGCACCCCGTACTTGAAAGCCTCTAAGAACATCTTGATCTTCTTTGGATCCATCTTCCACTCCTTTACATGCTCAAGTAATTGGTCGTATTTGTTGATTCTTCTGCCACCTGACATCCACTCAAGTCCTCGGCAGAGTAGGTCCACACCTTCGTTGAATTCAGGATTCTCAGGGTTGGGATACACATAAAACGGCTTCTTCCTTGTTGGGTAGCCATAGACAAAGACAAAGTCTGATCCCGTCTCCTTCTTGATAATCTCGCATAGCTCTCGCTCGTCTTGAGCATTGAGGTCTTTCTCACCTCGTACATCACGACCAAATTCCTTAAATATTTTTTCCTGAGCCTCAGTTAGGGATATGGTTGGAGTCTTCTCTATCATTGTAGGTAACTCGACCTTGAGAAGCTTGAGGTGTTCTGCATTATCCTCTGACACTCTCTTCAAGATGTGTCTTACTGTGCTCTCTGCCATGTCGCGAATATCCTCCCAACTTTCAATGAATCCCATTTCAGCATCCAGTGAGACTACTTCGGTTAGGTGTCTTGTGGTAGCACTCGGCTCAGCGCGGAAGATCTTGTTAACGGAGAAAACTCGTTCGAAGGCTGACATTACAATCTGCTTGTAGAGTTGTGGTGATTGAGTCAAGTAAGCTTTCTTGTCGAAGTAATCTACCTGGAAGACCTCACTACCTCCTTCTGCCACAGCTGGAGTAATAGCTGGTGCTTGGAACTCGAAGAACATATTGTTCTTAAGATGCTCTCTAAAGGCATCGATAATAGTTTCCTGAACCTTAAAGACAGCTTGAACCTTGGGGTGCCTTAGTACCAAAGCTCTGTTGTCGAGTTCTGTCACAAGGTCTAGGTTGTAACCGTCTATAGACATGTCGAATGGTAGGGGCTCAGCCTTGGCGAGTACCTCAACGCTCGTGACTTCGAGCTCTATGTCTCCGTTTGCTACCTCGGGATTTATATTCTTCTCTGGACGGGCGTTTACCTTACCTACAATCCTCACCACCCACTCTGAGCGGAGTTGTTTGGCTACTTCTAGAGCCTCTGTGTGGTTAGGGAGTACCACAGACTGGACCTTGCCCGTCATGTCTCGGATATCGAGGAAGATCATTTTGCCTTGGTCGCGACGCACATCTACCCAGCCAGAGATACTGACTTCTTCGCCTTTCTTTCCACTCAAGTCCTTGATAAATGTTCTTTTAGTCATTGTGTATTAATCCTACTTTGTTTCTAACCTCGATCATTCTATCGTGCACCACTTTCCTCATCCTCTTGCCACCCTCGGCCACTATATTGTCTACCTCGTCCATCTTCCCCGCCCACTCGGCTCGCCTCTCTCGCATTGGTCTTATAAAGTTCTTGATATCCTCGGCAAGCAATTCCTTGAGCTTTTTGTATTGACCTTTATTATCTGTATAAATCTGGTCTAGCTCGTCGTTTGTTCTAAATAATTGATGCATTTTGAAAACATTTTCTGGATACTCTCCCGATGAATCAGTAACAATACTCATTACTGCTTTTTCTATTTCCTCATCAGTAGCAAAGAGAGGTATGGTGTTGCCATAGCTCTTGCTCATCTTCTGTCCATCAGTTCCTGGTACTGTTTCCACAGCCCCTAGTACAAGTTCTTTGGGTTCTTTAAACGTCTCACCATAAGTGTTATTGAAGTCGCGTGCCACCTCACGAGTTATTTCTATGTGTTGCTTCTGATCCTTACCTACGGGGACCACGTCTGCATCATGTATAAGGATGTCTGCTGCCATGAGTAGTGGGTAGTTGAAGGTACCCACATTGATGTCGGCATTCTTCGCCTCCTTGTCTTTGAAGGCATGCGCACGCATAAGCTCGGGCATAGTAGTAAGGCAAGAGAAGATCCATGATAGCTCTGTCACATGAGGTACATCTGACTGGTAGTAGAGAGTTACCTTCTTTGGGTCTAGTCCTATAGCGAG
>DAORIT010000001.1:53777-55217 GCA_035438685.1 Parcubacteria group bacterium | reverse complement strand
TAGCATACTTCAGTCTACTTGTCAAGCACTTTATGGATAGCAAAAAGGGGCTCGAAAGCCCCTCCTTGCACCTAGGTATTATCTAGCTTAATACCAAGACTAGTTGTGCTTGCCACCCATGTCGCCTCGGAGCCTCTCGATGAATCGAGCTGCTGCCTCCTGGCCACCAAGACCAAAGGAGAGACCAAGTGCTAGTGAGATAGCGATAACGATACCGGTGAAGAGTGTCTGGCTGAAAGCCGTTGCGATGCCGAGTTGAGAAAGCGCTACCAATATAGCGAAGACCCAAACCGCCCACTTAGACACTGCTCCAGCGAAGTGTGCTGAGCGAATCTCTGCAGTACGAGCTGCAGTAACCACCACTCTCTCGACTACGTCTCCGATGACACCTCCAACGAGGATGACCAATGCGGCTACGATAACGCGAGGAATGTAGGCGATCACTACCTGTTGTAGGAAGAGGTTAACCTGAGTAAGGCCAAGAACATCGAAGGCCGCTACCAAGAAGACTACTACTACAAACCACTTTACAAGACCGCCAATAAACGCGCCCGAGTCAAGATCGACACCACCACGGCGTAGGAATCCTTCGAATCCTGCACGACGAAGTGCTTCGTCAACCTTCAAAGAGCGGAACACTTGCCAAATTGCCCGGCCGAGCAATGCACCTACGAGCCATCCAAGAATGACGATGATAAGCGCGACGACAAGGTTCGGAACGAAACTAACGATACCCATCCAGAGATTCTGGAATGAGAGCGTAAGCACGTTTCCCCAGTTGCTGATATACATAAATCCTTACTGTACAGTTTATCTAGTAATGCCCTTGCGGGCTTACTCAATATTATACCCCAGGTTGGAGACCCACCTTATCGACCAACTTTCTATGTGGATAGTCTAGGATATCGCGGACTAGCTTGTCGTATATACCTAGACGGTACTTGAAGTCAGGTGTCTCGAAGGCAGCGTAACGAAGTTCTTTGCCTAAGTCTGCCTCAAGAGAGCTTATAGCCTTAAGCAGTCTCCCCTCCTTGATCTTGTCCCCCACAACGAGCAGGTCTACCCTAGCCTCAGAGTCTTGCTTGAAGACACCAGAGGTGAGGATAAGACGCATACTGCCAGCCTTCGACAACTTCCTGATGATCTCCTTCTCCGAGATAGGTGTGGCCTCTATGAGGAAGCGTTCTACTGCTTTGAGATAATCATACTCGGCATTAAGCACATAACCTCTAGCTCTCTTGTATATAAGACCGGCTTTGATCAGACTGGCGAGCTCTTTCCTTATCACCTTGGCACTTGCTTGGACTCGCTCGCTAATAGTCTTTGCAGTAAAGATTGCCCCTTTATTGAAAATGAAAAGGCGCATCACCTTGACCTTTGCCTCGCTCCCAAATAAGTGTGAAATTGATTTCCCCATGTGGGCGTATTTTACCCCCACTC
>DAORIT010000001.1:51363-53677 GCA_035438685.1 Parcubacteria group bacterium | reverse complement strand
TCCTCGATCTTCTTCTTAAGAGCCTCGGCGTCCTCCTTCTTCATGCCGGCCTTAAGCATAGATGGAGCTGCGTCCACCATATCCTTTGCTT
Source organism: Parcubacteria group bacterium (assembly GCA_035438685.1). Lineage (GTDB taxonomy): Bacteria > Patescibacteriota > Minisyncoccia > Phycocordibacterales > Zambryskibacteraceae > JAIFWN01. The sequence continues at coordinate 53,586 of DAORIT010000001.1, read as the reverse complement.
CCTTTAGACCTAGTGCTAGTACCTCCTTCACAACCTTGATGACTGCAATCTTGTTTGCACCTCCATCAGTTAGTTCTACATCGGCTGTACTCTTAGCTTCCTCAGCTGGTGCTGCACCCGCTGCTGGACCTGCTGCTACGGCTGATGCTGATACGCCCCACTTCTCCTCAATTGCCTTAACGAGTGCGTTGAGTTCGAGTACTGACAACTTCTCAACTGCCTCGATGATTTGTTCTTGTGTCATGTGATTACTTTTTCTTTGCTACCTCTCCGAGAGCTATTGCGAAGCGCTGGATTGGTGAATTGATAATGTTTACAAACTTACCACGAAGCACCTCAACTGGAGGTATAGTAGCGATCTCCATCATCTCTGCCTTACTCATGTACTTACCTTCGAAGACTCCACCAAGGATCTTTAGAGCCTCAGGGAACTTCTTGGCGAAAGCATGTACACCTCTTGCAGGCGCGATGAGATCCTCACTCCATGCCATAGCTAGCTCTCCCTCGAGTTCAGGCATTGTGCCCTCGAACTTCTCGGTATCGAGTACGCGCTTGGTTAGAGTCTTCTTAGACACCTGGTACTCCACACCCTCCTTCCTTAGCTCGCGCCTGAGGTTGGTGGTGTCAGAGACCTTGAGTCCGTGGAAGTTCACAAAGACCAAAGACTTTGCATCCTTGATAGCCTTTGAGAGCTTATCGATTATCTCCCCCTTTTTCTGTTTGCTAATTGCCATTGTTTTGTGTTTGTCTCTTTAAATTGGGACAAATAAAATCGACCACAAAGGTCTCGGATGAGAGTGATCTCGGAAGGCGTAATTAAGGCTTTCGCCACCTTCTGTCTTTGACCTTTGTCGAATACTTTACAGGAACCCATAAAAATTGCAAACAAAAAAGGCGCCCTACTTATGGGTGCCTGACAACGACTACCTGTGCCACTCCGCCCCTCCATGTGGATGGTTAACAGAAGAGTTTCCGGGAACCGCTTGTATGATACAAACCTTCTTCCCATGCTTCTTAACCACGTAACTCTCATTGAGCAACACTATTCTATGAAGAATCATCGGCAAGTCTGCACGAAGTTCTGATACCGAGATCTCCTTATGCTTCTTGGCCACAAGCCCCCCAGAGTTGATTCTACAAACCACCCTAACAAAAAACTCGCTCAAGAGCGAGTTACAATAAACAATCTCTAATCATCAAGGCCCAATGCCGCCCTCTCACTCGAACTCAACTTGCTCAAAGCTCTTTTCCGAAGATTGGCAACCATCTCAGAATTCTCTTTGATGGTAACTGGTGAAGCGTTGTTGGCGAAGAGATAAACTCTCCCGCTTTGGTCTTCTTGAAGCGCCAAAACTTCTCTGATTCCACCATCTGATCCCATCACATCGATACCATGAGCTCCAACCTCCGCGTCGCGTGCGCTCAAATGGTATGAATGGTCAATTGTTGTACCACGACCTTCGGTGAGATCAGTATTACGAGTAGTCGCAAAAATGATGATCATTTTACCACTAACAACATCTCCCTCACGAAAAGAACCAACCGGTCTAGCAGTACCATGTCTTTTAGACATAATAGACTCCTGGTTGAGGTCATATCTCCTATCACCCTAACAAAAAACTCGCCCTTGAGCGAGTTTTTATTTTTAGAGCCCCTGACCGTTTCGTGACTGTTTAGCCCTCACCAAGAGTTCATCTCTCATCTTCTCAGCATCAGAAACAGAGAGTCCTGGTAGTCTACCCTCACCCATTGCTACACCACCAACACCAGCTGTGTGAATCTGTAGATCAGACAAGCCTAAAATTCGAGCAAAGATTCCTCTATAAATATCAACATTCTGTATCCGATCATAAGGGATGGTGACATACTGCTTCCAGATAATTCCAGACTCCTTTTTGAAACCCATATCTGTGAGTTCATACTTGTAAAAACTATAACTCAATTTTGCATAGATAATAAGTGCGATCATGCACAATATAGGTATTAGCCACCACAACCTCAACAATAGAGGGACCGCCTCGCCAGCATCTTTGTACTCAAAATAAGCTTGAATAATCAAAGAAAAGGCCACAAGAAGAAATACCAATATTCGCGTTCCTCCCGAAAGAAAAAAGAGCCATACTGCTCTTGGATCAAGTTGTTTCATGTCAGAAATATAGCGCTTTATTATAAAAATTGCAAACAAAAAAGCCCGCTTACGCAACGGGCATGGAACCAAGTTCT
>DAORIT010000001.1:44245-51263 GCA_035438685.1 Parcubacteria group bacterium | reverse complement strand
CCCTCTCCTCCTCCGTGTGGGTGGTCTACTGGGTTCATCGCAGTACCACGAGTAGTAGGTCTGATACCGAGCCATCTTGAGCGACCAGCCTTACCTAGGTTCACCAGTCTATTCTCATCGTTAGACACCTCGCCGATGGTTGCCCAAGCAGTCTCCAAGACTTTGCGAACCTCACTTGATGGCATCTTCAAGTCCACATAGCCAGCATCCTTAGCAGATACTTCCACATAGTTACCAGCTGAGCGAGCGATCTTCGCACCACCATTTGGCTTAAGCTCTACATTGTAAACAAAGGTACCAACTGGGATGTTCTTGAGTGGAAGTCTGTTACCAGGAGTAATGGTTGCTGTCTCAGACGCAACGAAAGTATCTCCAACACGCATAGTCTTGGAAAGTAGGATGTATCTCCTCTCTCCGTCCTTGTATGCTACGAGTCCGATGAAGCCAGAACGGTTTGGATCATACTCAATTGTCTTCACAGTGAAAGGCACATTCTTCTTATCAAATACGAAGTCAATTTCGCGGAATCGTCTCTTGTGTCCACCTCCCTTGTGACGAGTGGTGATACGACCAGTGTTGTTACGTCCGTCCCCTCTCTTAAATCCTGTAGTAAGTGACTTAACTGGAGTAGTAGATGTGATCAACTTGCGGAAGTTGATTCCAGTCATGTTTCTTCTTGATTTTGTTGTTGGTTTGTATCGTTTCATTTCGGTATTTATGCAACAGCAATCTTATCGCCCTTCTTCAAATATACATACGCCTTCTTGCCACCACCCTTCACACCCCACTTACCGCGAGAGAACTTTTGTTTCGAAGGAACTTGTGAGGTTCTAACCTTAAGTGGAGTAACCTTGTAGTCTGCCTTAACAGAAGCAGCAATTTGCTTCTTGGTTGAGTCACGCTTCACATTAAAGACATAGACCCCCTTAGACTCCTGAGAGAGTACTGACTTCTCAGTCATTCTTGGAGAGACAATAACAGACTTAGACACTTCTGCCTTCTCAACTACCTTCTTCTCCTTTTTTGTTGTTTTCTTTTCAGCCATAAAATTATTTTGCTCCTGGGAGGACCTTGAGTGATGCCTCTGGATTCTCGATCACCAAGTACTTGTAACTTAGAAGTGAGATCGGGTTCAAATTTCTTGCCTCCACCACCTCTAGGCTTCCAATGTTTCTCATACTCTTCTCGGTACCAACACTCTTAGTAGCTGTAGCGAAGAGTGCTGCATTCTTTCTCTTGTTCTCTAGCTTCTCGAAGCCCTTCACCTTAGAGAGGTTCTTCATAAGAGTTACAGCATCCTTGGTCTTTGGTGTAGAGAGGTTGAGACTATCAACGAAGAGCACTTCACCCTCTTTGAACTTCCTCGAGAGGATAGTGTAAAGAGCCTTAGTACGCATAGACTTATTGACCACTCTTTGGAAGTTCTTGTCGTTTCTTGGACCATGAGCTACACCTCCACCAACCCAGATAGGAGATCTTGTAGAGCCATGGCGAGCACGACCAGTACCCTTCTGCTGCCAAGGCTTCTTGCCTCCTCCACGAACCTCACCACGTGTTTTAGTGTGAGCAATGTTCTTCCTCATATTGCTCTGAAGAGATGTGGCTACCTGGTGCACGAGGTCTGCGTTCCAAGAGAGACCGAAGAGCTCCTCTGGTAGCTTGATCTTTCCTGCCTCCTTGCCTTTGTTGTCGTATATCTGTGCTTCCATGTTAGTTGGTCTTGATCATTACCTTGCTTCCTCGTCTACCAGGGACAGCACCATGGATAAAGATTTCGTTAGATTCTGGAAGAATCTTAACGACCTTTAGGTTCTTCTGAGTAACGGTTTCGTTACCCATACGACCCGCCATGCGCATACCCTTAGCTACTCTACCTCCAGCGCGTGCACCTCCACCAATGGAGCCCGGCTCACGCTCTGAATGCTTCTGACCGTGTGAGCGTCTGCCTCCCTTGAAGCCATGACGCTTAACCACACCCTGGAATCCCTTACCTTTAGAAGTACCTGTGATGACTACCATATCACCCTCTACAAGGGCCCCCTCGCCAATTGGCTCGGCAGCGACAAGCACAGTCACAGGCAAAGCCCGTCCGCTTTCGTCGAAGATTTGGGTCATATTTACTTTCTTGGTAATGATGGATTTCATGTTTTTACTCGTAGTGAGCTTGTCGAACTAGATCATCTTCACATCAATGTTCACTCCACTAGGAAGAGACAAGTTTGTGAGAGCCTCGATTACCTTACCAGAAGGATTAACAATGTCCACTAAGCGCTTGTGTATTCGCATTTCGAATTGTTCTCGAGCATTCTTGTATACGAACGCAGCGCGGTTCACAGTGTACTTCTTAATCTCTGTTGGAAGTGGTATCGGACCCTGGATCTCTGCATCATAGCGGAGTGCAGTGTCGATGATTTGCTTTACGGATACATCAAGGATCTTGCTCTCATAAGCTCTGACACGGATACGGAGCTTACCCGCACCTTCGGTTGCTCCCGCTTTCACAGCTTTTTTGGTTGTAGCTTTTGCTTTAGCCATTGTGGCTTTGTTCTTGCGAACAGATTACTTAACTACCTTAGTTACGACACCGGCACCGACAGTCTTACCTCCCTCGCGAATAGCGAAGTGGGTCTGATCCTCAAGTGCGACAGGAGCAGTCAACTTCACATTGAAGGTTGCTGTATCTCCAGGCATGATCATCTCAACACCTGCGTTTAGAGTAACTTCTCCAGTAACGTCAGTTGTGCGGATGTAGAACTGTGGCTTGTATCCAGTGAAGAATGGAGTGTGGCGACCACCTTCCTCTTTCTTCAAGATGTAAACCTCGGCAGTAAACTCAGTGTGAGGAGTAACTGAACCTGGCTTCGCGATAACTTGACCGCGAGATAGGTCCTCCTTCTTCACACCTCTTAGTAGGATTCCGGCGTTGTCTCCGGCCATACCCTCTTGGAGCTGCTTGTTGAACATCTCAATTCCAGTAACAGTAGTCTTCATGGTGTCGCGGAGACCAACGATCTCTGCGTCCTCTCCAACCTTGACCATACCTCTCTCGATACGACCTGTAACCACTGTTCCACGGCCTTCGATAGAGAAGATGTCCTCAATTGGCATAAGGAATGGCTTGTCCATCTCACGAACTGGATTTGGGAAGTAGCTATCAAGAGTAGAAATGAGCTCGAAAACCTTTTGTGCCCACTCATCACTCATATCCTTAGCCTCAAGAGCCTTAAGACCTGAGCCACGGATCACAGGTGCGTTAGCACCGTCGAAATCGTGCTTGGTAAGAAGGTCACGGATCTCCTCTTCCACGAGGTCGATAAGCTCCTTGTCAGGAACCATGTCACACTTGTTTAGGAAGACGATAATCTTAGGCACACCAACTTGCTTAGCAAGGAGGATGTGTTCGCGAGTCTGAGGCATAACACCGTCGGTTGCGGCTACCACAAGCACTGCACCGTCCATTTGAGCGGCACCGGTAATCATGTTCTTGATGTAGTCAGCGTGTCCTGGCGCATCGATGTGTGCGTAGTGACGAGCTGGTGTCCAGTACTCAGAGTGGTGGAGAGCAATAGTAATACCTCTCTCACGCTCCTCAGGAGCTGAGTCGATCTTATCAATTGCTTCAACACGGGCACCGTAACCCTTGTCCTTGTTCATATCGAGGACATGGAGAATACCTGCGGTTAGAGTCGTCTTGCCGTGGTCAACGTGGCCAATAGTACCGACGTTTACGTGTGGCTTTGAGCGATCAAAAGCGTCTGCCATATATTTTATGTATAAATTTAATTAATTAAGTTTTTTTCAGAAACAGAAGAAGTTCGAGAACACATCTTCTTCCAGTTCCGATTCAACCTCGTAGTGACGAGGAACGCAAAACCGCTTAACCTAAGCCCTATTGAGAAGGTCTCAAAGAACAAGCAGAAGCGGTATAGCGCTCGCGACATATTACTGTCTAGCCCAATAATAGTCAATCCCAGCAAAGAAAAAGACGCTGCTAGCAGCAGCGTCTGGAGTTCTCCCTCGGAGTTTCAACGATCTTTGGCTTGGGGAGAAGCACCCTCTTCAAGTGGACCTGATTCTCCCTGAAGAGACAATTGTTGTGAACGACCTCGAGCCGGAATGGGATCCCCTGACGGAGAAGTGATGAGTTGATCCCTCCAAGCGAACCTTGTCTCATCCTCGAGTTGAGCAAAGCCACATCCTTGGGACGGTTGCCTGACTCCTTGAGTGCCAGGATTATGTCCTTAGCGACCCCGCTTTCAAACACCTCCTCGAGTCTTTTCCACTCCTCTGATGTTGGGGTATTTTCTGCCAATACACTTGAGTCTTCGTACATCCCTACCTCCAGAATGAGGGCCCAGGAAGCACTATACATGAGGATCTAGAAAAGAAAAACCCACCAATTGGTGGGTATCTAGCTGAGGATCCTCACATTCGTGGCCGAGAGACCCTTCTTCGTCCTCTCGATGTCGAAGGCCACCTTGCTACCTTCAGGGAGAGTCTTGAAGCCCGTGCCGAGGATACTCGAGTAATGGACGAACACATCGGGAGTCCCCTTCCTCAGACCAATGAAGCCAAAACCCTTCTTGTCACTGAACCACTTCACCACTCCCTTCTGCCTCTCCGAGACAAGCAGACTCACAGGCGTGCTCTTCGGTTTCTTGCTTCGACGCTTGTTACCCCTGTGACCATGAGCCCTCGCGCGAGCCTGTCCGCCACTCCGAGACATGTGCACTATTCTCGTCCCCTATCGTTCGACGGCTGGATTGCTCGTCGTCCTACAGTCTGCGTCGTAAGTTAAAGCAAAACCTCCTTGTGGTCAAGGAGGTTTTGTCTTTCGAATTTATTTTATTAGGCAGCCTTAGCTCCAGTTCTCTTCTCGATAATGTCTGCTTCGACATTCTTAGGCACGATAGCGTAATGATCAAACTCCATTGTTGATGATCCTCGACCTTCTGTCATAGAGCGAAGGTTAGTCACATAACCGAACATCTCAGATAGAGGTACCTTGGCACGCACAACCTTGAGTTCATTCCTGTCTTCCATCGCCTCGATCTGTGCTCTCTTACTTGAGAGGTTGCCAGTAATGTCTCCCATGAACTTCTCTGGCACAACTACTTCTACCTTCATGATAGGCTCAAGAATAACGGGCTTAGCTTTCTTAGCGGCTTCTTGAAATGCTTGTGAGGCAGCGATCTTGTAAGCAATTTCCGAAGAGTCGACATCGTGGTAAGAACCGTATGTAAGCTCACAAGAAATATCAGTCATCTTGAAGCCTGCAAGTATTCCACGATCCATGGCCTCTCTAACCCCCTTCTCAACAGCAGGAATAAACTCTTGAGGAATAACTCCTCCCTTAATAGAGTCAACGAATTCAAATCCTTCCTCACGATGCACATTCTTAGGAATCTTAGCTTCTGGATCAAGAGCTTCGAGTGGCTTGATAGTGATCTTAACGTGACCGTACTGACCCTTACCTCCTGTCTGCTTTATGTACTTGTTCTCCACCTCTGCTGATCCTGTAATTGTCTCCTTGTACGCAACTTGAGGCTTACCAACATTTGCCTCAACTGAGAACTCTCTCTTCATACGGTCGACTATAATTTCGAGGTGTAGCTCACCCATACCCATGATCACAGTCTCGCCGGTTTCAGAGTCAGACTTGATTCTGAATGTTGGATCTTCGTCAGAAAGACGCTTGAGTGCAAGACCCATCTTCTCTTGATCAGCCTTAGTCTTTGGCTCAATACGAAGCGAGATCACCGGCTCTGGGAAGGTAATCTGATCAAGGATGATTGGATTGGCCTCGTCAGAGAATGTGTGTGAGGTCTTAGCCTCCTTGAGTCCCACCGCAGCAGCAATCTCTCCTGCGAAAACCTTCTTAACCTCCTCTCTTTGGTTTGCTTGTAAGCGGACAATGCGTCCTAGTCTTTCCTTGTTGCCTGTAGTTGAGTTGTATATATAGGAACCACTCTCAATTGTTCCTGAGTACACACGGAAGAATGTAAGCTGACCGACGAATGGGTCTGCTTGGAGCTTGAAAGCAAGAGCAGAGAAAGGCTCCTTGTCATCTGCATGACGTAGCACTTCCTCGTTGGTGTTTGGGTTGAGACCCTTAACTGGTGGAATATCGAGTGGAGATGGAAGATAGTCAACCACTGCATCGAGGACTAGCTGTACTCCCTTGTTCTTAAGAGCAGAACCGGTCATCACTGGGAAAATCTTGTTACCGATTACTGCCTTCCTCATCGTCTCCTTGAGAGCTTCGATAGAGATCTCCTTACCTTCTAGATAAGCATTCATAAGACCCTCGTCATTCTCTACAATCCTCTCAACCAACTCACCACGATATTTAGTCGCATCTTCCATGTACTCAGCTGGGATATCCTTCTCTATAACCTGGTTACCCATGTTGCCCTCGAAGTAATACGCCTTCATCTTGAGAAGATCGATTACGCCTTCGTGCTTGTCCTCTTCTCCTATTGGAATCTGGAATCTAACCGCCTTCTTTGAAAGTCTGTCTAGAATAGATTTATATGATCGCTCGAAAGAAGCTCCTGTGCGGTCAAGCTTGTTGATGAAGCAGATTCTAGGAACTTGTGCCTCCTCAGCATAACGCCAGTTAGTCTCTGACTGGGGCTCTACTCCCGCAACACCGTCGAAGACGACTACCGCTCCGTCGAGGACACGAAGAGATCTCTTAACCTCCACTGTAAAGTCGATGTGTCCTGGAGTGTCGATAACGTTGAAACGGAACTTTTTCTCCTTTTTCTGCCTGTCGCTTTCAGAAAGATATGTTGGTCCCCAGAAACAAGTAATCGCCGCAGCAGTGATAGTAATACCACGCTCTCGCTCCTGCTCCATCCAGTCAGTAGTGGTCTCACCCTCATGTACCTCACCTATTTTGTGCTGAGCTCCTGTGTAGAAGAGCACGCGCTCTGAAGTCGTGGTCTTACCTGCATCGATGTGCGCAATAATACCGAAGTTTCGAACTCTCTCTAAAGGATAATCTCGTTCCATA
>DAORIT010000001.1:31697-44145 GCA_035438685.1 Parcubacteria group bacterium | reverse complement strand
GTGCGCAATAATACCGAAGTTTCGAACTCTCTCTAAAGGATAATCTCGTTCCATAAATTATTAATTTGTTGGGATAAAAATAAAAAGCCTAAATGGCTTAGATACACGATACGATACCGCAAGTTAGACAGATAATCAAATGAAAAACCTCAGGCATCATGCCCGAGGTTTCTTAGTGCCCCCTCTCTTGAAGACCCCCAAGACCTTGACCCCATGGAGGTCCCTGACGCCGAGGATGTACTTCTTGCCGAACGGGTTCTTGATCGTGTACCACGGATCGTTCACAGTACCGGTCACCCTGATGACCCGAACCTGCTTCCTGACACCATACATAGACTGCTGGTTGGGAGAAAAACCCGAAAGTATCATCGTTACCTCAAGGTGAGAATGTGTCTAACCTTAGGGTACATTTCGACTTACAAAAACACAAGGAGCGAAATTACCAAGCCAAGTGAGCGAAGGCTTTGTTGGCCTCGGCCATCTTGTGGGTGTTCTCTCTCTTCTTGATTGCCTCGCCCTCGTTGTTAGAAGCTGCGATGATCTCCTCGGCCAACTTCTCATGCATAGGCTTACCCTTCTTGCTTCTAGCTGCATCCACAATCCACTTCATAGATAGATATTGACGACGCTCTGGTCTAACCTCACGAGGGATCTGGTAGTTAGCACCTCCCACTCTTCTTGAACGAACTTCCATAGTAGGACCAGTATTTTTAAGGGCTGTCTCGAAGATCTCCAAAGGATTTGGGTTCTTGCTTAGCTCCTTCACAGATTCGAGAGCTCGGTAAACAACACCACGAGCAGTGGTCTTCTTTCCCTCGAGCATCACATAGTTGATGAACTTAGCCACCTTCTCTGAGTCATAGACTGAGTCTGGGGTTATCTTTGGTTTTGCTTTAAGTTTTCTTCTCATATATTACTTGGCCTTTGGGCGCTTGTTACCGTACTGACTTCGACCCTTCCTTCTCTTCTCCACTCCCTGAGTATCGAGTACTCCACGAACAATAGTGTAGCGGATACCTAGGTCCTTAACGCGACCACCACGGAGCATGACCACTGAGTGCTCTTGTAGGTTGTGTCCCTCTCCAGGGATGTAGGCAGTAACTTCCTGACCGTTACTTAGGCGGACACGAGCGATCTTTCTAATTGCGGAGTTAGGCTTCTTTGGGGTCTTGGTAGTCACCTTGATACATACACCACGCTTAAATGGAGAGTTGAAAAAGACTGGGCGGTTCTTGATAGTGTTGAACCCGCGCGTCAAAGCAATAGCCTTAGACTTTCTCTTTGGCTTGTTGCGGCTCTTCTTTACTAGTTGGTTTATGGTAGACATTTTACAAAACCTCCTGCTCTAGGCAGGTACCCCTAATGGAGACCAATACTCTATCTTATATAGACAAACCGGTCAAGAATGTGAAGAAAATGCTGACCAAAGGAGCAATAAGCTGCCAAACAAAAAGGATGAAGAAAAGGACCAAGATGAGTCCATAGCGCTCGAAGAAGCTCCTGAGCTTATAGATCCTATCAGGAAAGAGTGCGAATAGGAGCTTAGACCCGTCAAGTGGTGGTACTGGCATGAGGTTAAAGACTGCCAAGAGCACATTTATATAGACGATCCCTGCTGTGATAGTAACAAAACTCTCACTTGGGGCACCTATAGACCTAAGAAGTAAACCAAATACTACTGCCAAACCAATATTTGAGAGTGGACCGGCTAAGGCGACGAACGCCTCGGGCCAGCGACCAGGCTTTAGGTTATAAGGGTTATAAGGCACTGGTTTCGCCCAACCGAAGACGAATCCGCCAAATAGATAAGACACTAGAGGCACGAAGACAGAACCAACAGGGTCAATGTGCTTAACTGGGTTTAGGGTGAGTCTCCCCTCATACTCGGCTGTCAGGTCGCCGTAGTAGCGGGCAGCATAGCCATGCGCTACCTCGTGGATGACGATCGACATGATCAATATTGCTATTTGAAAGATAAATTCCATACTTGTTGGCGAATTATATCAATTATGTTAGAGTAATGCCCACTATGGCAAAAGTTTGTCCAGTATTAAAGAAGGGCTCAAAGATGGGTGGAGGTTACTCCAACCGTACTCGTGCTACCCAATTCAACCCTACAGGCATGGTTAGGAAGTACCCAAACCTCCAGAAGAAGCGTATTTATGTGCCTGAGCTTAAGAAGACCATCACCCTTACCCTCTCTACTCGTGCTATCAAAACCATCAACAAGCGTGGTGCTCATTCTGTTTTGAAGAAAGCGGGTATCATCTAATACTCGACCTCGATTTCCTCTCCATCTGTTTTAAACAGGATCCTGCCGACATCTGCGGTATTTAATATATTTGTCTCAACCTTGTTTAGAGTGTCGAGAGTCACTTTGTGTGGATGACCATACCTATTATCCTTGCCCGAGGAGATGACTGAATACAGAGGACTCACAGCTTGTACATATAGTAGAGAGCTTGAGGTCTCAGACCCATGGTGCCCAACTTGAAGAACTTCTGAGTCTAGAAGTTCTTTGTTCAAAGAGAGTAGTTTGTACTCAGCAAGCTTGGTAGAGTCACCGGTTAGGATAAAATCGATATCGCCTAAAGTTAATTTAGAGACTATGGAGGATTCATTTGTCTCAAGACCCTCAATACTCCCGCTTGGATAGAGTAGTGTGAGAATAGCTCCCCCACCGAGGTCGAGACTCATTCCTCTTTTCCCTAGAACTTTGTGTATTTCTTTTTCTTTTATTACCCCATCCAGTGTCTCGTCTAAAGAATTTACTGATCTCATACCCGTAGATACAAATGTATCTACATTAAACCTGTTTAGTACTTCTACTAAACCAGTTATATGGTCAGCATCTGGGTGAGACTCAATAACCACATCTATCCGTCTGTCGCCGAAGGGCAACACTCGACCAAGCTCACTTAGAACCTTTCTATCTGGACCACCATCTATTAGCACCCTCCCCTTAGTCGGTGACTCTATAAGTATTGCGTCCCCCTGCCCCACGTCGAGAAAGTAGACCTTGAGTTCGCCTCCACTTCTTGAATAAACCCTCGACCAAACAAAAAGATTAGAGAAAACCAAAACTGCTATAATGGAATACATGAAAACATTTGAAGAAAAGAAATTTGAGATCGAAGACTTAGTCGGCATTTCTAAAAAGACTATTGATGAGCATCTTAAACTATATGCCGGTTATGTGAAGAACGCTAACCTCATTATGGAAAGGATGTCAGTGCTTGATAGTGCAAAGGATTCTTACATAGCTGGAGAATTGTTTCGTCGATTCAGCTTTGAATACAATGGTATGAGGAACCATGAAATTTACTTCTCTTCCCTTTCTGGTGGAGCTAAAGAACTAAATAAAGAAAGCGAACTTGGCAAAAGACTCCTTGAACTCTTTGGCTCAATGGATACTTTTCTAACAGAATTTAAAGCCTTGGCACTAACTCGAGGAATAGGTTGGGCAATACTTTGGTACGACAAGACAGATGATCGTTTCCTAGCTTCTTGGGTAGATGAACAACATATAGGACAACTACAAGGAGCGACGCCTCTACTCGCCCTCGATATGTGGGAACACTCTTATTGTTTAGACTACACTCCTTCGGAGAAGAAAAACTACGTCGAAGCTTTCTTCTCTAACCTAAACTGGGAGAGTGTGGAGATGAATTTCGAGAATGCCAGACGATAATAAATATCAGTAAGTACATCACCAAACTTCCCCACAAGGGGAAGTTTTCTATTTCTAAACTTGAGAATGGAAGGTTGCCGAATAAATCTGCAATCTTAAGTATGTACGCGAGGAAAGTATGGGTGATGAAATTAATGGGCATGGCCAGCACACCGAGTACGAATGAGAGCAGCGTGCCAACAAAACCAATAAGCATGACTACTGGGAGAATGGGCAGGATAAGAAGATTGGCAAACAGGAACACGAGTGAGAAGTTACCCATACTGTATAAAAGTAATGGTAAGACAAAGACCTGAGTAGCAAGAGTAGTTGCCAAGAGCTCGGTAAGCCAGGTTGGCATTGCTCGCGAATGTCCCGATGCTCGTCCGTGAGCAGGCAGTGCCAACTTGGCGAGCTTATCTTGAATTATTGGTGCTCCATATATCAAACCGAGCACAGCAAGGAATGAAAGCTGGAAGGATGGGTCATATAGCAAGATCTTGGGGTTATGCATGAGCATCAATACCGCAGTGAAGAGAAGTATTCTTTGGGGCGAACCGGGTCGTTTCATCAGTCTCCCAAAGAGAAGGAATGAAACCATAATTGCTCCTCGTACCACCGTAGCAGGTGCTCCAGACATAATGGTGAAGAGCACTACTCCCACAAGTGCAATGAAACCCGAGAATCTAGACCCAAGGAAAGCGAAGACAATGAGTAGGAACTCGGCGATGATTGTAATGTTGTAACCCGAGAGCACTACCATATGTACCACCCCTGCATCTTTGAAGCTCTCTAGGGTTTCTTTGGGCAATGCTTGCTTGCCCGAGACGATCAGACCCGAGAGTAGGCTTGCTTCTGGCTCAGGTAAAATATTTTTGATCTTGTCTATAAGAAACCCTTTAACCTTTATAAGAGCACCCTTAATACCATTCCCATTGTCGTGAGAAAGGATCTCTACCTTAGCTCTCTCAAGCGTGTAGAAAATATCGTCCTTGGCTAAGTAATCAGCGTAACCACTTGGCTTAAGGATCTTAGGAGTACCTGTTAGCCTAACTTCGTCTCCATACAGAACTTTGCTATAGATCTCGTCTGTAACCAAAACTTTCTCACCAGTATCGGTAAGAACCGTGTAACGAGTATCTTTGTCTCTATTCTCGGGCTCTGAAACCACTATCCCAATATTCCCTGCTGGCACTAACTCATGAAAATCTTTAATGTCGTATCTTAATATCCCTAGAGATGCAGCAACTAAGGTTATAAGGATCAAGACATTTCTATCGAGCACATAAATCGCTGACGCGACGAACATAACCAAGATTGAAACAAGTGGAGGTATCGATAACAATGATGCGAGGAGAATACCAAAGACAAATCCCCAAAGAGCTAAGAGAATATTAAGATTAGACCTTGAGACTGATTGGGTACTCGCCCCTGCTCCCTGCATATAGTTCTACGGATAAATGGTCCGCATATTTAGTCGCTATCTCGTCGCACCTATCGTTCGCTTCGTTACCAGAGTGGCCGGCGACATACTTCCATGAAATGTTTTTACCTTCGCTAGCCGACACAAGATCCTTCCAGAGGTCCTGATTCTCCACTGGTTTCTTAGCAGCGGTTCTCCAACCGTTCTTCTGCCAGTTATGCACCCATTCGGTCATGCCCTTCATCACATACTCTGAGTCAGTATAAAGCTCTACTTCTACTCCGAATTCTAGAGTTTTAAGCGCTTCTATGGCAGCTGTTAACTCCATCTTGTTGTTCGTGGTATATGGGTCCTTACCCCCAATCTCATGTACCTCAAATTCCTTGGCTATAATAGCCCCCCATCCTCCTCCTCCAGGATTCCCCCTCGCTGCGCCATCGGTAAATATAGTAATCATGAGGAGATTATATCAACAATTCGGAGACGGAGGTCAGGGCGACCACGGAAGTAGGATTTCTCTAGATGGACATCGAGGTTACACAAAGTAGTGGTTGGTAAGAGTGAGTATGACTCAGGATTTGAAAAGAAGGAAATCGCTTTGATATTAGGTGTGAGAGTAAGTTCTAGGTGATCCTTGGCTTTGCCAAATTGCTTCAGAGATTTGATCTCGGCATTATTTATTCTAAATACTGGTTTTGGGTTACCTGTACCGAATGGAGCCAACTTATTTAACACTCTGTATAAGCCTTCCCCCACATCTTTCATCTCAATCTCTAGACTATTATGGGTCTTGCCTTCGGTCATCTCGAGTTTGAGTAGTGCGTTGGATAAATTCTCCTCCAAAGTAACAAGACTCTCAAGCGTAACGGAGAACCCGCCCGCTCCTGCATGCCCACCGTACTCTACAAAAGATTCTTTGGCATGATTCATTAGTTCGAAAAGGTCGTAGCCATTGTACGACCTACATGAACCCTTAAGCTTGTCATCTCCATCCCTACCCCACACAAATGCAGGTCTCTCATACTCTTCTACAAGTGAGTTAGCGACGAGTCCAAGGAGTGCTGGTCGCCACTCTGGGTTACCGATGACAATTACCTTTCCAATACTTTCTCTCTCGCTTAGATGTTTTTTAGCATCTTTAACTATCGAGGCGACGATACCCTTCCTCTCGTTATTTATCGTCTCCAAGTGGAGAGCGAGTTCCTCTGCTTCTCTCGGATCGTTTGTTGCAAGTAAGTTAAAAGCGTCTTCCGGCTTACCCATCCTCGATGCTGCATTAATACGAGGAGTGATCATAAAACCTATATCATCTTCGTTAAGGAACCTCTGGTCCATCCCTAGTTTTTTACAAAGAGCCTGTATTCCTGGACGGGGAGATTTGCGGAGTACCTGGAGTCCAAAGTAAGAGAGTATTCTGTTCTCCCCTACCAAAGGCACCATATCGCTGAGTGTCGCAATGGCGACCATGTCGAGAGACCACTTCTCCACTCCAATCGGGAGACCAAAACTCTCCTTCATATAAATAGCCTGAATGAGTTTATAGAGTACCCCTGCACCACAGAGTCCATCGAAGGGATACCGGCTCCCCTTAATCTTCGGGTTTACTATCGCATACGCATCTGGCAAATCATTTGCCTCATGGTGGTCAGTGATGATGACATCAATACCAAGCGAGTTAGCATGAGCGACCTCTACCGAGTCCGCTGTACCACAATCTATAGTAACAATTAGTTTAGCGCCTCGCTTATTTGCTTCATCGACTGCATCAGTGTTTAAGCCGAATCCCTCATCATGTCTGTGTGGTATATAAAAGGAAACATTGTCGTACTTTATCCTACTAATAAAGTCTTTCATGACCACAGCCCCAGGGATACCATCTGCATCGTAATCAGAAAAAACGAAGATGTGCTCACCATCCTTAATAGCCCTAAGTATCCTGTCTCGAGACTTCTCCATACCGGGCATAAGGAGAGGGTCGTGGAGCTTGCTGTAATCAGGAACGAGAAAGTCCTCCTTGTCAGTAACACCTCTATCGTGAAGTAATTTGTGGAGAATATCGTCTAAAGACATCGTGGTATTATACCCTTTATGAGAAAGACCTTGGAGAAGGGTGCCTTCGTGGAATGGCTTTTAACCTTCTTTGCTATAAGTATCGTCATATTTGCCATACTGATACCCAAAAGTATGAGGTTCGATGTCTCTGGTTGGGACAGCACACTCAAAGGGAGGAACTCTACTTATCAAGACGATACTAAATCAACTAACTACACCTCGAGCAGCAGAAGCTCTGGAACACTCAGGCTCGAGAGAGGTAATGGCAAGTACGAAAACGATCCAATGAGTGAATACATCGTTATAGAGAATAACGGCTCTAATCCAGTAAATATTACCGGTTATAGACTAGAGAATGGTAAGTCTGCACGAAGCTATACAGTCGGAAGTCAGTACTTGCACTACGCCTCGGATGTTGGCGTCATCCCACAGGGTGCAAAAATCGTCTCGCCCGACGGCAGGAGTCATCTCGAAAGTATTGTCTTAAACAGAGGCGAGAGAGCAATAGTGATTTCTGGAGGACCGGGCAACTTAACCTCATACCCACTAACCAGCTTCAAAGAGAACTCTTGCACAGGATACTTGGAGGAGACATATAGTTTCCCCAAAGGACTAGATAAGAGTTGTGTAAGACCATCAAAAGAAGTTGGTTACACCTCGCTCGACATCAAGTGCAAAAGATACATAGACTCAATGCAAAGCTGCCACACACCAGAATACGGTGGTAAGGATGAGGATGGAGAGGTTTGCCGTGACTGTGTCGATGGTGAAAAAGGTTTGTCTAGTATGTGCATCGCTTATGTCAAAAGTCATTTCAGCTATGAGGGGTGCCTGGCAAACCATATTGGGGAAAAGAACTTTGAAGGCAAAACTTGGCATGTGTATCTCCACCGACCATGGGAGATGTGGGCAGAAGAGGAAGAGACAATCTCTCTTTTCGACTCAAGTGGAGTATTAGTAGATAGCATTTCATATTAGTAATTATGGAAAATTGTATTTTTTGTAAAATTGGTAGAAAGGAAATACCTTCGAAAACAGTTTTTGAAGACGACAAATTCATTGCTTTCTTAGACATCAATCCAGTAAGAGAGGGTCATACTCTATTGGTACCCAAGGATCATTATAGATGGTTCACTGATCTGCCTAATGATCTGTATGATGAGCTATTTAGAGCAGCTAAGACCTTGGCTTTAAAATTAAAAGACGATTACCATGCTGACTATGTAAGACTCGGTATTGTGGGCAAAGATGTAGCCCACACACATATACACCTCGTACCACAAAAGATGGAGGAAGAGGGTGGTCCTAGAATTTAACTCAGAGCCTCTATACCAGGTAGAGTACCGCTCGCCAAGAAGTCGAGCATAGCCCCACCTCCACTAGATACGAAGGTAAACTTGTCCGAAATATCTAGCTCCTTTATAGCGGCGAGAGTGTCTGCACCACCGACTACAACCTCCTTACCTGAATTTCCTAACATCTGGGCGAGTCTTAGTGTCCCCTCCTTTAACCCATCCTCGTACTTACCGAGCGGTCCGTTCCACACTATAAACTCGGAGTTTTCTATCTTTTCATTCAAAATATCTAGATTCTCACTTGTTAAGTCTGGTGCTGAAATATCTCCAATAGGAAGGGTAATCTTTGGCTCCTTATCAAAACCCATTTCAAACGCTGGCTTGGCGTTAAGTCCTGCAATAAAGATACCGTCAGCAATATTCAAAAACTTTTTAACTAGAGGCAACTTGGTTTCGAACTTGGCTCCGCCAAGAATAAAGAGGAATGGATGTTTTGGGCTGAAGGCCTTGGACAAGTTCTCCACTTCGTTTATAAATCCAAGTCCTGCGAAACTTGGCAAAAACTTTGGTACAAGCACTATTGAAGCATGCTCTCTGTGTGAAGCGGAAAAGGCTTCGTTAACGTAATAGTCTTGATTGCTAGCAAGCTCTTTGGCAAACTCCTCTGAATTGTCTTTTTCTCCCTTGTTTTGTCTTAAGTTTTCCAACATCTCTACTCCAGTTGGTAGAAAATGTTTGAGTACCTCTACTGTTCTTTCCTCTGGTTCGAGATGGGTCATAAGTGTTACCCTCGCCCCCTTCTCAACTAAGAAGTTAACAGTGTCCAAACTTCTTTTGATACGAAGATCATCTCTTACCAAACCATCTACAAGAGGAACATTCCAATCTACTCTGACTAGTACCTTCTTGCCACTTATATCCCCTATCTCTCTGACTGATTTCATTTGTTTAGAATAGCCTTAGCGATCTCGGCAAAGCTCTTGGAATTTAGTGACGCATGTCCAACTAAGAAACCTTGTGCTCCAGAGCTTAGTAACTCCTTAGCATTACCAGGTTCTACTGAACCTCCATAAATAATAGTGACCTGGTCAGCGGCGGTCCTGCCATACATCTCAGTTAGCACCTTCCTAATATACACAACCATCTGGCCGAGATCTCCTGGTTGCATGGCATCCTTTGCAGACTTACCTATAGCCCAAAGAGGTTCATAGGCCACTACAAGTTTCTTAACATCAGTCTTCTTTAACCCTTCGAGTGAATTTCTTATTTGAGAATTAAGCACTTCGTAGTAACCACCCTCAGTGTCGTGCACATCCTCTCCAACACAAACTATTGGAACAATGCCTTCTTTAATCGCTTGGCTAACCTTCGCTGCAACTAGAGTATTGGTCTCACCAAGCTTTCTTCTCTCTGAGTGACCAACGATTGAGACTCTGACTCCTAAACCCTTAAGCATCTCTGCGGTCGTCTCGCCGGTATAGGTACCCTTAGGTAAAAGCGACATGTCTTGAGATGCTAGGACGCCTATCGATCGAATCTTTGAGTTTACTAATTCTAGAAAAGTGTTTGGAGGAGCTATTATGGTGTGCAACTTCTTAAAATTAGCGCCATTTTTGACCAAGCCAACAAGCAATTTTTTGGCCTCATCTGCATTACTTGGATGACTCTTCCAGTTGGCAGCAAGAATGTATTTCATGAACAACCATTATAACAGATGACTAGTCGTTGATTGTCTCTTGCCAAGAAACGATTTGATATGTATTTGTTGTTAACGGGAAGGATGGCGGTGGTGCATAGAGAAGACTGGCATCATAAATAAGATTTCTATTGATATAACCAGTATTGTCGACATACGCATAACCGTATCTTAAGTAACTTCCAATCATGCCATACAAGGTTATGGTAGATCTAACGTTGTTGGGGGCACAATCCGCCTCATAATAATACCTACCAATCCTGCCACTATTGGCAATAAGTGCGGCGTCGATCCTTAGGTTATCAAGGCTAAATAGACCGGTGTTTATATTGTTCTCTGCAATCAGAGAGATGACGTCTTGACCATCGTAGTTTGTATAGAGGAGATTGTTATTAACCGTAATTGACCGCTGAACTCCTGTACTTGTTGCCGCTGCCACCAAGGTCACTCTGGCTGTATCAATTTGTCCCTCCACCCAAACATGGTCTTCCATATATATAACACCATTATTTGGGTTCGCATAAGTACCGACCAATACGGTGGTGCTAGCAGTCCAAGTACCCCACCCAGTCTGACCCGCTGTATTTGTACAATTGTTTGGAGCTGGTCTTAGGCTTGTAACACGATGGACAGTGTAAGTGTCGTTGGTGTTAAACGTTACTTGGTATCCTTGTGCCGTTGAGCTCGCAAAGTACCTTCCATTAGATTGTGCCAAACTCTTAAGATTGGTGAAGTCTGCGGTAATGCCTGCAAAGTTAACTGTTGGTACCGGAAACCTCCTTCCAGCGAGAAAAACATCTGGCCTATTTGGAACCGGGTTAGTTGGAGGCGCTTCGTTCGCTCTAAAGGTACCATTCACCCCACTACCAGGTGGCGGATTAACATGAGTATGTACCCCAAATTCATTGTTACCAGTGTGGTCTGGATCGTTATAGTTGGCTACACCACTAGTAACGAGATTCTGTGCTACTCCATCAAAGCGTATACCCCCGTTGGAATGAGTTGGTCCTATAACTAAAGTACCTTGTCCGAATCGCATATCCGAGTTAGAGACTAGTGCATATCTAGCAAACGATGGCTTACCTAAACTTGATGTTACCGTTCTTCTTACTGTCGGATCAGTTAAGGGTATCCCAGTAGATCTCATACCAACCAAAGTAGAACCAGTAATGGGCGGAGTTATCGTGAGCTCATACTGACCAAGCAAGTTTCCGTTCCTATCATAAAAGTTGTGCAAATGTGGGAAGGCTCCCCCTCCATCGGTAAAGTCATTTTGGTCGTGGGCTAAATGCCATCGATAATACTCAAGGCCGGCCTCTGCCAACTGGAAGGCCTGTTCACTCACAACCGCCCTCCTCGCAAGCATTATGTTAATGTTGGTAAAGCTAATTAAACCGATAATCGCAGCAATAGAGATAGAGGCAAAGACAAGTACTATAATTATTAAAAATCCTTTTTCTTTTTTCATAAGTTATCCTTGAGATTCCTTAGTGTCACTTCAGAAGTAGTAATTTGTTCTAAAGGTGCCCTATTTGGATCCTTGTCTATAATCAGTCTTACTCTCACCAATCTAATAACAGACACATCAATAGGATATGTTAGAGGAGAAGATGTGCCTGCATAATTCGTGTTGAAATATTCAAAAACAGGAGTGGTTGTAGAGATGACGATGTCGGACGAGAGAGTTGTATACGTTTCTTGTCCTAAGACATATGAAGGCGGGTTGCCTGTTGGTACGACTACACCCCTCCTTAAAGTCCTTGTTGGATAATCCAGATAGTACCTTATCCTCTCAGTTCGGTTATCGTTATCCAGATCAGCAAAGAAGATGACACTGGTTGATGAAGCAGACTCTATTGTATAAGCACCAGTAGAGGAAGGCGCTGCTGTTCGAAGCTCGGCAATAATGCTCTTAAGAGCTTTTCTAGCATCAGACTGTGCTACGAGGTTCTGGGTTGCACTCGTATTTATCACCAAGACATCCCGAGCTAAAGTAGTGACACCGAAGACGATAGAAATCATAATCGCTACCGCCATGACAAACTCTACTAATGTAAATCCTTGTTTGGGCATTATGGCTCTAAGTTTCTTGGTGCAACAATTCCAGTGACAGCTACGGGACTGAAATTTTTGCACGTATCACACCCCACCATCACCTCCACTAGTTTATAGTCGGCGGGCTTAGTATCTGTTGGGGCTATCCCGTCGAATGGGTCATCCACATTTACCACTGTTGTAGTAACAGTCCAGTTGATACCATCTCGGACCAAATTTTGACTCGCTAAAAGCACTCCGGCTGGAGTACCCCCCAC
>DAORIT010000001.1:21515-31597 GCA_035438685.1 Parcubacteria group bacterium | reverse complement strand
GTCTTATCATCTACATCCTCTTCATAGAAAAGTGCAACATTGAGAAGCATTTCTGAGATCTTACCCGTCTCCTCCCCTACAGCCGTCATCTCCGTAATGAATGGTGGGTAAATCTTCTCATATCGGGCGAGCACAGTAGAAATTGTCTCGCCTTTTTGTATCGAGTTTCTAGCGTCAATTAACGCAATTTTGTACAAATGGTTCGGTACCACAGACTCAGTAACCTCAAGAGCATTCACTATTGGTACACCTGCCGAGAGTAGTGAGGACATTGTGCGTGCAGTACGAGCGCTATTAACCTCCATAATAATTAACCCCACCACAGGTAGCTTCAAGAAAAGTGACTCAAGAAGTCTTCCTCCAGCCTTACTTCTCGCAAATGCAAAGACCAAAACAATGCTTAAAATAATAGTCGCAATGAAAATCAAAGTATGTCTGATCATGAAATCCGATGCAGCAATAATGGCTCTGGTAGTTATTGGCAACTCTACTCCCAAACCACTAAAAGTTGAGGTGAGAGTAGGTACCATATAGATAAGAAGTAGTATTGAGATCACCACCATAAGCGAGAGGATAACTACTGGGTAGATCATAGCGCCCTTAACTCTTTTAGTCAGAGTGTATGACTTCTCCATTTGCGAGGCTATAACACCTAAAGAATCTGATAGGTTGCCAGACTCCTCACCAGCAAGGGCCATAGATACGAAAATTGGAGGAAAAACCTTTGGTTTCTTCCTCAAAGCCTCTGAAAAAGGAATACCCTTACTCACATCCTGAGCCAAATCGTGCAAAAGTTTCTTTAAAGCATTCTTCCTGGCCTGTTTCTCCATCACTTCGAGTGCTCTCGTAACAGAAAGCCCTGCTGATAACATAGAGCTCAAGTTTTTAGCGAAAACAATCTTATCTCTAGAATTTATCCTGCTAAACATGGAGTCTAGGGAAAGGTTGAGATTTACATAACCCTTCTCCCTTACACCAAGTACCCTACCTCCCTCGTCTCTCACCTTGGTATATACCTCTATTTTACTCTTGGCCTCGAAATCACCTGTGTAAACTTCTCCCTTGGCATTCTTAGCTGTGTAGGTGTAAAGCATGTTATTCGGATATTACTCTTAGAACTTCTTCTATTGATGTTTGTCCCAATACCGCTTTGTAAATGCCGTCTTCTAGCATAGTCATCATACCGTCTTTCTTGCCCACTTCCTCAATCTCCTTGCCGGGTGCGTTCTTTAAAATAAGGGCTTTGATAGGCTCGGTAACCTTAAGTATCTCGTGGATACCAATACGACTCTGATAACCCTCATTATCATCCTCCGGGTTCGGCTTGTAGAATGGCACATCTTTCCAATCAGCATCCTTTGGCACCACCTTCTCAGCCTTAAGCATTGTTAGGAGTCGGTTCAAGTCTATGAGGTGTCCGAGGGACTCTATCTCGGTCTTGTTTAAATTATATTTCTTCTTACCTTGGCCAAGTCTTCGTACCAACCTCTGAGCGACAATGACTTGAAGAGTAGAGGTTAGTAGAAAGGGCTCGACCTGCATATCAAGAAGTCTTGGTATGGCCCCAGCTGCTGAGTTGGTGTGAAGAGTGGAGAGCACTAAGTGTCCTGTAAGAGCAGCATTAACAGCAAGGGCAGCAGTCTCGTTGTCGCGGATCTCTCCGACCATGATAATGTCTGGATCCTGACGCACAAGCGTACGCATACCCTGCGCGAAAGTGAAGCCGATCTCTGGACGCACTTGAGTTTGATTGACTCTCTTCATCTGGTATTCAATAGGATCCTCAATGGTCGAAATGTTTACATCTGGGGTGTTCACTAGGTCGAGCACGGTGTAGAGCGTGGTAGTCTTACCGCTTCCTGTTGGACCGGTAGTAAGGATCATACCTGTTGTTAGCTTGATAGCGTTGTGTATCGTCTCAAGACCATAACCGTGAAAACCAAGGGACTCCAATGTGAATCCTGATGCGTTTTCTCGCAAAATTCTCATCACAGTCTTCTCTCCGTAGTAAGTAGGAAGAGTCGAGACGCGGAAAGAAACCTTCTCTCCATCTAGATCTATCTTGAAGCGACCGTCTTGAGGCACACGTTTCTCATCCAACTTTAGATTAGAAAGAACTTTAATGCGTGCAGTAATACCAGCAGCAGTGTTCTTGGGCAAAACCATTGAGTCATGGAGAATACCGTCTATACGGTAACGCACGAGCACTTGCTCGTCTTCTGGTTCTATATGAATATCTGATGCATCTTGGACGATGGCGTGCTTAAGCAGTGTGTCCACCACTCTAACCACAGGTACATCTTCAGCAAGCTTCTTTAGATCTGATGCATTTTCGTCACCCTTGGCACTGCCGGCCTTAATGGAACCAGCCACCTTCTCTATTACTGATCCAAACTCGTCTTTTAAGCTCTTTTGGTACGACACTAAAGCCCACTTCATTGACTCGTTGTCAGTGAGTCTGGCATCGATCTTTAACCCCACCTTCTTCCTGACGAAATCGATTGCAGTCATGTCCTCAATATCAAGCATGGCCACCTCTAGATTCGTAGACGTCTTCTTGAAAGCGACAATGTTGTGGTTACGAGCAATAGGCTCTGGGATGAGAGAGAGTACTTCGATATTTAACTTCTGATTTTTCAGATCGACGAATGGGATACCCAAGATATAACTTTGGAGACGTCTAAACTCATCTTCGGTAATCACCCCTCTACTTACTAGGACCTTACCAAGACTCTGACCGTTCTCTTCAGAGAATTTGGCAGCATCTTCAATATCCTTCTTTGATACTAGACCAGAATCAAGTACCAGACGCTTAAGTTCTGTCTCATCAATGTGCATGTCCTAAATATTTTAGCACATTAGAACTCTCCGAACCCAGGATTCACACCCACATTGATATAACTCGTTGGGCAAAGTGCTTGGTTACGAACATCATCCCACACTGTTGCTTGTATCTGTTTGATACCTGTTGTTGAGTAAGAGGTGATAAATGATTGTGTGGCAGTAATTTCTATAGTTTGATCAGATGGTACGCCATCTCCTGCCCACTGATAAGTGTAGGGTGAGTTATTGTTTGGATCGTTAACAATTGTGGCAGTCCAGGTCACATCTTGTCCCACTTGAGCAGTACTTGGGTTAGCTGAACAACTAATTATCATGTTTGGTGAATCTGTAATAACCAAGTTAAAGCTGGTTGTTCTGCCGAGTGGAGAACCTGTAATAGTAATGGGGTATGTACCAGAGACAGTAGACGGTAGAACCGAAATAGTGGCTGTGTAGTTACATGGAGTTCCAGCATTTGGAGCACAACCTTGGCCAGAGAAGCCTATAGATGCGCCGCTTGGTAGTCCAGATGCCGAGAGAGTAACAGCCTGACCTGTACCAGCGGAATGTGTTGCAGTAATGACATTCTGGCCAGACTGAGCAATACCCGCCTTCTGGACATCCACATTCCCACTATTACTCAAGGCGTAATTGAAGGCTTGAGTATAAGTAATAGTAAAGGTAATAGATGTTCCTGGAAGAATAAGGGCTGAAGAACCCCCACCTTGTGAATTAGTAATAGTAGGAGGGAAATCGTACCCACTAGGCGCAGCTCCACCCGTCACCGTGTAAGAAGTGCCCGCTTGAGAGGGTGTCACTGTAGCAGTGCCGTTACCTGTGCCCCCAATTGATCCTGGGTTAATCGTCCAGGTAGCATTAGCTGGCACTGTCACAATATTTATAGTTGCCTCTGGAGGAGTAAGAGGGCTCATGGTTACAGTGTATCCAGGTCCTCCCCACCTCATCCAACCAATATCGCTATCTCCCCATGCATAACCAGAGAAAGTCTGTGTCCCACTACTATATGTCACACCATAATTACTGCCCGATAGACGAACCCAACCGTTCCATGGCCCTGACGTGCCCGCAGGAGCATTGATAAATCTAGCCCAACCAGTAGCGACACCAGTAGAGGGGTTAATGTTTGGCTGGCACGTGCCAGAGGGACACCCAGCCACTTCTGCAGAGTTGAATGACAGCCAACCGTAGTGTTCAGACCATGCATAACCTGAGAGATTTCCTGTAGATTGGTTTGCGATCACTCCGTAACCCGGACCAGAGAAACTGATCCAGCCCGCCCCCCTGTCTACACCCCCAGCTGTTGATTGTGGTAAATCAGACCAAGCGAACCCTGAGAGGCCTACTGTCTGTGCTGATGCGGGTGTAGAAAAGAAGCCTGTGGCTAAGAGGAAGAAGCTAGCTGTGATGAGTAGCCTCTTCATTTAAGTTATTTAAGCTTAGCCTCGAGTCTCTCTAATCTCGCTTTCAAATCATCATTCTCTGCCTTAAGTTCCTTTACCGCCTCAACAAGCACTGCATTTACTGAACTCTCGTTTACCGTGTAATAGCCTTCATTATTTTTGTTCACAACCTCTGGCAGAACCTCCATCACCTCCTGCGCAATGAAACCAATGTTTTTCTTGTTTGTCTCATCGTTCTTCCATGTGTAGTTCACTCCACGAAGTCTCAAAACCTTGTCTAGACCAGATGTTATGGTTGAAACATTTTTCTTTAACCTAATATCGGATGTGTTTGTCCAAGCTCTAGTACCACCACAGAATCCAGTACCAGCTGCAGCACAGTAAATGCCGTACCCAAAAGTCGAAATTCCGTATACTCCGTAGCCATCGTTTGCTGCCCCGACAACTCCTCTGGCTGCAGCTCCTGCCGCACCTTGCCCGTATACACCAGACCCAGAACCATTATTTGCCAATCCTCTAACACCGTATATTCCTCCTTCTCCACTTAGACCATTACCGTTTATATGAGTGTTCCTAACATAACCCGCATAGATAGCATCAGCATTTAATTCAACATTCATGCCACCAGCCACATCAAGAGTGTTTGATGGATTGTTCTTGCCTATACCCACATTACCCATGAGCATAGAAGTACCAGCTACATAAAGCTGCCCATCTGTTGCCTCGGCACCAGTAGCTCCACCAGATTGTAGACCGTTGTAAGCAAACAGCTTGCCGCCCGCGACAGCTCCGTAATTATTGTTCGACACTCCATCCCATGAACTATTATGAACCTCGAGTCCTTGTGGTGACCAGTTAGCATCTCCTATTATCCAAGAACCGAGTTTGTTCAAATTACCATTCACAGTAAGGCGCTGTGTTGGCGCTGCTGTACCGATACCCACGTTGCCGTTCGATGCCAAGGCCGTGATCCTGTCTATACCGTTGGTTTGAAGCCTAAGGTTGTCTAGGTTGTATGCACTAAAGATTCCGGAAATAGTCCAGACTCCTGTGTTGAAAATAGTAGCAGGTCTGTCAGTGTAAATGTGGTTAAAACCAGCATTCTTTGGTCCAATATCGACCCAACCAGTAGGGCTTGTCGTTCTCACCGAACCATCTGCTTGTTGAGAAAGTCTCGAATCACCCAAGGTACTTGCAGCAGTAAACATCGAAAGAGTGTTTACTGTACCGCTACCAGACACACCGCCAGAAGTAATACAAACACCATTCACTCTGTAACAACTACCAGTTGGCACATTTACATCTCCTGCGACAGTTAGTTTATAAGTTGGAGCAAGGTTACCAACAGAGACATTTCCTCCTCCACTACTATTTATATATAGAGGCACACCAGTAGAGGCACCGTAGTTGTATGACTCAACACGTCCAAAGTTGTTAGTAGCAGTAGGCGAAACCAAAAGTAAAGTTCTTCTAGATGCACCAGCACCATCTGAGACTATCAATCTACCTCCGTTAGTTGAATTGGCCACTTCTAAAGGCTCGTTTGGAGCACTCGTACCAATACCAACATTTCCTGCAGAATTAATTCTCATTCTTTCTGGAGCAGACGGGTAAGTTGAGCCCCCGCCAGCAGCAAAAACTATGTCGTCTCTCGAAGCAATAGCGAGTCTGTTTGCAGCCCCTGATGTTGTGTACTGAAAGATTCCGGCGATATCATCTGCACCGTCCGAACCTCTTGAAAAGCTCAGTACTGGTCCGAACACTGATGCGTCGGTCAAAGCAGTCGAAATACCAGTACCTACACGAATCTCTCTGTTGGCGTCGAGGTTCACATGAAGCCTAGCAGATGGAAACTGATTGTTTATACCAACATTTCCGTTTGGAGCTATTGTAACTCGCCTACCCCAACCCGTAGATGGGCTCGCGGGGTCATAAGCCGAATTAACCCAAATTTGAGCTCCAGTTGAGTCAGAGGAGAAAGAAGAAGCTACACCACCAGAAGCAGAAGATGCTCTTGTCACTATTTCGCTCATTACTTCAAATAATTTTCCTGGACTTGTGATGCCGATACCTAATCTACCATTAGCATCAAGTCGAAGAGGTGCGGTGACATTGCCGTTTGGTGGTGCGAGAGTTGGCTCGACCCAAGCATATGCTTGGCCGACACCCAAAGAAAGCGCGATCAAACCTACCACCAAAAAAAGTCTTTTCATTTGTGTAACTTTATTAAAATAATCTTTTAACATCTACAAATTATTGTACCACGGCCTTTCTCACATCAACTCGAACTTCCTTCTCCAAATTGCTCGAAACAGAAATGTTTATCGATATCGATTGAACTGAGTTGAAGGCCTCAATCTCCGACTCGCCAGTGCCCGAACTTGTTTTGGTCAAGGTGTAGCCCTCGGCAGTCAGCTTCTCTATATATGCAGCAAAGAGCTCGGATATAGAAGCTTTGGTCTTGTAGGTGGTAGTTAGCACGAGCGACTTACCCACTCCCTCAGCCAAGAAGTACTTGGCAGACTGCTCAATACGAGCGTCTTTGGTCATATTTATCAAATCTTCGGGGAAACCACTTATCAACTGACCCTTTGGCGCCTCGGCATCAAGAGTAAACTTGGTTGGAGCAAGCCCGAGACTCCAAGGCAAACCTGGCCATCGATCCTCCCTTATAGCGTAACCTCCAACTAAAGCCACTAAAAAAACTAGAATGATAAGAAGTGGGCCTAAATTACTGTTTCTCGGCATGTTATCTGTCTAGATATACGATTTGCACAAGAGTGACTCCCCCACTTGATGTTATAACTACAGACATAGAGTCATCACCCTTAACCCCAGAGATTTGTCCCAAACTTCTTGATGATGACTGATCTACCGTATATTGCTTGCCATTCATAAAGTCAGAATAGGTCTTCCAAAGAGTGTCTCTGCTCTGCTTGGATATATAACTAACCGTATATTGAGTTGCTTTAACCTTCTCATAATAAGCTCTGTAACTATCCTTTATATTAGCCATCTCTACAGGAATATCTTTAGGGAAGCCCTCTGGGAGCATGGAACCAGATTTAGAAATGTCTGTTTTGGTGACTTGAACCCCATTACTTACAGTGGTTACCTCTTGCCTTATCTCCTTTGTGGTTGAATCAGGCTTCCTAAGAAATAGCCATCCTCCGAGCAATATTAGGAACAAAACTACTACAGGTACAATAAACTTCATAAAAAAAGTATATCATGTATTCAAATGCAAATAATTTCATGGAATGTGAACGGTATCCGTGCTGTGCATAAAAAGGGTCTATTCCTACCCCTAATTGAGGAGTACAAACCAGATATTGTAGCCTTGCAGGAAACTAAGGCAGAACAAGGCCAGGCAGTAATAGATCTGCCAGAATACAAGGAGCATTGGAACTCATCTAGAACAAGGAAAGGATACAGTGGTACAGCCATATTTTCGAAGAATGAACCTATTTCTGTCATAACTGACTTCCCAGCTCAGATTGTCGAGAAGTACAAGCTGATTGAGGACGAATACGGCAACCCGAATGAGGAAGGACGTGTAATAACGGCTGAATATAAGGATTTTTACCTAATTAACAGCTATACTCCAAATTCCAAGCCCGATCTTACCCGGTTAAAGCTAAGGCACAAGAAGTGGGACCCCGCCTTTCTAGAGTATGTGCTCAGTCTTGAGAAGATGAAGCCAGTAATCTTCACAGGAGACTTAAATGTCGCCCACACAGAGGACGACCTGGCTAAACCTAAGGATAATGTGGGCGAGCATGGATTCACTATCGAAGAGCGCGAAGGTGTGGACAAGATGATAAACGCCGGGTTCGCCGATGCATTCAGAATGTTTACTAAAGGCAATGGTCACTACACATGGTGGCACTACTTCAGTAAATCAAGAGAAAGAAATGTGGGCTGGAGAATAGATTATTTCTTCGTATCGAATAAACTCAAAGACAAAGTAGAATCCGTTAATATTCTTAGCCATATTTTGGGCTCAGATCACTGTCCTATACAGATCACTCTTAAGGACATCAAATAGTAGTTATCCACAGCCAGCCTATTTAACTATTTGTCCTTTAAGCATATACTTATTTCAGACGCCAGACGGAGATGTTGTTTTCTCCCATTCAGCAACGAAGTCTGTAGCATTGTTCTTATGGGCCGCGCACCCATGAAAGATGTTCTGGTCAAAGACCTCAATCGCAGATACGACACTTCCCCAATCTTTATATTTTGAAGTCTGTCGTCTCTGCCTCATGTGTCTTTAACTGGGGCTACCTTTCCTGTCGCTTAGGCGACTATCCCCCGCTCGAGAAAACCTCGGGCGGGTTTTCATTATGGCTTAATGAAGCCAGTATTTAGAGATTAATTTGATATATGTGGATAACTGTGTGGAAAGTGTTAATAAAAGACATATTATTTAGGACAAGTAAGACAAAAGTCTTTAATTTAAGCCATTATTCTAGATTAACCAATATATACATTTCACGTGAAACTATTTATTATATGATATAGATGTTACACCAGAAACATGACTAAGACGGCTAAAAGAAGTTTTGGTGATATAGGGGAGAATGTGGCCTGTGTGTTTCTTGAGAAACATGGATTTGAGATCATTGAAAGGAACTACTCAAGAAAATGGGGTGAGATAGATATAGTATGCAGTAAGTCTGGCCGCATTCATTTTGTGGAGGTTAAATCTGTTTCATCTGAAACGGGAATTAGAGGTGAGGAGAACATTCACCCTCAGAAGATCAAAAGGTTAGAGAGGACAATACAGACTTATCTGACGGAAAAGAGGACTAATATGGACTGGCAGCTAGACCTGGTTCTCGTAAGCATCAATATCTTTGAAAAAGAGGCGAAAGTGCAAATCATACAGAATGTATTTTGATACTGTTCACAGTATATCTATATTTAACAAGATATTTTATGTATACTTAACCATATGGTTAAGTATCAAAAGGTAGAGCTAGATCGCATGTTATATGCCATATCTGATTCTACTAGGAGGCACATTTTGGATGAATTAGTAAGAGGTGAGCAGAGTGTTGGGGAGCTAGCTGCACCATTCAAAATATCTTTACCAGCAGTACTCAAGCACATAAGAATACTTAAAGAGTCTGAGCTCATCACCACCCAAAAGCGGGGGAGGCGTGTCATGTGTAACATTAGACCGGACAGTCTAATGAGAGTATCCACCTGGCTCGCAAAATATCAGAAGATATGGGAAGGCAAACTCCATGAGCTTGAAGCCCAAATTCGTGAGAATAGACTAAATACAGACAAAAAGGACACTTAAGAGACAGAAACCACAGTGTGCGGGATGGGAGAATCGAACTCCCACCTAAAGTTTGGAAAACTCTTATTCTACCATTAAACTAATCCCGCTTATTTAAAATATCCTTATTTAGAGGCCTATTGTGTCTAGTTAGAGCCTCAGTCGGGGCGCCGGGATTCGAACCCGGAGTCACTTGTACCCAAAACAAGCATGTTAGCCGTTACACCACGCCCCGACTGAACCACCAACGAAACCTTGTCGGACTGCCGGGAATTGAACCCGGGCCGCATCCACCCCATGGATGTATACTACCGTTATACTACAGTCCGTGCTCGGTTAGATTATACACTTTCGGAGTGCCGGGAATCGAACCCGGGTCTCACGAACCCGAATCGTGTATACTACCGCTGTATTACACTCCGTGGAGAGATTTACTCTAGCATTTATAGCACTTTTAGGCTAATATCTTCATACTTGCGGCCATGGTTTAGTGGTAGAACACGTCCTTGCCAAGGATGAGATGGGAGTTCGATTCTCCCTGGCCGCAC
>DAORIT010000001.1:11972-21415 GCA_035438685.1 Parcubacteria group bacterium | reverse complement strand
GCCCCCATAGCTCAACGGATAGAGTACTTGTCTTCGGAACAAGGGATGTGGGTTCGATTCCTGCTGGGGGCACACTTCAACACACTAAGTGCAAACAAATGAGATGGCCAAGATTAAAGAAAAACTAGAGATTCCAGAGGAAGTGAGCCGAGTCTCGCGTGTTTTGAGTAGTACCAAATTTGAGAATTATCTAGTTGGAGGCTGTGTGAGGGACATTTTGCTAGGTAAAGAGCCAAAAGACTGGGATCTTACTACTGTGGCAACACCAGAGGAAATCACCCCACTCTTTGAACACACCTTCTATGAAAATGACTATGGCACTGTGGGCATAGTAAATGATGATCCTTCCACTGAGAGTTTGAGGGTGATCGAAGTTACTCCGTTTCGTACTGAGGGAACATATTCTGACTTCAGGAGACCAGACGAGGTTAAATGGTCTAAAACCCTAGACGAAGACTTGAAGAGGCGCGACTTTACCATCAACGCGCTCGCATACGATATAGAGAATAGGGAAGTGATTGATCTATTTGATGGTAGAGAAGACCTAAAGAATAAATTAATTAGAACAGTAGGGGACCCGAATGAAAGATTCGGGGAGGATGCATTAAGAATACTACGAGCTATTAGGTTCGCTGCCGAGCTAAACTTCGCCATCGAGTCAGAGACTGTAACGGCAATAGAGGTCAAGAAGGATCTCCTTTCTCAAATATCCAAAGAGCGTATAAGAGACGAGTTTATAAAAATTGTGATGTCAGACAACCCGTCTGTCGCTCTTGGCTTGGCTACACAACTCGGTCTACTTAAATATATTTCTCCAGAGCTAGAGAAGGGGGTGGGGGTAGAGCAGAACAAGGCGCACATCTACACTGTTTGGGAGCACCTCATTAGATCGCTCGACTATGCTGCGGAGAAAAAATTCCCACTACATGTAAGAATCGCAGTGCTTCTACACGACATTGCCAAGCCTCACACCAGGAAGATGATTAACGGCCAGTGGACCTTCTACGGACACGAGGTGGTTGGAGCAAAAATTGCTAGAAACATTCTTACAGACTTGAAGTTCCCCAAAGAAATAATGGAGAAGGTGGTCAAACTAGTAAGGTGGCACATGTTCTTCTCTGAGACAGAGACAATCTCACTATCAGCAGTAAGGAGAATCGTTAAGAATGTGGGTCCAGATCTCATATGGGACCTGATGGATGTACGATCATCCGATAGAACCGGTATGGGTAGACCTAAGGCAGTAACATACCGACTGCGTAAGTATCACTCGATGATTGAGTTGGTGTGCCGTGACCCGATATCGGTTAAACAGCTCAGTGTAAACGGTGGAGACATCATGAATCTCACTAATTCGAATGCAGGACCACATATTGGTAGCATCTTGGAAATAATACTCTCAGAAGTGCTTGAGGATCCGAAACTTAATGAAAGATCTCACTTAGAAGAGCGTGTTAAGGAGTTGTACAAATTAAATGGAGAGGAATTAATTAAGCTTGGCAAGGAAGCAAGGAAGAAAAATGAATCAGAAGACGATAGGGAGGTGGAAGAAATAAAGGATAAATACAAAGTCGAGTAACAAAAATCCCGCTTCAAGACGGGATTTTTGTTTGGCACGCAGTTTGTTATTAACGAACTGCGTCTTTGAGTGCCTTTGCAGGACGAAACTTCGGTACTCGCATTGATGGGACAGAGATAGACTCGCCTGTGCGAGGATTTCTAGCTTGCCTTGCTGCACGAGTCTTGGTTGAGAAAATGCCCAAGCCCGCAATAGAGACTTCGTCACCTTTCTTCAAAGTGCTGACAATAGAATCGATAACGGTATCGACTACTTCCTCGGCCTGAACTTTGGTGCCACCGAGCTTTGCATGTACTGCGTCTACAATTGCTACCTTATTCATTGACTAAAAATTATCCTAATAAACCCATACCGATTATATATGAAGCCATTTTTTACGCAATACCGCAAAATCGCCTCTTCATTAATCCTTATCTTGCGAACTCGATAACCCTGTTCTCTCTAATGACACTAACCTTGATCTCGCCGGGGTACTTGAGCTCCTTCTCTATACGCAAAGCTATATTTCTAGCCATATTTCGAGCTTCTAGGTCAGATACCTTGCCAGGCTCCACGAAGACTCTGATCTCTCTACCTGCCTGGAGGGCATACGCCTTCTCCACTCCATCAAAGGATGTTGCAATGTTTTCGAGCTCTTCTAGGCGTTTTAGGTAATGTTCTACGGTGTCTCGTCGTGCACCAGGTCTACCACCAGAGATTGCATCAGCAGTTTGGACAATCATCGACTCCACAGTCTCATATGGATACTCACCGTGATGTGCCTGCATAGCCTTGATCACTGCTTCATCGACATTAAACTTCTGCAATATCCTCCTACCGATCTCAACATGCGTACCCTGAACCTCATGATCAAGTGCTTTTCCTAAGTCATGAAGAAGTGCACCAGCCTTCGCAACCAAAACATTTGCTCCAAGCTCCTCTGCAATCATTCCAGACAAGTGCGCCATCTCGACAGAATGCTCCAAAACATTTTGCCCATAAGAAGTGCGGAAGTGTAACCGACCAAGGATAGAGAGTAACTTTGGATCGAGGTTATATACCCCACACTCGAATGCAGCTTGCTCGCCCTTCTCTTTAATAACTTTATTTATATCGTTCTTGGCATTCTCTACGAATTCCTCGATCTTTGCAGGCTGGATCCTACCGTCTGCAATCAATTTCTCTAGAGCAAGCTTGGCAACAGCACGTCTCACTGGATCGAAAGATGAGATAGTGATTGCCCCCGGAGTGTCATCGACAATGACCTCAACGCCCGTAACTCGCTCAAATGCTTTGATGTTCCTACCCTCCTTACCAATGATCTTGCCCTTAACCTCGTCAGATGCGAGAGGGACATTGGTCGACATGACCTCGTTTGATATTGAGTTCGCCAAACGTTGTATTGATGTGGCGAGTATCTCCTTAGCCCTTTCTCCCAGTCTTTCCTCACCTTGATTCTCTAGCTTTTGGGTTCTTACCAATAGATCCTCCTCAGCACTCTGCTCAATTCTTTTGAAAAGCTCATTCTTGGCCTCTTCCTCAGATAGGGAAGCGACTCTGGAGAGTTCTTTGGACCGAGCTACAACCAACTCGTCGGCCCTCTCCTTAATCTGCTTGATCTCTTGAACCTTCTCCTTAATATAATCAGCCTCTTTGTCTAAGTCTGATTGTCTTTTGTCTAATAGTTCCTCCTTCTTTATCAAACGGTCTTCATTCTTGAGCAACCTATCCTCACGCTCACGAATGTTGACCTCAGCGTCATCGAGCACAGCCTTAGCCTCCTTGTTTGCACTTTCTATAACAGCTTGTGCCTCCTCCTTAGCTCTTGACTCCATCTCCTGGATCTCGAGCTCAACCGAGTTCTTCTTGCCCAAGGCTACTAGTAGACGTAGCAAATAGCCGAAGCCGGTGCCGGCAGCTAATGCAAGTAGCATCAATAATAGGGCCAATTTCAGAGACATATGGGGTGTGTTCAGTCGTATCCGTAATCAAACAAGCACGTTTCAGTTAAAACAAATTTAGATTGAACAGTTAGAGAGTACCAGAGCTATAGGATTTTGTCTATAATGCCGTACTTCTTAGCTTCATCTGCAGTCATCCAATAGTCTCTGTCCTTATCCTTAGCCACCTTAGCGTAGTTCTGTCCTGTAACATCGGCCATCATCTTGGCTAGTTTATCCTTGAGTCTAATGATGTGCTTGGCAGTTATCTCAACATCCGATGCTTGACCCTCAACACCAGTAAGCGGTTGATGGATCATAACCTCTGCATTTGGTAGCGCAAAGCGTTTACCTTTCTTGCCTTGAGATAGAATCGTTGCTCCCATCGAAGCAGCCATACCTACGCACACAGTAGAGACATCAGGCTTGATGTGGTTCATGGCATCGACAATGGCCAAACCAGACTGAATCTGACCGCCAGGAGAGTTTATATATATAGTAATATCCTTCTTTGGGTCTTCTGATTCTAGAAAGAGGAGTTGAGCTATAACAGTGTTTGCTACCGCATCATCAATAGGACCTCCAAGGAAGATAATGCGCTCGCGGAGTAGTCGAGAGTAAATGTCATACGCTCTCTCACCAAACTGGCTCTTCTCTATAACTGTTGGGACTAGGTAACTCATAGTTCCAATACACTATAACAAAACCTAGATTGTTTCAAGAAATTCGAAAACTTTTTGGTTTTTTAGTTGCTCGAAGACATAAATACGGAGACGGAGGGGATCAGCGTCCTTGTAGTGAGTGAGTAGGTGAGTAGTCTCGTGCTCTACCTCTTCCTTAGTAGGCACGAGCTTCTCAGTCTCAGCGATCTTCTGCATGATGAGCTCGGCCTTAGCCCTCGCGAGCGCCTTGTCATTCCATTCTGATCTTATATCTACCTCAGTCTTCTTAATCGACTTCAAATATTCATCCCAAACCATTCCGTGCTTTACGACATCATCCTTGAACTGCGCAATCATGCGATCTAACTCATTTTGTATAAGCACGTTAGGAATATTAATGTCAGTCGCCTTCACTAGACTCTCTACAATAGTTAGTCTGACCTTCTCCTTGGCTCTAAACTTTTTCTCTTCTAAAAGATTCTCCTTCGCTTTAGTACGGAGATCCTCACCTTCTTTAAGCTCTGGCTTCCATCCTCTTTTCTCTATCTCGGCTAAAACTGCATCAACCTCCTTATCATCTACCTTCAAGTCTTCGTCTTCCTTCCTAGAATCCTTGGCAATCTTTTTGTAATCAGGGAGAGTGAACTCAGGTTCTAGGGCTACTGTAATTTTGAACTCAAGTGGGATACCAGGAGCGAGCTTGGTAATAGCAATCTGAGGACGAGCGATAGGGGAGAGCTTGTTCTCACTCGTAATGTGCACATACTCATGTGCAAGTACGATTTCTGCAACCTCCTCTAGCACCTTCATCTCTCCAATATTCTTCACAAGCACGTTGTCTGGAATAAACCCTTTACGAAAACCAGGAATTTCTAGACGAGAATTAAGAGACTTTATAGCCTCACCTCTGGCCTCTTCTAACGCTTCTAGTGTAATTTCACCCGTAATATGCGCCTCGCCATTGATCCTATCTATCTTTAGATTGTTGGTATGTTTATGCTCGTGTTTTGACATGTCTCCGAGTCTAACAAAAAAACAGTCCCGAAGCTATCGTGACTGTTTTTTTGCTCTTCTAATAAACTTTAGAGATTGTTTAGATCTGCCCCGACTGTATCAACATCTGTTCCATTGAGATCTTCCTCGATGGATGCACTCTCGTCGGAAGTTGATTGTTGCATAATCTTGCCCGATACTGCATCTACATTTGCCTCATTTACAACAACTTCTTGAGAAGCTGGTTGTGCTGAGTTATTTCTCTCGCCCCAGAAGTAGACTCCGCCCAAAATCACCATGAGTAGGACAATGATGATCGCTATAACAGGACCAATTGAGTTTTCATTATTCGACTGAACTGGTTGATTGTTTTGATTTGGTTCCATTGTGAATTACTTATCTCTATTAAGGAGTCGTAGTAGTAGCAGTTGATGTAGCCACCGGCAACTTGCCTTCCTTTCTTAGTGATGCCTCGATTCTCTTTATGGCGTTTAGAGCCTTCATAAGATTCTGCTTTGCACTCACAAGAGCTTCTTTAGCAAGCTTTGCCTCTGACTTGATCTTGTCTCGATTAACTTTGTTTGTACTTGTGGCGGTTGAACTAGCAGTGTCGCTAGAAAGATCAATGCCCTTGATATTTGCTATATGAGTCTTGGCAGTACCGATATCAGTCCTAGCTGAAGCAACAAAACCTGTAGCCTCAGTAGTACTTGTACCTGTTGAACCAATCTTGGCTATTCTAGAATCAATTCTAGTCGCAAGTGTCTCCAGTCTAGTAATGGTTGCCTCTAGCACTCGGACAGCAACATCAGCCCTAACCTTTACAGACTTCTCACCTCGATCCTCTCTCCTATCCTCTCTTTTATCTTGCCTGTCTTCTCTTCTATCCTCTCTTTTATCTTGTCTATCCTCTTGTCTGTCATCTCTTAACTCCTTTCTGTCTTCCTTCATTTCCTCACGCTTATCCTTAATCTCCCCCTTCAACAACTCTCTCTCTTCCTTCATTTTATCCTTATTTTCCTTGATTTTTCCTTGAATTTCGGCCTTTTTAGCCTCGAAGTCGTCTCTAACTCCTCGACCACTAGTCTGACCATCCTCTGCAAGAGCAGGAATAGCGACAATTGCTAAAAGAAGGCTAAGAACAATGCTTAATTTCTTCATTACAAATTTAAGTAACCAGTAAATTCGACCGTATCCGTGGATACTGATTATATCACACCCAGAAAAACGTCTAATTCTTGCTGAATTTTCTACTATAAAGCTCCAAACTCTCCTCGAAAGCCTTTATTGCCACCTCCTTACCCTCAATATCCCCAACTTGGACCTCCTTGTTCTGTAGCTTCTTATAAGTAGAGAAGAAGTGCTGGATCTCCTTTAGAGTATGCTTGTTGATATCGCTAAGGTCTTTAATGTCGTCAAAGCGTGGATCCTCCACAGGTACGGCAATAACCTTCTCATCGGCCTCACCACCATCTATCATGTGCATGACAGCTACTGGACGAGACTTAACAAGTATTCCTGGAGAAAGAGGGTAGGTGGTCAGAAGAACCACGTCTAAAGGGTCTCCATCATGCCAAAGTGACTGAGGTATAAACCCGTAGTCAAAAGGGTAGTCTTGAGAGGTGTGCATCACACGATCAAGCGCAATTAGACCTGTCTCTTTGTCTATCTCGTACTTATTCTTGGAACCCTTGTTAATCTCAACAATTACATTCATCTCATCGGCTGTGCCTGGAGATATTTCGTGCCAAAGATTCATAATTACTCTTTATTATCAGCTGTTGCTTCTCCTGTTGCAAGTTCCTCACCCTTAGCAGATTGAATATCAATCTTGAATCCAGTGAGCTTGGCTGCGAGACGAACATTTTGTCCACCCTTACCAATAGCGAGTGACTGCTCTGACTCAGCGACATGCACAATTGCAGTTTTATTCTCTTCATCCATTTCGATCTTCATGATCTTGGCAGGGGAGAGAGCCTCTTCAATAAACTTCTTTGGCTCTTCTTGCCACTCGATAACATCGATCTTCTCACCTCGAAGTTCCGACATCACTGTAGACACTCTTACTCCACGTTGACCAACGAGTGCGCCGACAGGATCGATATGTGAGTCGAGTGCTTGAGCAGCGATCTTAGAACGGTAACCAGCCTCACGAGCGACAGACTTAATAACCACTGCGCCATTTGCAAGCTCTGGAGCCTCAGCTTCAAAAAGCTTTTCTAGGAACTTTGGATGAGAGCGAGAAAGACGTAGGAAGACACCTCTTGGAGACTCTTCTACTCTATATAGATATGCTCTAACTCTCTCACCTTGTGAGAAGCGTTCGCCAGGGATCTGCTCTTCATATGCAAGAAGTCCTGTAGCACGACCCATGTCGACGAAAATATTTCCGCGTTCAATTCTTTGTACAGTACCAGAGACAATCTCGCCCTCGCGTGCACCGAACTCACCAAGGACAGAAACTTTTTCTGCTTCACGAATCTTTTGCATAATAACCTGCTTCGCAGTTTGAGCGGCGATACGACCGTAGTCACCCTTCGACTCGATAGGGAAGATGATCTCGTCATCAACCTTAGCATCACGCTTCATCTTCTTTGCATCATCTAGGAGCATGTGCTGTTCTGGGTTGTAGAAAACTCTTTCGTCACCTTCGGCTAGTTCTGCCTCTTCGTCGAAGAAGACCTTAGTATCATCAACAACATTCTTCACTTGGAAGAACTCAACCTGACCGGTCTTCATGTCGAAAGACGCGCGGATGAGTTGTCCTCGCTTGCCGTACTCCTTCTTATAAGCAGTGGCTAGAGCCGCTTCGATAGCCTCGATAATTTTGGCACGAGGAATACCGCGCACTTCTTCTAGCTCGCCGAGAACACTGTTGATGACTTTAAGATCGAACATATTTTTTAAAAATTAATCCCGCCAAAGGCGGGTCCCATAAACAGCACTATTACTTACACACTCTATTATATACACACTCTGCCTACTTTGTCAAATGAAAAACCTCCATAAATTTGGAGGTGGTTAGGAACGAAATCTGTCGATCAGCGAAACGACCACAGAAAGAACGAGAAGGAAAGTGGAAACGCCACCGATGCCGAAGAAGAGAAAGGTGACTCCGGTCCCCTTGAACACATTCCCCGACAGAGGACCGCGTCTTGCCATTCGCACCATCAAACTCATCTGGTTGATCATGCCAACGACATAGCAGACGATGGCAACCACAGCCCAGATCAGCCAGTTCCGAACAATGAAGTCCATTTGAAGCCTCATGGTGGAAGAAAACGAAGGTTCGCTACACGAGCCAATCTACTCTTTATATAAAGACTGTCAAATAACTACTTCCTCTTGGAGTGAAACTTTTTGTGTGTTTCCCGAAGCGCTCTATCGGTCACATGGGTGTAGATCTGGGTGGTGGCGATATTGGCGTGACCAAGGAGCATCTGAACAGAGCGGATGTCGGCCCCATTGCTCAGTAGGTCCGTTGCAAATGAGTGACGAATGACGTGCGGTGTAACCTTTTTAGATATTCCGGCCTTGATAGCATAGCGTTTCACTATCCTCTCTATTGAGCGAGTGGTTAATCTAGTGGGAGCAGTCTTGGTGTGATCCTTCACAATATTCACAAACATTGCGTCTTCCAAGTCGTTTCTCTTCTTCAAATACAGTTTCACCGCATCACGCGCGTGTGGTGAGATGAAAACAACTCGCACCTTCTCTCCCTTACCTCTTATCGAAAATTCATCGGCATCAATGTCCAAGTCGCGAGAAAGTGATGCAAGCTCAGACACACGAAGACCAGTAGAGAAAAAGAGTTCGAGCATCGCCTTGTCGCGGAGACCTTGGAGTGTCGATGTGTCAGGTGCGTTCATCAACCTCTCGAGTTCGTTAAGAGTGATTAGATCCAAATGCCTTTCAGAAACTTTGGCGAGTTCGATACGCTCGGGGGAGAGGGTAGAGATATTTTGTGATGCGAGATATTTTAGAAACGCGCGGAGCGCGATCATATAATAATTCTGTGTGCGCTTCTTTAGCGTATCCTGATTTTTTTTATTCTTGGTTATTGGTTGTCTGTTTAACCACAATCGGTACTCTCGTATTACAGAGTCGGTAATATGTTTCGGCGACTTCACCTTAGCGAACTCGATGAAACGCGTTAAGTATCTATCGTAGTTCTCTACAGTCTTCAAACTCCTGCCACGAGTGATCTCGGTATGTTCTAGGAACTGTCTCTTCAAATTCTCTAGTTCTGAAGTGCTTGCCATGTTTTGCGACATTATAGCATTTGCATCA
>DAORIT010000001.1:0-11872 GCA_035438685.1 Parcubacteria group bacterium | reverse complement strand
TTAAGCTCTTGCTAAGGGGGTAGAGGTGTGCTATTATAGATACGTGATTTCAAAGACAAAAAAAGCACGTGTTATCAAAGAGGCTAGAGTCCACGACAAGGACACTGGCTCTCCTGAGGCACAAATTTCCATACTTACAGCTCGCATCGAGGAGCTTGCTTCTCACTTGAAGAAGAATCATAAAGATAATCATTCTCGACGCGGACTACTTGGACTTGTCGCTAGTCGCCAAGCTCATATGAAATATTTGGAGAAGAAGCATCCTAAGCGCCACAGCGCTCTAGTGAAGAAACTCAGTTTGAAGAAGTAAAATCTTTGAAATCTATTTATTAAATAGATTTACACAATATGTCAGTTATTAAACACAAGGCCCAGAGAGTAGGCATCTTCATCGATACACAAAACCTTTATCACTCTGCCAAGAACCTGTACCACGCTAAGGCGAACTTCGGTGCCATCATCAAAGAAGCTCTAGATAATAGAGTCCTCGTTCGCGCCATCGCTTATGTAGCCACCACCGAAGGTGGAGATGAGAAGGCATTCTTCGACGCACTATCTAAAGTTGGTATCGAGACACGCACCAAGCCATTACAAATATTTGCCGGTGGTGCTAAGAAAGCGAATTGGGACATCGACCTAGCTATGGATGCTGTTAAACTCGCTAACAAATTAGACACAGTGATCATAGCCTCGGGCGACGGTGACTTCGTTTCACTCATTGATTATCTAAAGCACACTCATGGTACTCAGGTAGAAGTTGTTTCATTCGGCAAGTCATCATCTTCTAAGCTTATCGAAGCAGCGGACGACTTCCTCGACCTAGACAGCAACCCTAAAAAGTACCTCCTGGGCGTAGAAACACGAATGCAAAACAGGAGACAATCTCAAGTTAAAGCTCCTAAGGAAGCACCTAAAGAAACTGCCGAGTAATCCCTATTAATATAGAGCTCTGTTAGAATAGAGTCATGCCACCAGAAGGCTCCTTCCAAATCAAGTCTAGTGGAGAGACCCCTCCCGAAATCACTTTCGTACCCAAGGTCGCACCACAAACAACAGCACAAGTGTCTCAACCATTAGCACCAGCACCGGCACCCCAAGCAGTACCACCAAACCCAATTGCAGAAGCGATTGCACAAAACAATGTTCCTCCTCAAGAACCAGAAGGGACTCACTTGAAACAAATTCGCACCTTCGAGGGCGATGTTGCGGATGCAATAAGGAAACAGAACGAGTCTCTCATATCCATACAAAGAAAGGAGGAAAAAAAGAGGGAAGCCATACAAACACTCTCTCCAAATGCAGGACAGAGCGAGAGTCACTTCTCCTTCAAACCACTTGTTATGGCGCTCTTTACCCTCATCTTTATCAGTGGTGGTGGGTACGGCGCGTACTATGCACTCACAACTTATCAAGAGAAAACAGCCTTGCCAGTAGTTAATGCACCCAAGAACCAATTTCTAGGAGTAGATAAAACCATCGAAGTAGATGCCTCAACTCTCGGCAGACAAGCTGTCATAGATGAGGTACAAAAAGTCCGCAGTGAGTCGAGGGGCGGGGACACTCTAGATCAGATTCAGTTCAGTAGAGGAGTGGAACCAAACAAAGAACTCTTGGCATTCTCTGACTTCCTTACTCGTTTGAACTCGCATGCACCTAACCCACTCGTCAGAGCATTTGATCCACTCTTTATGTTCGGTATTTTGGGCTCGAGCCCAAGTCACTCAGTTCTAATTGTTAAACTAAAATCTTTTGAGAACACCTTCCCCGGCATGCTCGAGTGGGAGAGTAGACTGGTCGAGGATATGTTACCTCTATTTATTGACCCGGCTCTACTCGATGGTGTAGCCACGAACTCAGTGTTCAAGGACAAGACGATACAGAACCACGATACTAGGGTGCTTAGGAACTCGTACAACCAAATAGTCCTACTATACGGCTTCTTCGACAATGATACTTTGATAATGACCGACAACGAAAACTCCTTCCGCACCATTATCAACCGCCTCCAGGCAGAGAAACTCTCAAGGTAGACGAAAGCCCAGGCTTTGATACAATTCCCATATGATTTCAAACACAGACCAATACAAAACAAAGTTAGAGGAGGAGAAGAAAAAGATCGAAGGCGAACTTGCAACCGTAGCTGAGAAGGATCCAAACCATCCCACCAACTGGGACCCAGCTTTAGGTGAGAGAGAGAATGCTTCAGCTGATGAGAACGAGGCCGCCGACGCTATAGAGGACTTCGAAGAGAACATGGCTATAACAAACTCACTAGAGGGCAGGCTGAAGGATGTCGTCGCCGCACTAGAGAAGATCGAGTCAGGAGAATACGGTGTATGCAAAGTATGTGGTAACGATATAGAAGCCGACAGACTAGAGGCGAACCCAGCCGCTCCTACCTGCAAGACTCATATAGAGAGTGTCTAAGACTGCTATTTAATTACCCTTCCGCTGATATACAATTAGTGTATGTCTGTATCAAGGGTTTTTAGTGCTCAGACTACAGCACTATCCGTCTCATTAGTTGAGATAGAAACCGACCTCTCCCGCGGTTTGTATGCTTTCTCTATTATTGGTATTCCTGACCAGGCAGTAGAAGAAGCCAAGGACCGAGTGGGTGCTGCAATCAAGAACTCTGGTTTAACAAGTCCTAAGCAGAAGAACCAAAAGATCGTGATCTCTCTCGCTCCCGCAAGCGAGAAGAAAGAAGGTGCCATATTTGACCTTCCTATCGCACTCTCGTACCTACTTGCGAGTGAGGAAGTGCATTTTGATACGAAGAATAAAATATTTTTAGGAGAGCTCTCACTCGACGGCACACTAAGACCAACTCGCGGAGTGCTCTCGATATCTAAGTTCGCTAAAGACGAGGGTATAGAAGAAATATATGTACCCAAAGACAATGCCAAAGAAGCTGCACTCGTTGATGGTATAAAAGTTTTTGGAGTAGAGAGTTTAAAAGAACTTTTGTCACACCTAGAAGGTAGGAATCTAATCAAACAACAACCCAAAACATTTTTTGGGAAAAGTGATGAAGAATCGCACACCGACTTTAGTGATGTGCGTGGACAAGAAAGGGCGAAGCGCGGACTCCTTATCGCTGCGGCTGGTGGACACAATGTGGCAATGTACGGCCCACCAGGTACGGGCAAGACCATGCTTGCCAAGGCCTTCGCCTCCATACTCCCACCTCTTACATTCGACGAGGCTCTAGAGGCTACATCTATACACTCTGTTGCAGGAGTGCTCAAACAATTTATTGTTAATCCACCCTTTCGTTCTCCTCATCACACAAGTTCCTATGTTTCGCTGGTTGGAGGCGGAGCAACACCTAAACCTGGAGAGGTTACGCTCGCACACCGTGGAGTGCTCTTTATGGATGAGTTCCCTGAGTTCGAGAGGCGGGTGATAGAGAGCTTAAGACAACCACTAGAGGACAAAGTGATCTCAGTTGCAAGAGCCAAGGGTACAGCCAGATTCCCCGCAGA
Organism: Parcubacteria group bacterium; assembly: GCA_035438685.1. Lineage (GTDB taxonomy): Bacteria > Patescibacteriota > Minisyncoccia > Phycocordibacterales > Zambryskibacteraceae > JAIFWN01. Next base: position 8,384 of record DAORIT010000001.1, on the reverse strand, counting down.
TGTGATACTCGTCGCTGCAATGAACCCCTGTCCTTGTGGGAACTTTGGCTTCAGAGGCAAGCAATGTGTCTGTACTCCAAGTGCACTACAAAGATATAGACGCAAGATGTCAGGCCCAATAGTAGACCGAATCGACTTATGGCTCGAGGTTGATCGAGTATTGCCAAATGATTTATCGGGCGAGACAGAGGGTGCTAAGAGTCATGTATATAGAAGCAAAGTTGCAGATGCGAGGAAAACACAAGCAAAAAGATTTGGTGAGAAGAGTAAGATAACCAAGAACGCCGAGATGAGTGCACGAGACCTTATCAACTTTGTACCACTAAGTAATGAGGCAAGACAAACTTTAAACATGGCCGCCGAGAGACTCAACTTCTCACCCCGTGTGTATCACAGGATGCTCAAGGTAGCTCGCACCATTGCTGACTTAGATGAAAGTGATGAGATCAAGCGTGAGCACATCCTCGAAGCTGTCGAGTATCGCCCAAAAAAGTTTGATTTATAAAACTAGAACGGATTCTTGGCACCGCGAACTTCGAAGTGGAGGTGTGGACCAGTAGACTTACCTGAGTTACCAAGCTTACCTATTACCTGACCCTTGGTTACCTTGTCGCCAACTGAGACATTTACTGCCGAGAGGTGAGCATAGAGAGTCTGAGTACCATTTGGATGACTAACTACTATATATAGACCATAACCTCCGTTGTATCCACTAGATCTTGCGATGATGACAGTACCGCCAGCTGAGGCAAGTACTGGAGTGCCCATAGGACCACCAATGTCGACACCGTTATGACCATGTAGACCCTGAGTTCTCTTACCACCCTGGACTGGTCGGGCAAAGTAACCTGAGGTGACTGTAGTATTCGCTGTGCCAGAACCAGAAGAATAGGTAACAACTGAGGTGATCTCACCGTCGGGGATGATGATCTCGTCACCGGCTGAGAGCTTGGAAAGTTTGGTCAAATCATTGTATGAAAGTATTTCGGCTACATCGGCCTTATACTTCTTGGCGATACTCTCGATAGTGTCACCCTTGGCCACTAGGTGCTTTACCCCTGATATAGGGAGAATAACGAGGGTTTGGCCTGGCTTGATAAGACCGCCCTTAATGTCGTTTGCCCAGACGATAGTATTGATAGAAACCTTGAACATCTTGGCGATGGTCGACAAAGTGTCACCATCTCGCACTATATATACAGAAATTTGTCCTGAGCCAGAGATACCTTGGTCGGCATAGGTTGTAGGGTCAGGAGTTGCCTTAGCCTCAAGAGCACTATTGTCTACTACAGCAAGATAAGTACCCTGGCTTGGATGCGGGTTTATATTAGAAGAGCCCTTAAGAAGCTCAATATTCTGAGAATTGGCTGATCTTACAACTTGTGGAGCTCTGGCGACCTTCTCGCCCTGAGCTTCGGTCGTACTAAGGTTGATCGTACCGGCTAAAACAAGCAAGAGTAGCAGGATAACCCTCTTGTTTAGAAAAACAATATTAGAATCCTTTGCCTGAGTAATAAACGATTGGTTAAACTTTTAGATCTGACAGCTGTCGTGGCTCCTGTTTCGGTAGGTATCTATTATACCAGATAATGAGGGTCGGATGAAGGGTCTAGAGCGGATTCTTGTGTTCTAGTATAGAGCAAAAAGGGCTAAATTGAGCCATATTTAGTAAATCGTGCTATTATTCGCATATATTATGGCTACTCTAAACGAAAGACAGCAACAGGCAGTGGATACCCTAGAGGGGCCCCTCCTTATACTTGCAGGTGCCGGGGCGGGCAAAACCAAGACAATAGCGGAGAGAATAAGGAATTTAGTAAAGCACGGGGTGACTCCGTCATCCATTTTGGCCATTACCTTCACAAACAAAGCGGCTAAAGAGATGCGAGAGAGGGTAGAGAAGATGCTCCTTGAGGACACAGAGCTTAGTCGCCCCATAACCATGACCGAGAAGCCCTTTGTATCCACCTTCCATTCTCTCGGAGTTCATATATTGAAGGAGAACAGCCAGACCCTAGGCATATCCAGACACTTCACCATCTTTGACAAGGACGATGCGAAGCGCGCTATCAAAGAGGCCTTGGTTAACACAGGATTCGACCCCAAGACCCATGAACCAGACCGCATCCTCTCCATCATCTCAAAGGAGAAGGGTCGCGACACTACCTCTGAGGAATACATGTCACACGAGGAGGGTGGCCACTTCGCATCAACAGTTAAGTCTGTGTGGGGGGAGTACGAGAAGATCCTCAAGCGCGACAGCGCACTCGACTTCGACGACCTACTTTTGAAGACTGTTCGCCTTCTTCGTGGTAACCCAAAGGTTCGAGATTACTATCGACAGGTGTGGAAGTACATACATATAGATGAGTACCAAGACACCAACAAAGTGCAGTACGAGATAGCGAAGCTCTTAACAAGCGAGGAGAAGAATATCACGGTGGTGGGTGACATAGATCAAAACATTTACTCTTGGAGAGGGGCAGACATCCAAAACATTTTGAAGTTTGAGAAAGATTACCCAGAGACAAAAATAATTCTTCTTGAAGAAAATTATCGCTCAACAAAAACCATCCTAGAGGCGGCGAACACTATTATTAAGAAGAACAAAATTAGAGTGGAGAAAAATCTTTTTACCCAGAGTGAGAGCGGGGAGAAGATCAGCCTACTCTCAACCTTCGATGAGATCTCTGAAGCCGAATTCATCGCTACTAAGGCCAAAAGTTTGATAGCAGGAGGGGAAAGTGCAGATGAGATTGCAGTACTTTATAGAGCGAACTTCCAATCAAGAGTGCTCGAAGAAGCGTTTCTCCGGCACCAGGTTCCTTATCAGCTACTGGGCACGCGATTCTTCGAGAGACGCGAGGTGAAAGACATTATCTCCTATCTTCGTGCAGGACTTAACCCGGGCGCACTGGCAGATGTGAAGAGGATCATCAACACTCCTACTCGAGGTATCGGCAAGACCACTGTGGCTAAAATTTTTGCAGGAGATGAGACTACTCTACCAGCAGGTACAAGGGTAAAGATCGCTGACTTTAGAAAATTGCTAGCAGATATAGGAGAGAAGGCCAACGAACTAAAACCAAGCGAAGTTATAAATCATATTATAAAGAGCACAGGACTCGAAGCCGAGTGGCGCGGAGGCAGAGACGAAGATCAAGATAGGCTAGAGAACGCCTTCGAGCTTGTAGCCTTCGCCTCGCGCTATGACCACCTACCCCAAGGTGAGGGGATAGAGAACTTCCTAAAGGATGCAGCGCTCCAGAGCGACCAAGATGATTTAGATAGAAAGAAAAACGAAAAAGAAAATAAGAATGGAGTGAGACTCATGACCATCCATGCATCTAAGGGTCTCGAGTTCAATGTCGTCTTCATCTCGGGACTCGAAGACGGACTCTTCCCCCACAACAAAATTACTCGAGAGAATATCACCGCGGAGGAGAGAGAGGAGGAGAGGAGACTCTTCTACGTTGCGGTGACGCGAGCAAGAAAAAAACTTTTTCTAACTAACGCACAAGTTAGAACAGTGTTTGGCCAAAGAGAGACAAACCTCCCATCCGAGTTCATCTTCGATGTACCTGAGGAACTTACCGAAGAAGAGGTATGGAACGAGGGCTCAGTACCAAGACGAGATACCCGAAGAGACATTTTGTACAAGATAGACTTCTAGACCAACTAAGCTCACTATAGACTCATGTACGCAAAGAAATCTCTAGGCCAGAACTTCCTCAAGTCAGAGAAAGCTTTAAACCAGATTGTAGAGGCGGGAAGACTCTCACCCTCTGACACTGTTTTAGAAATTGGCCCAGGACTGGGCGCTCTAACCTCATGGCTCTTATACTCTGGTGCCAAGGTCATCGGAGTAGAAAAGGATGATGATTTAACCCTCAAACTAAAAGAGATGTTTGCTACCGAGATCGAGTCTGGCCAACTAACTCTTATGAACGAAGATATCCTGGACCTCACTCCTAAGTGGGATAGATACAAACTCATAGCCAACATACCGTACAACATCACTGGTGCCATACTAGAGAAGTTCCTCTCGAACTCAAATCAACCAGAATTAATGGTAGTTCTGGTACAAAAGGAGGTTGCCGAGAGGATTATCGCTCGAAACAGCAAAGAGAGCATCCTCTCAATATCAATAAAGATCTATGGTGAGCCAAAGCTAGTGGACACGGTCAAGGCTGGCTCATTCAGCCCAGCACCCAAGGTAGACTCCGCCATTTTGGCCATATACAACATCTCTAAGACCTTTTTTGAGCAAAATAGTGTGGAAGAGGCGCATTTTTTCAAGATTTTGCGGGCTGGATTCGCCTCAAAGAGGAAGAAATTGTCTTCAAACCTCGGTGTCGTCTTCGATAAAGATAAAGTTCTGGAAACTTTCAAAAATCTTTCCTTAAGTGAGAACACCAGAGCCGAAGATGTACCTCTAGATTTATGGAAGGAGCTTAGCCTCAAACTCTAATAAACCTTAATAAGAAATTTATTAAGGTTTCAGTATCCACTACTTATATATAAAGATAATTTTGTCTGTATACCTCTGATATAATAAGAGGAACATGCGAACACGTGTCACGCTAGCACTTTTCATTTCATTCCTACTAGTACTCGGTGCCTCATGGCAAAGAGCAGATAAAGAGAAAAGCGTCTTCAAAGTATCGGCAGAAACCCCTGAAATAAATAATAACTATCAAGTTCCTGAGCCTAACTCAGTTTCCGACCTTAGTACTGAGCGGGATACAGACGATTCAGAGAACCTAACCACCACTGATCTAGTGGGTAGACAGCTTATAACCGACTACATTAATCTCGCCACAAATGGCCAAATATCTGAGGAAAATATTACAGCACTAGCAGACAAATATGCTGACTCTATTGCCGATATAAAAACAGCGCCAAAAGTAAGTGCCCTAGACATCAATGTGGTGAGCAATGCTAAAGCCAATTTTCAAAAGTACGACCTCATAACAACAGAGATAGAAAGAAGACGTATAAATAAAATTAGTTCAATCGGTAGTGACCCAACAAAAGTAAACTCAACAGACAAGTCACTGGAGGATGCTGCTAAAAAAATTTCTCTCGCATACGAAACTGCTGCTCAAGAATTAAAAAACATTGAGGTACCATCCTCACTTTTAGTCTTACACACTGACCTAGTAAACAACTATCTCTCAATATCCTCAGGCATGAAATCAATTTCAGATCAGAGTGTCGACTCTGCGCTGTCTTTCGCTGGTGTAATTAGTGCAAGAAATAACATAGGTGGCGGAGAGAGGATAGTAGAAGACATAATCAAAGTACTCTTAGACAATGGAATCCAAAACTAAAACTTTTAGAAAAAGACTCCTATCCCTTGTAATGGTTTTTGTCTTTGGGTTTTCTATTTTCTTCTCTCCAATCGCTGCCCCTAAAGCCCAAGCTTTTTGGGGAGTAGGAGACATAAACCTTGAGAGCGTTCCGACCATTATTGATTTCTTGGTAAACAAGGTTGGTAAGCAGCTTGCTCAAAAAATGATTGACGATATCGTCCAATCAACAATCAAATGGGCCAATACTGGATTTGATGGTAACCCCGCTTTCATAACTGATACAGGAAGTTATTTTGGAAACATTGCAAATGGGGTGGTGGGAGATGCAATTAACGATACTTCTTTCGGCTTTCTTTGTTCGCCCTTTCAAGCACAAATTAGATTATCTTTGGTCAAGCAATACACCCAAAATACATCAAACTACCAATGTACTCTAAGTGAAATTGGGGTAAACATAGATAACTTTTACCAAGACTTTAACCAGGGAGGTTGGGACGCTTGGCTCAAAATGACCCAAGAGGACCAAAATAATCCTCAAGGCGCTTTCCTAAAGGCAAAACTCGATATAGATAGCAGGTTGGCAAACACACTCTCAGTCAGTAGAGAAGACAGGGTGCTCAACACTGGATTCATGAGCAAAACAACCTGCTTGAAGAAAAACCAACCTCCTAATATGGCCACCATGGCTAGATACTACGATGCTGACCCAGAGGAAGCACAGAATATTTTAAATGAGTATCCCAATTGGAACCCAAATAAGGAACCGACTGCTTGTCTTGAGGAAGAGGTTACCACACCGGGATCAGTAATATCTAACCAACTCAACAAAGCTCTTGGCTCAGGAGTAGACAAACTAATATCAGCAGACGATATAGACTCTCTAGCGAGTGCTCTACTTGCTGGTCTACTCCAAAGACATGTGTTTAACGACAAAGGCAAGGGACTGTTCAACAAAAATTCTATTGCAGACACCAGGAATGAAATCATCGATGTGGACGGCGACAACATTCCAGACGGATATGACTACAACGAAGACGGGATACTCGACATTTGTCATCACGGGCAGAAAGATCCAAACTCAGATCCAAGCAACGACAACTGTCTCATGTCTGGCAGCGTCTCTAACTCTCCATACTTCATACCAATCTGTAAGGAGATTCCAGGCACCATTAAGGCGCTCGAAGTATTCAATGACTTCATAACTAGAAACGACTTTAGAAAGGAGAACTCGGTCAGTTGGAGCAACAGAATGACCACCATGAACACAGCTGTCGACGACTTAGTCAGTACAATATCTAGATACGAAGTGATGGCATGGGACCCGGTGGTCTTTACCTTAAGCCAATACTCGAAATATATTGGTGGACGCATTAGCTCATTACTCCAAGACGATGACTTGAAGTTCGGTGGTCAATCAGATGTTAACGAGCTAATAAAAATTAGAAACAACACTCTCAAAACTCTTCAGTACTCGAGAGGAATCAAAGATAGAATTGGCCAATGTGAGGATCCAAACATCAATGCAATAAATCAGGTGCCCGCACCGACATTCGAAGGGGACGAGGTGGGGAATGGCGGAACAACGAATACCCCGGCACCAACAACTCAGACTCCTACAACAAGTAACCCATCTCTATCTTGCGCACCATCAACAAGCTCTACACAAGTAGGGACTGACATGGAGTGGATCATGACAAGTAGTTACCCAACAGGAACAACCTACAGATGGTTTGGCGATGAGATAGCCTCGTCGGACACATTCTTCGTCGAGCCATTACAAGTTAGGTACAGCTTTGTCGGTACAAAGACAGCGAATATCCTAGCCACAAACCCTTCTGGCCAAGCAGTGTCCATATCATGCAATGGATCTGTAAGTGTCACAGATTCAGCTAGAAATAACTCAGCAGGCATATGAGAAAGTTTTTACCACATATCATAGTGCTAACAATCATCGTCCTAGCCTTTCTTGTGGTGCCAACTAGTTATGTACTGGCACAAGAACAAACAACCACTAACTGGCTGGCTGCTGGGGCGGCAAAAATGGTTTTAGGGAGCTTTGACTTCGTTGGCGTCATTCTCTCTCCATTAGTGATCGCCTTGGTCAAAGTAGTCTCTTGGATCACTATGCTTTCGGGAGTCGTCCTTAACGCATCTATTTACTACACGGTTATAGCCATGTCAGAGAACATTGGTAGACTTCCTGCAATTGACATAACCTGGACCGTTATAAGAGATGTGGCCAACATGGGGTTCATCTTCATGCTCTTGTACTCCTCAATAATGACAATAGTTGGTAGAGACAAAGATACCAAGGGGTTAATAGTGAAGATGGTTATAGCGGCTGTGTTGGTCAACTTCAGCCTCTTCTTCACCAAGGTGATTATCGATGTGACTAACCTTCTTGCTCTGACCTTCTACAAAGCTATAGCTCCAGGGGCACTCCTAGGACCTCAGAACTTCCTCAACGCTGGACTTTCAAACGGCATCATAGACGCATTGGGTACCCAAAAGTTGTGGCAAATGTACGGTAGCATCGACAGTTCAGTAGTGCTTACTAGTGCTGTGATGACAATCATAGTGCTCATTGTCACCACCTTCATCTTCTCTGCTATGGCAGTGATGTTTATCGTTCGTTATGTAGCGCTCATATTCGTACTTGTGCTCTCTCCAATCATGTTCCTCTCAATGGTTTTCCCAGGACTCAGTGGATATGCAAGTAAGTGGAAGTCCACTCTAATAGGGCAGGCGGTCTTCGCACCTGTCTTCATGCTTATGACTTGGGTAACAGTTATTTTGATACAAGGAATTAGCGCGACAGTCTTTACCGGAATGACCAGTGAATCACTTGGTAACGCACTCTCTAGTACGAGCTTCACTGTAGGGGCTGTGCCTACCCTGGTCAACTATGTGATGATCATCATCTTCCTAATAGCATCATTCACCATATCTAAGGGTGTAGCGGATCAAGCAGACGGCAATATCAATAAACTCGGTAAGTGGGCAATGGGCTTCGCTGGAGGAGCAACTGCGGGTACTGTTGGTTGGGCTGGCAGGAAATCGATCGGTTGG